>NZ_WTKT01000003.1:0-342859 GCF_011378685.1 Pseudoalteromonas sp. C8
GATTGTTGAATGTTTACGCGTAATATCAAAGTCCGCATTGGTGAATTTATGCAGTCTCACGTATTCCCTGAGGCAGCAATGCGATTAAGAGATGTGTTTGTTACAACTGAGGAAGATGCAAAGCTTATGTTGGTGATACCGAATTAATTTGCATGAAATAACCAATAATAAAACCTAAAGGCAAAAAGAAAGACCTTACCTCTACTCTTACTACATTAGCTTCTATTTCCAAGACGGCTTAACCCGCAAGCTAAATTAATCTATAAATTTAATTTTAGACCCCTATAGCTTTTAGCTTTTAACTTTTTTCATCATACTTAAAGTAAGAATTAAACGTATTTACATTTTTAGAACAGCTTTAGGGTAGTAAAACTTGTTCAAATAACAACTCATCTGACCACTTTTAAAGCAAACAAACCAAATATTTAAATATTATATTGATTTACACTTAGGTGATTGTAAAATATCGTCTTTCTTAAGTTACCCACTTAAGAACAAGATAAATTTAAAAGGAAAATTTAGTGAAAAATAAGATAATATTAGCTTTTAGTTTTTTAGTTTTAGCTGGCTGTGCTTCCACTACCCCTACAAGAACAACAGAACAAGCCTACATGGTAATAGATGTTAAAGGCGATGCTACTATCAGAGATAATTTGTTAGATACTATTGTTGAAACTGCTCAAAGTAGTATGAGTAGTCTTTCAGTCAACCGAGGAATCCCACCTTCATCACTCCCAGAAACGGCTTCAAGATTTGAGCTAGTCAGCCCATTTGAAAATACACAATTAGGTGGGCTAGTAAGTGGATTCTCTGCTTTATCACAAGCCTCTGGCGGGGCAACTATGAAAATCCCACAGTGTAAAGACCCTCTACTTACAATGAAGTCAGATAAATCTGCAAGTGGTTGGAGTGAAAGAACGACATTTTTCATATGTGTTGTACAATATCAAAAAGGGTTTCAAGTTGATGTATACACGACCTTTGAACAACAAACTGGTGGCATATCTGTTAATGCACTAAGCCAAAGTTTAGTTCGCTCTATTGCAGGAGATACGAGTCAGAATATCCCTACTACGATGGTTAAAATAAAAGATTCATTAGCTAGCTTAAACGCAGAAGTAAAAGTTATTGATAGTTATATACCAAGTAAGTGGAAGGGTCTCTTTGCGGATGATACTAAGACACTCTCAGAGTAATAATAAATAAGTAAGTAATATTTATTATTACTAAAATCGGGGCTTTTGTTGAGCCCCAATTTTAACTTAAAGCTTCATCTCACCCTCGACACGGAGACTTAAAGTTACATTAAAGACATTAAATTAGACAGCCACTCCAATTGTAAACTAATCTAGCGTTCACTAAACTGCAAAAAATAGGATGGGTGTCACTGTTATCACTGTTATCACTGTTAGCAGGGGTAGCAGAGCGCGAAACAGGTCTGTGGTTTGAGTCAACCAAAGGAGTCCCTCAAGGTGGGCCATTATCCCCTTTACTTTCCAACATTTTACTCGATGAATTAGATAAGAAGTTAACCTACAAACAGCTTAAGTTTGCACGTTATGCTGATGACATAATCATTTTAGTAAAAACGAAAAGCGAAGGGCTCATAATCCAACGGGACATTACTGCGTTTATCACTCAGCGATTAAAACTTAAAGTGAATGAATCGAAAAGTCGAGTCGGTCCAGTATCAGGCTCGAAATTTCTTGGGTTTACCTTCCGCTACGCTAAAGTGCAGATCCACCAACAGGCGCTAAAGAAATTTAAAGCAAATGTAAGAGAACTCACTAACCGCAACTGGGGGATCTCAATGACCCTACAGATTCATAAACTCACGCAGTATTTACGTGGCTGGGGACACTATTACCTAATAGCCAACGCTTATCAGTTAACGGTGGATTTAGATCATTGGATACGCCGTAGGATAAGAATGTGCTACTGGCGGCAATGGCGTAAACCACGCACGAAAGTACGCAGTTTAATAAAGCTGGGTGTTAGCGAACGACTCGCCATAGCCTGTGGTATCACCAGCAAAGGCCCTTGTCGAAGCTCGAAAACAAAAGGAATTAACATTGCATTAGGTAATGACTATTTAGCGTCACAAGGTTTAGTGTCATTGAGAGATATTTGGATCAATATTCATTACGGGAGATGAACCGCCCATTGCGGACCCGCATGATGGGTGGTGTGGGGGCTGGAGGTTAGAGACCTCCGGCTACCCGATTAGCATTTATTTGCACTGAATTTCGGCTTTTAACCAAGGATGATCTATCGAAGTGATACCACCAAGGAAAATACCGCCATCCGTTTTTCCTTTATCTTCACTTACAACATCATAACCATTAGGACACAATTCTGAAGCACGTTTACTCCAAAAGGTTTTAAGCATTTCGGTTGAAGTTGTGCCATTCCCATAGTACTCAACCATGTAATTGTTTTCGCCTAGTTCTTTATCTTTGTAACCACCAGACCAAGTATGTGCTTGATAGCCTGTTGCACATCCAGTTAATAATAAACATCCTGTAATTAGGGCTAAATACTTCATTTTTACTCCATACTCGATTTGAATGCTAACAACTTTGTATCCGACATTTGTCGCTTTATAAACCGACAAATGTCCAAATATTACAAAGGTTCTAATTTAACCAGCTAATAAGGACTTGTAAACAACTAGTTAGCCGATATTTAAGTTTCCTTGATGTAGAAATACCCCAAAATGGTAGAGATCAGTAATATCGGACAAAAAAGTAATGAGCCATAAAATAGGTGTAAGCGATGTTATTAATAAGATAACTTAAATTTTTCTCTAAGCTTTTGCCTTTAACCTAAACAAAAAAGCCGCTGTTCATTGCAAACAGCGGCTTTCGTCTTAAGATTTACAAGCTTAAAGCTTGCTTAACTTAAACTTGATTTTTATTGTTTACCAATCACTTCAAGTCCACCCATGTATGGGCGTAATACTTCTGGTACTACTACTGTGCCATCGGCTTGTTGGTAGTTTTCTAGTATGGCTACTAGTGTACGGCCAACGGCTAAGCCTGAACCATTTAGTGTATGTAGTAACTCTGGCTTTTTAACACCTTCACGACGAAAACGTGCTTGCATTCTACGCGCCTGAAAGTCAGCCATGTTTGAACAAGACGAAATTTCACGGTATGTGTCTTGCGCAGGTAACCATACTTCTAAATCGTATGTTTTAGCTGAGCCAAAGCCCATGTCGCCCATACATAAAATTACTTTACGGTACGGAAGTTCTAATGCTTGTAGTATTTGCTCTGCGTGACCTGTTAACTCTTCAAGCGTTGCCATTGAGTCTTCTGGTTTTACAAGTTGTACAAGTTCAACTTTATCAAACTGGTGCTGACGAATTAGGCCACGTGTATCGCGACCATAGCTGCCTGCTTCACTTCTAAAACACGGAGTGTGAGCAACTAAGCGAATTGGTAAATCGCTTTCATCGTAAATTTCGTCGCGTGCGCTGTTTGTAAGCGGTACTTCAGCTGTAGGAATTAAGCTAAAGCCGGCTTGTTGTTCGCCGTCGTCATTTACAAGGCCTAATGTGTGGAATAAATCGCCCGCAAATTTAGGTAGTTGGCTCGTGCCGTAAAGGCTTGCGCTATTTACTAGGTACGGTACATACATTTCTGTGTAGCCGTTTTTATCAGCGTGTGTATCTAGCATAAATTGCGTTAGTGCACGGTGCATACGCGCTACTTGGCCACGCATTACAGTAAAGCGTGCGCCACTAATTTTAACGCCCATTTCAAAATCTAAACCGTTTAGGTCTTGCCCTACATCTACGTGGTCTTTAACTTCAAAATCGAATTTTTTAGGTGTGCCCCACGTTAAAATTTCAACGTTGTCGTCTTCGTCTTTACCGGCGGGTACCGACTCGTCTGGCAAGTTTGGAATTGCTAAAGCAATGTCGTTAATTGCGGCTAATACTTCATCTTGCTCTGTTTTAGCGGCGTCTAGCTCACTGCCTAAGTTAGCCACTGCATCAAGTAGTGGCTGTGCGTCTTCGCCTTTTGCTTTGGCTTGACCAATTGCTTTTGCGCTTGCATTACGTTGACTTTGAAGTTCTTGCGTTTTTACTTGTAATGTTTTGCGTTTTTCTTCAAGTGCCGTGACCGTCGCTACATCGAGTTCGTAACCGCGCGCTGCTAAACGTGCTGCAGTTTGTTCGATGTCTTGACGTAAAAATTTAGAATCTAACATGTTAGTTTTTTAACCTTTTTGCATTACTAGCTGAAGGCCCAGCCAAGCCATAAAAATACACACCATCACGTTTAAGATGATATTGAGGGCCATTTTAATAAAGTGACCTTGTTGTAATAACAACAACGAGTCCATTGAGAATGTTGAAAAGGTGGTTAATGCACCTAAAAAGCCAATACCGATAAGGGTTTTAGCGGGGCTTGCGGTGATAATTTCTTTATCTATCAAACCGTACAAAATGCCCATTAACAATGAACCCAGAATATTAACCGTCAACGTGCCAAAAGGGAATCCCCTACCGAGGAGTTTTAGCATGCTTTCGCTAATAAAAAACCGTAAACACGCACCTGAGGCTCCGCCAAGGGCGATCATCATATAAAGTTTAATCATTTTCGTATCGTTTAAGTGGGCTTTGCGCATCGCGCTCTTTTAGGTAATCGAGTTTTTGTTTAATTTTTTGTTCAAGTCCGCGCTCGCTCGGTAAGTAATATTCTTTACCGTCCATTTCTGGTGGTAAGTATTTTTCTCCTGCGGCAAATGCGCCTTCTTCATTGTGCGCATAGCGATATTCAGCGCCGTAACCTAAGTCTTTCATTAAGTTAGTTGGCGCATTACGTAAATGCTCTGGCACTGGGTAACTTGGCTCGTTTTGAGCGTCTGCTTTGGCTTGATTAAACGCCATATACACCGCATTACTTTTGGGTGCGCTGGCTAAATACAATGTGGCTTGTGCAATTGCACGTTCGCCTTCGCCGGGCCCTACTCGCTGAAATATATCCCACGCATTTAAGGCCACTTCCATCGCGCGCGGATCGGCGTTACCTATATCCTCTGTTGCAATGGCAAGTAAACGCCTTGCTACATACAAAGGGTCGCCGCCACCAGCTAAAATTCGGCAATACCAATACAGCGCACCATCGGGGGAGCTACCACGTACTGATTTGTGAAAGGCTGATATTAAATCGTAAAATTCATCGCCACCTTTATCGTATTTAGCTAAATGCGTCGGTAACACTTGGCTAAGTACGTGCTCGTCTACGTTGTATTGACCGTTTTGCTCGGTTGTTAAATCAACCGCTTGTTCTAGTAAATTAAGTACTTTACGCGCATCGCCGCCACTTGCTTGGCATAGTGCCTTTTTAGCGTTGTCGGCAATAGTGATGTGTTTTTGGCTTAGCTGCTCGTCTTGTTTAAGTGCACGTTCTATTACGGTATATAAGTCGGCATCGGCAAGCGATTTTAAAACATACACGCGTGCACGCGACAATATAGCGTTATTAAGGGCAAACGATGGGTTTTCGGTGGTTGCACCTACAAATATAAAGGTGCCGTCTTCTATGTGCGGTAAAAACGCATCTTGTTGGGATTTATTAAAGCGATGAACCTCGTCAACAAACATAAGGGTGCGTTGGCCACGGCTTTCTAGGTTATCGCGCGCTTGGGTTACGCTGTCACGTATATCTTTTACGCCTGCGGTTACCGCCGACATTTGTATAAGTGAGGCATCAGCATGGTTGGCAATTATTTGCGCAAGTGTTGTTTTACCTACACCCGGTGGGCCCCATAAAATTAAACTATGGCATCGCCCTGCAACAATGGCTTGATGCAGTGGTTTATCAGCACTTAATAAGTGTTGCTGACCAATGTACTCGTCAAGCGTTGTGGGGCGCATACGCGCAGCAAGTGGCCGTACATCGGGCCCAAAATTAAATCCTAAATTACTCACCGTTACTCTGATCGTCTATTTCAACACCTTCAGGAGGCGTAAATTCAAAAGTGCTTTTATCAAGCGGCGTATTAACTTGGGCATTGTTAAACGTAAATGACGATAGCTGCCCTGAGTTGTCGGTAACGACTAGTTTAGCAAGGCCTTGCTCGTTACCCGCAAACGCTATATCAAGTTGTTCTACTTGGCTTTCTACGCCTTTATTTGGCGTTACGCTAAAGCCTGTATTTGTTGCAAGTACGCTGTATTTTTCCCACTGTGCTGGGTCTTTTGATGTAAGTAGCACAAATGGTGTTGAGTCGATTAGGCTGCTGGTTTTCATAATTGTTACTTGCTCAGCAAAGCTGTCGAAGTAATAGGTTTTATCGCCGTTTGATACAAATAATGTATCGTCTGGGTTTGTTTGCTGCCAGCGAATCATCATAGGCTGTTGAAGGGCTATTGTGCCCTCGCCTTGCATAACCGCTTGGCCTTCTTTGTCTGTTACTTTTTGTGCAAACTGCGCTTTAAAGCTTTTCAAAGTGGCAAGTCTGTCTTGTAATGCTTGGCTGTCGTCAGCAAAGCTTGGTGCGGCAAGTACGCTGCCTAACACTAATAATAAGGCGTTAAATTTTTTCATTAATTTGCTCCATTAGGTACTAATACATCGCGAGCGCCGTTATGACCTGGTGAACTCACGATACCCGATGTTTCCATTTGTTCTACTAAACGTGCTGCGCGATTATAGCCAACACGCAGTTTACGTTGCACTGACGATACTGATACCTTGCCGGTTTCAATTACAAACGACACGGCTTCGTCGTATAACGGATCGTTCTCTTCGTCTGCATTTTCGCTTGCTTCACCTGGCAATAAAATATCTTCACTGGCATCACCATTGAGTATTTCATCAACGTAATTTGGCTTAGCACGCGCTTTCCAATCGTTTACTACGGCGTGTACTTCATGGTCGTCTACAAACGCGCCATGTACACGCTCTGGTACGCTAGTGCCTGGTGGTAAATAAAGCATATCGCCCATACCCAGTAAGTTTTCTGCGCCTTGCTGGTCAAGTATGGTACGCGAGTCTATTTTGCTAGACACCTGAAACGCCATACGTGTTGGTATATTTGCTTTAATTAAACCGGTTATTACATCTACCGAAGGGCGCTGCGTTGCCAGTATTAAATGAATACCTGCCGCACGTGCTTTTTGGGCTATGCGGGCAATCAGCTCTTCTACTTTTTTACCAACAATCATCATCATGTCGGCAAACTCGTCAATTACTACAACAATACTTGGTAACTTACCAAGTTCTTCCGGGCCTTCTTTCATTCCATCGGTGTCTTTAAATAATGGGTCAAGAATTGGATAACCCGCTTCATTGGCTTCAAGCACTTTTTGGTTGTAACCTTTTAAGTTACGCACACCCAATGCTGACATTAATTTATAACGACGTTCCATTTCGCCCACACACCAACGCAGTGCGTTGGCGGCTTCTTTCATGTCGGTGACTACTTCACACAATAAATGCGGAATGCCTTCGTATACTGATAGCTCAAGCATTTTAGGGTCAATCATAATCATACGTACATCGTCAGGACCCGATTTGTACAACAAGCTTACTATCATGACATTAACGCCCACTGATTTACCTGAACCGGTTGTACCGGCCACCAGTAAGTGTGGCATTTTACCTAAATCAGCACAGACAGGCTGACCGGCAATGTCTTTACCTAGCACCATGGTAAGTGGCGATGGATTTTGCTCAAATTTAGGCGCGTTTATTACTTCTGACAAACGTACTATTTCGCGGTGTTTATTAGGAAGCTCAATACCAACATACGTTTTACCCGGTATAACTTCTACAACACGCACACTAATTGCCGAAAGCGAACGGGCTAAATCTTTTGCTAAACCTGTAATTTTAGACACCTTAATACCTGGCGCTAAATCTAGCTCAAAGCGTGTAACAACAGGGCCTGGGTATACCGCTACAACTTTAGCCTGTACGTTAAAGTCGAGTAGTTTTGTCTCTACTAGGCGCGATACTGTATCGAGCTCTTCTTGCGAAATTGGGTTTTTAGCTTTGTCCGGTCTGTCGAGTAAATCGAGCGACGGTAATGGCCCCGGTGGTGGCTCTTGCGTTAATAACTGCTCAAACTTTTCTTTAGCCGTTGGCGGTGGTTGATATTGCGCTTTTGATTTAGGCATTGGTCTTGCTGGCGATACAACTGTTGTAACTGGTTTTTCTGGCTCTACAACTGGGCTTTGGTCAAGCGCGTTTAATGCAGCGGCCGTGTCCATTGGTTCGTCGTCTATGGCGCTAAAGCCAATTTCTTGATCGAGTATGTCGTCAAGCTCGTCAAACGGCATAAAATCGTCACTAATTTGTGGCTCGCTAAATGGCGTTTGCGGTTTATTAATTGCTTTTTGTTTATCTGCTTTTTTAGCTGATGTAGACAGCTCTATTTGCTCTTTTATATCGTCTTCAAAATGGGCGTCTACTTCATCGTAATTATTTGCTTTGCCCGCAGCATGTTCTCGGTGCATCCAGCCTTTCGCGTACGATACAATAAAGCGGTAAAACCTAACCATTAAATCGCCAAGGTAATCTACAAAATCAACCCACGATACACCTGTTAATAAGGTAAGCCCGGCAAAAAAGAAACACAGCAATAATATAGATGTACCGGTAAAGTTAAACGCAGGCATCATGGCTGATGCAATAACATCGCCCACTACCCCACCAGAGGAAAAGTTATAAATATCGTCAAAATTGATACTACTAATAGCGGTAGCTGAGGTGATAAATAAAGCAAAACCAATAACACGCAGCGCTAAGGTGGTGTAATCAAGCTGTAAAATGCGGTGAGGTTGTTTAAATAGCAAGTAGCCAAATAGCTGAATGGCCGCTGGCACTAAGTAAGCCAACCAACCAAAGGTGAGTAATAAAATGTCGGCTATCCATGCACCGGCTGCTCCTGTGATATTGCTTACTTCGCTAAAACTAGTTTGCGACCATGCAGCATCTGCTGGATCAAAGCTGATCAAGGCACATAAAATAAATATTGCCGTAAAGGTGCTGATAATCAGCCCTGTTTCTAATAGTCTTTGCACACCGTTTAGGCGCATAGTTCCCTATTCCTCTTTATTATTCTATTTTTATTCACACTTACTTAGCAGTGAAATACCTTAGCAGGAAATGCAATTTGTTGCACTTTATCTTAACCTTGATGGCCTGATTATGAACAAGTTTTTATAATTTGAGCTTATATAAGCAAATGACGCAGCTAATATAAATAACCTTAAGTAATATAAGGACGAATAATTACGCCTTCTTCACCTTTTACTTCTTCCATTACTACATAAGTTCGGCTTTCACTAACGTTAGGCAATTTTAATAATATGTCACCTAATACACCACGGTATTCTGACATATCATTTACGCGCGTTTTAAGTAAAAAATCAAAATTACCCGATACTAAATGACATTCGATAATTTCTTCGTGCTTTTTAACGGCCGCACTAAACTCATCAAATACGTCGGGAGATGTTTTAGTAATTGTTACTTCTACATACACCGATAAACCTTGCCCAAGCTTAGCTGGATCGACCACTGCTTTATAGCCAAGTATGTAGCCTTCTCGTTCTAGCTTTTTCACTCGCTCCAGACAGGGCGTGGCGCTTAGGCCAACTCGTCTGGCCAGTTCAACATTTGAAAGGCGTCCATCGTGCTGTAATTCCATTAAAATTTTACGGTCAATTCTATCTAATAACTGATGCATAGTGCCAACTAGTTTTTTATGCTGTTTATTTTTGTTATATAGATGATAACACTAGATTTGACTTTAAAAAAGGTGAGACACACGGGCTTATGATGAATATAATAGTGAAAAATGTTAATCCGTTCTTAATAAGGCAAATGATATGATTATTGGTGTTCCTAAAGAAATTAAAAACCATGAATACCGTGTAGGTATGGTTCCTGCGAGTGTTCGTGAATTAGTAAACCACGGTCATCAAGTGATTGTAGAAACTGATGCAGGCATGGGTATTGGTTTTACTAACGAAGATTACACGCTAGCGGGTGCTGAAATTTTAGCAACTGCTGCTGACGTTTTCGCTAAAGCAGACATGATTGTAAAAGTAAAAGAGCCACAAGCTGTTGAACGTGCAATGTTACGTGAAGACCAAATTCTTTTCACTTACTTACACCTTGCACCTGATCTTCCACAAACTGAAGACCTTGTAAAAAGCAAAGCCATTTGTATTGCATACGAAACTGTAACTGACTCTCGCGGTGGTTTACCGCTTCTTGCTCCTATGAGCGAAGTTGCTGGTCGTATGTCTATTCAAGCTGGTGCACAAGCGCTAGAAAAATCTAACCACGGTCGTGGCATGCTACTAGGTGGCGTACCAGGCGTTGAAGCTGCTAAAGTTGTTATCATTGGCGGCGGCATGGTTGGTCGAAGTGCAGCGCAAATGGCTGTTGGCCTTGGTGCTGAAGTTGTCGTTCTTGATCGTAACATCGACGTATTACGTGCACTAGACGCGCAATTTGGTAATAAAGTTAAAGCTATTTACTCAACTGCTGATGCACTAGAAAAACACGTACTAGAAGCTGATTTAGTAATTGGTGGCGTACTAATCCCAGGTGCAGCTGCACCTAAACTAGTAACTGCTGAGCACATTAAAGCAATGAAACCTGGTTCTGCAATTGTTGACGTTGCAATCGACCAAGGTGGCTGTATTGCTACTTCTAAAGCAACTACGCATGCTGATCCTACTTTCATCGTTGATGAAGTTGTTCACTACTGTGTTGCTAACATGCCAGGTGCTGTTCCACGCACATCTACGTTTGCACTTAACAATGCAACATTGCCTTTCATCATTAACCTTGCAAACAAAGGTTATAAAAAGGCGTTACTAGATGACGCTCACTTCTTAAAAGGCTTAAACGTAATTAAAGGCCAAGTAACTTACAAAGAAGTAGCTGAAGCGTTCAACATGGAATATGTTGACCCACGCACAGCGGTAGAAAACGCATAATTTAGCGTTTTGTGGTTAGGTTGGTATTAAGTAATGTAGCTACCTAACTACAACCCATAAAAAAAGCAGCTAATTAGCTGCTTTTTTTATATTTAAATTTCAGATTTATATAAGCTTATTTAGATAAAACGCTTAATTATAAAATCTACTTTTACGCGCTTAGCTTGGCCAAGTAGTTTTTTAACTGGCTGCGGATAATCATCCATCGTTTCTAAATCATCTGGGCCTGTTAAACGTCGGCAGTGTTGTAAAATTTCCTGCTTTTCGTTATCAATAGCATCCATAATTGTTTGCTCTGGATCTTCTATTAAAATACCGTTTTCGATATCAAGACCCCATGCACGCGGATTTAAGTTATGCCCGCTCAGTAAATGCTTTGTTCTATCTGAACAAATACCTTTTAAATGAAACGAATTGCTTTCATCTTTCCACAGATACACATTTAAATTACCGTTATCGATATGGCGCTTTTGCGTTTTTACAAATTTATGCAAAATAGTTTCGTATAAATAAGGTAATGCCCCTATTTTACTAAACGGCTCGCTTGGCGGTAAATAAAAGTCATTTGCTGTTTTATCGCCTACAACAATAGTCACTTGCTTGCCTTGCTTTAATAATCGGCGCAGCGATCGCATAAGCGGTGCCGGAAAATTGAAGTATGGCGTATACAACACAAGCTCTTGCTCTGTTGTATCAAATAACGCTTTTATTAAACGATTTAACTCGTTATTACGACGCCCAAGCCCTAAAAATAAGCGAATACCTAATGCTTTCGTATTTAGCTGCTCTGCTGCGTTATAACTTGCGACTTTTAAATCACGCATTAATTGCTTTTGATCAAGCTTAAAGTCGTGCAAACGCTTAAGCGGTCGTGTGTCAATGCGTGGCACAGCCACTGAACTAAGTAGCTTTGTCTCAATAAAATCAACTACTGAGTCACACAGTTCGCTCTGCGTTATTAAAAAGTAGCGATCGAGTCTGTAGCGTTCGTTATGCTGCAAGTACACGTTATTTAAACTTGCGCCGCTGTAAAGTAAGGTGTCGTCAATTACAAAACCTTTTAAATGCAATACGCCAAACAATTCTTTAGCTTTTACAGGTACGCCATAAACTTGTACGTTCGATTTAAACTTTTCTAAATCGTCACAGTATAAACTTGCGTTACCGTCTGATTTATCAGCGCCAATTAATCCACGTTGCGCACGATGAAAATCCACCAGCACTTTTACCTCAAGTGCGGGGTTTGCCAATGACACACGATGCAGCGCTTCTAAAATTTCGCGACCTGCTTCGTCATCTTGTAAATACAACGCCGTAATATAAATTCGTTTTTTTGCGTTAGCTATCAAACGTAGCAATTGCGTTCGGTAATCTTGCGCATTGGTTAAGACGTTAACGTCTTTTGAAGTCAACCCGAATGCGGGTTTTTCCTGCCAAAATAACATAGTTGCCTATTTGCTTAGGTCACATAATCTATCAGTGACAAATAAAATTAGGTAAAACATAACAAAAAAAATCAAAGGGGTCATGAATTAACGCTGTTTTATTGCCTGTTAGTCTATTTATTGAGCTACTTTGACATATTAGCTGTAAAAGCATAGAGCTCTAGTACACAATACTGCACAGCTTTTCGATTTGAGAAAAAAAATAATCGCGGATTTTGTTTACATCTGCCTTGTTTTTCTTAGAATCAAGCGCATTAATGAGCATATTGAACACAGTATTAAACGTTTAGGAAAAATAATGACTGAAGCAAAACATTGTAAGCTACTAATTTTAGGCTCTGGCCCAGCTGGTTATACTGCCGCAGTATATGCAGCACGTGCAAATTTAAACCCTGTTTTAATTACAGGCATTCAACAAGGTGGTCAGTTAACAACCACTACTGAAGTTGAAAACTGGCCTGGTGATGCACACGGCTTAACAGGTCCTGCGTTAATGGATCGTATGAAAGAGCACGCTGAGCGCTTTGAAACTGAAATCATATTCGATCACATCAATAAAGTAGATGTATCTAAGCGCCCTTTCACGCTAACTGGCGACCAAGGTACTTACACATGTGATGCATTAATCATTGCAACGGGTGCGTCTGCTAAATACTTAGGTCTAGAGTCTGAAACTAATTTCCAAGGCCGTGGTGTTTCGGCATGTGCTACGTGTGACGGCTTTTTCTATAAAGGCCAAAAAGTAGCGGTTGTTGGTGGTGGTAATACAGCGGTTGAAGAAGCGCTTTACTTATCTAACATTGCTGACGAAGTACATGTTATTCATCGTCGTGATAGTTTCCGCAGTGAAAAAATACTAGCAGATCGTCTTGCTGAAAAAGCAGCTAACGGTAATGTAGTAATGCATTACAACCGCACGCTTGACGAAGTATTAGGCGACCAAATGGGCGTAACCGGCGTTCGTATTAAAGATGCACACTCTGATGCAACTGAAGAGCTCGATTTAGCCGGCGTATTTATTGCTATTGGCCACAAGCCAAATACTGATATGTTTGTTGGTCAACTAGAAATGAAAGATGGCTACTTAGTTGTAGAGTCAGGCCTTCACGGTAACGCGACTCAAACAAGCGTAGAAGGCGTTTTTGCTGCAGGTGATGTGTCAGACCACATTTACCGTCAAGCAATCACATCAGCAGGTACAGGCTGTATGGCTGCCCTTGATGCAGAGCGTTTCTTAGATAATTTATAAGCAATTAAATAAATTATTATAGGGCTGATTATTCAGCCCTTTTTTTATGCCTAAAATATAGTTACACTTTTACGATCAATTATAAAATAAGTACTGTATGAGAAATCAGCTATACCAATTAAGCGAAAACGATATAGCATTCCCCAATCCGGAATACGCATTAGAATCCCCTGATGGCTTGTTAGCAATTGGCGGAGATTTGAGTTTACCTCGCCTAAGTAATGCCTACAAAAGCGGAGTATTCCCTTGGTTTAGTGAAGATGAGCCTATTATGTGGTGGTCTCCCAGCGAGCGAGGCATTTTTGAGCTTAATGATTTTCATATAAGTAAGAGCCTGCGTAAGCATTTAAAAAAGCACCCTGTAAGAGTAACCATTAATAATGCCTTTGAAGAGGTGATAGAAGCCTGTCGCGATCAACGCCTTGATACCGATGGCACCTGGATCACCTCTGACATGCTCGACGCTTACGTTAATGCACACAATGCTGGCATTGCACATAGTTTAGAGGTGTGGAGTAACGGAGAGCTTGCAGGTGGCTTATACGGCATTATGCAAAATGGTGTTTTTTGTGGAGAGTCGATGTTTCATCATCAAACCAATTGCTCTAAGCTTGCTATGTGGGCACTGGTAAATTGGCTTAAACGCCATAATGCACATTTTATTGATTGCCAGTTAGAAAACCCTTATTTAATGACCCTGGGTGCACAAGTAATCCCCCGTTCCACATTTTTGACTAAACTAAAAGCGGCACATAACTATACTGTTAACCCTATTATGTGGGAGCCACAAGAACTTGACGCAATCTATGAATGAGCAACTTCCTGCACGTGTTGGTTTAACCCAAGAGTTTGACTGTAGTTATTTACCCAACAGACAAGAGCAACTTTTAGTTATTCTTGATCCCAGTTGCTACAGCACCGACAAATTTGAGTCATTATTAGGCTTAGGGTTTCGTCGCAGTGGTAACCAAATATACCGTCCGCACTGCCCAATATGCAGCGCATGTAGTTCTGTACGTGTATTAGCACAAGACTTTATGCCCTCAAAATCGCAAAAACGTAAACTAAACAAAGCAAAAACACAGTTTGAGGTAAAATATTCAACGCAAGAGCGACCTGAGTATTATCCGCTCTATAGTAAATACATAACGATGCGTCATCAGGATGGAAGTATGTATCCTCCTGAAAAAGAACAGTTTCAAAGTTTTTTGCTTTGTAGTTGGCTCAAGATCACATTTATTGAACTGTGGCACCAAGATACTTTAGTCGCAGTTGCCGTAACTGATTGTATGAATAGCGCTATTTCTGCAATTTATACCTTTTTCGACCCCGACTTTGAACACTATAGTTTAGGCTCTGTGATGATATTAGAGCAGCTAAAGTTTGCTAAAGAGCAAAATAAGCAATACGTGTACTTGGGCTATCAAATTGATGAATGCGACAAAATGAAGTACAAAACTCAGTTTTTACCTGCTCAAAAACACCTCAATGATGAGTGGGTGGCTATTTAATTTGCAAATATAGCCCCTGCGCCTTTACTTATTGGAGTATTTTGGGCAAAATCTGCAGCGTTTAACTATTAAAGAGGTGTTACGCTAAACATGGCGAAAGAAGACGTAATCGAAATGCAAGGCACAGTCCTTGATACTTTACCAAATACAATGTTCCGAGTTGAGCTAGAAAATGGTCACGTAGTTGTGGCTCATATTTCAGGCAAAATGCGCAAAAACTATATCCGTATTTTAACCGGCGATAAAGTAACGGTAGAAATGACTCCTTACGATTTATCAAAGGGTCGTATCGTATTCCGTGCTCGCTAAGTAAGTGCGTAAACGAGATTTAGTTTTTGGCTAGTGTTTTACTAGCTTTAAGCGTTTATTAAATGTAATTGATAGACATTGACTAGCAATTACATTTAATAAACAAAAAGCCCAGTTTTTACTGGGTTTTTTGTTGCCTATAAAAAGGGCAAAAAAATGGCCCGCTATTATGTAGCGGGCCATTTTATTTAACTAAATTATTTAATTAACGTTTTACGCTGGTGTTAAATTACTCTCGTAATCAAAGCGAATCTTCTTGTCTTTAACTGATACTTTAACCGTACCGCCATCAACAAGTTCACCAAACAGTATTTCGTTAGCTAATTGCTTTTTAAGCTCTTCTTGAATAACACGTGCCATTGGACGTGCACCCATTGCTTTATCGTAGCCTTTATCTGCCAACCACTCACGTGCTTTAGACGTAAGCTCAAGGTTAACTGATTTTTTATCAAGCTGCGCTTGCAGTTCCACAATAAACTTATCAACCACCAGTAAAATAACTTCACGTTCAAGGTGATTAAACCAAATGATGTTATCTAAACGGTTTCTAAATTCTGGTGAAAATACTTTATTAATTGCACCCATTGCATCGTGCGTATGATCTTGCTCTGTAAAACCAATCGACTTACGCGTAGTTTCTTGTACGCCCGCATTGGTAGTCATTACAACCACTACATTTCTAAAGTCAGCTTTACGGCCGTTATTATCGGTCAACGTACCGTGATCCATAACCTGTAGCAAAATGTTGTAAATGTCTGGATGCGCTTTTTCAATCTCATCTAAAAGTACAACAGCATGTGGATTTTTAATAACTGCTTCTGTTAATAAACCACCTTGCTCAAAACCAACATACCCTGGTGGAGCACCAATTAATCGACTAATTGCATGGCGTTCTACATATTCCGACATATCAAAACGAATAAACTCAACACCCATACATTTAGCAAGTTGCTTAGTTACTTCTGTTTTACCCACACCGGTAGGCCCTGCAAACAAAAACGAACCTACTGGCTTTTCTTCGCTCGATAAACCAGAGCGAGATAAACGAATAGCTGATGTAAGTGCGTCAATAGATTGATCTTGCCCAAACACGAGCATTTTAAGGTTACGGTCTAAGTTTTTAAGCGTTTCTTTATCTGTTGACGAGACGCTTTGCGCAGGAATACGTGCCATTTTAGATATAATTAGTTCTATATCTGCCACACCAATGGTTTTTTTACGTTTAGAGCTAGGTTGCAGGCGCTGACTTGCACCGGCTTCATCAATTACATCTATTGCTTTATCTGGCAAGTGACGCTCATTAATGTATTTAGCACTGAGTTCTGCAGCTGCTTTTAATGCTTTTTGAGTGTAACGAATACCATGGTGCTCTTCGTAACGCTCTTTTAAGCCGTTTAATATTTTAGTGGTATCGGCAACACTTGGCTCAAGTACATCAATTTTTTGAAAGCGACGAACTAATGCACGGTCTTTCTCAAAAATATTTTTATACTCATTGTAAGTTGTTGAACCCATACAACGTAGCTTACCACTTGAAAGGAGTGGTTTAAGCAAGTTTGATGCGTCCATAACACCACCAGACGCCGCGCCGGCACCAATTATGGTATGTATTTCATCAATAAATAAAATAGAGCCTGGCTCAGCTTGCAGCTCTTTAAGTAAGCTTTTAAAGCGCTTTTCAAAGTCGCCACGATATTTAGTACCCGCAAGTAACGCACCCATATCTAGCGAGTACACAACAGCGTCTGCAATTACTTCTGGTACTTGCTTATTAACAATACGATACGCTAAGCCTTCAGCAATTGCTGTTTTACCAACGCCCGCTTCACCAACAAGTAATGGATTATTCTTTTTACGACGACACAATACTTGTACCGTGCGCTCTACTTCGCTGTCGCGCCCGATCAGTGGGTCAATGTTACCTTCACTTGCTTGAACGTTTAAGTTAGTTGTAAAGCTGTCTAGCTTGCTTGCTTCTTCATTTTGAACTTCTTGCACTTCATCATGAATATCGTCGCTGTCGTTGCCTAAATCATCATCTGCTTTAGAAATTCCATGCGAAATAAAGTTAACGATATCTAAACGCGATACATCATGCTTTTTAAGTAAATATACAGCTTGGCTTTCTTGCTCAGAAAAAATAGCAACTAGCACATTTACGCCAGTAACTTCATTTTTACCTGACGATTGCACATGAAATACAGCGCGTTGTAATACACGTTGAAAACCAAGTGTTGGCTGAGTTTCACGCTCTTCTTCTAAATCTGGAATGACAGGTGTTGTTTCGTCAATAAATTCTAATAATTCGGTTTTTAAACCAGAAATATTAACACCACACGCGTTTAGGGCTTCTCCTGCAGAAGGATTATCTAACAGCGCAAGTAAAAGGTGCTCTACGGTCATAAACTCATGACGGCGAGTGCGCGCTTCACGAAACGCGGCATTTAATGTGAGTTCTAAGTCTTTGTTTAGCATTGGCAACCCCTTACTGAGATAATAATTTATACCACAACAATCGGATGTTTGATCACCCTAATTGGTATTTATACCAATTGTATTAAATTGGTATTTATTCCTGCTCACAACTACAAAGCAGTGGATGCTCGTTATCACGCGCGTAGCGGTTAACTTGTTCAGCTTTGGTGTGGGCTACGTCAGCGCTGTAAACACCACATATACCCTTACCTTTTTCATGAACCTGAAGCATCACGTCGGTTGCTCTATCGCTATCCATATTAAAAAACGTCGTTAAAACTTCTATTACAAAGTCCATCGGCGTGTAGTCGTCGTTATTTAAAACAACTTTATATTTTCGCGGCGGCTGTAGCTTTTGCTTTTCGCTGTCGCGAACTGTATCGATAACACCTGAATCTTTCATACCACTCATAATTAAATATAGTCTTGTCTTTGTAACTCAAGCAAACTTGAATAAAAAATAAATAAAATGTTAAAAAAATAACTCAAAACACTTGACTGGTTGGCTAAATAAACTACAGTCAAACGTAGATTGATTAAACCTTAGTCAGTCTAGCAAATAATACAATTTAGAATAACTAAATTAGTCAACTTATTGAAGGATGTAGAAGTATGGCTTGCGGTAAAGTTAAATGGTTCAACAACGCTAAAGGTTTTGGTTTCATCGTAGAAGACGGCTGCGAGAATGATATTTTCGCTCATTACTCAACAATTGTAATGGACGGTTATAAAACGCTTAAAGCTGGTCAAGATGTAACATTCGAATTAGAACAAGGACCTAAAGGTCTACACGCTAAAAATATTGCCCCAGATGGTGACATTATTGAGTGACTATTGTTTTGTTCGACTAAAGCGAGTGACCTTTTAAGATCCTCGCTTAATTCCTTAAGCATACTAACTTATCTCTTCTCCCCTATTTATTGCCTCTTTTCATTCAAATTCAACCCTTTTCCTTGAATTTATTTTATATACCCCAATGTTCTAAGAGTTGATTGTTTAACTGCTTATTGGGCATGCTCAACCTCTAGCCCTTTTTATTTAAGCTTGTTACACTCTTGGTGCTAAAAATTGCGTATTAACGCAGCAACTAATCCAACTTGTCGCCTCTTTTATATGTACTAGGCTAAAGGCTGATTTATTTTTGTTAATTTTTTAGCTATAAATACAATTCCAGTTCGTCAGGTGTGACTATTCTGCTTTTATAAAAGAGCAACGCTGAGTACCAACACCTAACAAACTATTCATTACGAGCGTATGTATTCATTAACTTGTTTAATAATATGTACTCACTCATTAGTAATGATTTTCTTTGCATTGTTGAATAAGACCTTTTCGGTCTACTATCTAGGAATGATGATGACATCAAAAATTATCTATACAAAAACGGACGAAGCTCCGGCACTAGCAACTTACTCGTTGCTACCGATCATCCAAGCATATACAAATGCGGCCGGTGTTGAAGTTGAAACTCGCGATATCTCATTAGCAGGTCGTGTAATTGCTAGCTTCCCTGATTATTTAACACAAGAACAACGCATTGGTGATGCACTTGCTGAACTTGGCGAGCTTGCTAAAACACCAGAAGCAAACATCATCAAATTACCAAACATCAGTGCATCTGTACCACAGCTTCGCGCTGTAATTAAAGAGCTTCAAGCAAAAGGTTACGCTCTTCCAGAATACCCTGTTGAACCTAAAAATGATGAAGAAAAAGCAATTCAAGCTGCTTACGACAAAATCAAAGGCAGTGCAGTAAACCCAGTACTACGTGAAGGTAACTCTGATCGTCGCGCACCAGGTTCTGTAAAAAAATATGCACGTAACAACCCGCATTCAATGGGTGCGTGGAGCAAAGATTCAGAGTCTTATGTTGCAAGCATGAGCGAAGGCGACTTCTTTGGTTCAGAAAAGTCTGTAACTGTTGATACAGCCACTGATGTACGTATTGAACATGTTGCAACTAACGGCGACGTTTCTGTACTTAAACAAAGCACGCCTCTTTTAGCTGGCGAAGTTATTGATGCATCAAGCATCAGCGCTTCTAAGCTTCAAGCTTTCTTAGCTGCTGAAATTGACGCTGCTAAAGAAAAAGGTGTTTTATTCTCGCTTCACATGAAAGCGACAATGATGAAAGTATCTGATCCAATTATCTTTGGTCACGCTGTAAAAGTATTCTACAAAGATGTATTTGCCAAACACGGTGAGCTTTTTGAAGAGCTAGGTGTTGATGTAAATAATGGTTTAGGCGATGTATATTCTAAAATTCAAACATTAGACGATGCTAAGCGCGAAGAAATCGAAGCAGACATTCAAGCTGTTTACGCCAGCCGCCCTGCTATTGCTATGGTTGATTCTGACCGCGGCATTACAAACCTACACGTACCAAGTGACGTGATTATCGATGCGTCTATGCCTGCTGCAATCCGTTCAAGCGGTCAAATGTGGAATAACGATGGTAAATTACAAGACACTAGCTTTGTAATTCCAGATCGTTGTTACTCAGGTATTTACCAAGCAACTATTGATTTTTGTAAAGTAAATGGCGCGTTTGATCCAACAACTATGGGTAGCGTACCTAACGTTGGCCTTATGGCTCAAAAAGCTGAAGAATACGGTTCACACGATAAAACGTTTGAAGCTAAAGCTGACGGTTCTATCCGTGTTGTTGATGCAAATGGTAATACATTACTTGAGCACAGTGTTGAGCAAGGCGATATTTGGCGCATGTGTCAGGTTAAAGACGCACCAATCCAAGATTGGGTTAAGCTTGCAGTAAATCGTGCACGCGCAACAGGCGTTCCAGCTATTTTCTGGTTAGACGAAAACCGTGCACATGATGCAGAGCTAATCAAAAAAGTAAATAAATATCTACCAGATCACGATACAGCTGGCCTAGATATTCAAATTTTAGCACCGCTTGAAGCAACATTGTTTTCACTAGCGCGTATTAAAGAAGGTAAAGACACTATTTCTGTAACAGGTAACGTTTTACGTGATTACCTTACAGATTTATTCCCAATTTTAGAGCTAGGTACGAGTGCTAAAATGCTTTCAATTGTTCCACTTATGAACGGTGGTGGATTATTTGAAACTGGCGCGGGTGGTTCTGCACCTAAGCATGTTCAACAATTCGAAAAAGAAAACCACTTACGTTGGGATTCTTTAGGTGAATTTTTAGCACTTGCTGCATCTCTTGAGCACCTAAGCGTAACTACGGGTAACAACAAGGCACAAGTTCTTGCTGATACACTAGATAAAGCGACTGGTACTTTCTTAGCAGAAAACAAGTCTCCTTCACGTAAAGTGAAAGAAATTGATAACCGTGGTTCTCATTTCTTCCTATCTTTATTCTGGGCACAAGAACTTGCTAAGCAAAATGATGACAGTGAACTTAAAGCACAGTTTACTCAAATTGCTAGCGACCTTGAGTCTAATAAAGAACAAATCGTAAGTGAACTTAACGATGCGCAAGGCCCTGCAGTTGATTTAGGCGGTTACTTCCAGCCTAACGATGATGCAGCCTTTAAAGCGATGCGTCCAAGCACTACATTTAACGATATTCTTGCTAAATTAGTATAAATATTGGTTTAAATTTAAAAGCCGCTTACTTGTAAAAGTAAGCGGCTTTTTTATGTCTAAATTTTACAAACAAAAAGGCCGCTATTTATAAAATAGCGGCCTTTGAATAATTAAATTTATTTATTTAATTAATTATTTAGTATCATACCAATTCGCTTAATTAAGTGATCAACTTTGAGGCAAGAAAATCTTGTCGATAACAAGGCAAAAATTTCGTTATTTAGTTGCTCTATATCAGAAATTTTTAACGCAGTTACCGTCAGATTTAATCCCTCAAATTGATTAAGTATTATTGCGGGTTGGTATAAGCACGTGGCATTTTTGAATCTGTCATATAACGGTCACGCAGTTTATCTTGGCGAGATTGTGTAGATACCTCAACCCCATTAATAAACATTTTGTTCACGTGGCTGCTTAGTTCAAACGGGTCATTACTCCACATTACTACGTCAGCTGATTTACCTACCTCAAGGCTACCGGCATTAATACCAAATACATCAGCAACGTTTGATGTAACCGCTTTTAACGCACCTTCTTGGCTCATACCGTACGATACAGCATTACCAGCATCAAAACGCAGCTGGTAAATATTGTGGCTTGCATCGCCGCCTACCGTTAATAATACTTTTACGCCTGCTTTTTCAAGCACGCCTGCATTATCTAAACTCGCATGAAGTGAATCAAAACTTGCTGGTAAGCTATCCATTGCACTAATAATTACTGGGATATTTGCTTTAGCAACGCGCTCTTTAACTACAACAGCGTCTTGCGCACCGTTAAGTACTAAGTTAATACCAAATTGCTCTTTTACTTTAATAAGCTCAATAATATCTGCCGCACGCGATACGCCAACCACTAATGGCATTTCGCCACTGAGAACTTTTGCCATTACTTTGTCTTCAGTGCTTGGCTTATCGTCATCTTTTTTAGCTTTTTTACCGGCCTTACTTTTGTGCTCATCAAGCTTATTAATAAGTGTTTGCAAAGTAAAAGCACGAGAACCTTTACTACGCTCACCTAAGTAAACAATTAAAGCAGCTTGTTTTTGCATGTTGCTGTCAAAACTACCACTTAAATCAACAACACTAGCAAGGCCTGAAAAAATGCTATCACCACCATGAGGGGTAATGACATCGCGTGTTACACCGCCTTTACGAGCGTAAGGAATTAAGCTTGAATGTGCGTTGTAAGCAAGACTTACGTCAAAATCAATACCGGCTTTTTCCTCGCCTGCATCGCGAGAGCCTGCAACTGCACTTACTTCAACTAAACCAAGTTGATTTACACTTGCAATAAAGCCAGGGGTTACAATTTGGCCCTTTGCATCAATAATTTGATCTACTTTAATTTCAGTTGGGTTAATCGCTGTGATTTTACCATCTGTCATTACAATGCTTGCTGCTTCTAATACACCTTGATCAGATGACGTATGTAATGTTGCATTAATAATTGCTAGCGATTGTGCGCTTACAGCACCAGATGCTAATAATCCTGCAGCAACCAGAGAAAGCGAAAACGAACGTGATAAATTTTTCATTCTGGGTGCTCCTTATTGTTGACCTAACATAAAATCACTTGTTGCTTGATACGCGCTGTCGTTTCTATCGTAAACTTTTGCACCATCAACAAACACTTGTTCAGCTTTAGCATAAACACTAAATGGGCTTTGATTCCAAATAACAACATCGCCCTGCTTACCCGCTTCTAGTGAACCTGTTTTGTCATCAATACCTAACGACTTAGCAGCGTTAGCCGTGATCCATTTAATAGCGTGTTGCTCAGAAATATCAAAACCGTTTTCGTTAGCACGGTACATAACCTTGCCAGCTTCTTGGTTTAAGCGCTGAATAGTGGTATCTGAATCTGAGTGAACAACTGCACATGAATTTTTAACAGCATCAACAATAGCTACGTTTTCTTGAACCATGTCGTAGGCTTCCATTTTAAAGCCCCACCAGTCTGGCCAAAGTGCAGCACACGAACCATTTTGGGCAAGTAGGTCAGCAATTTTATATGCTTCTACACCGTGATGGAATGTACCCGCGTCGTAATTAAATTCTTTTGACAGGTCAATCATCATTGCCATTTCTTCAGCTTTATAACAATGATTATGAATACGTACTTCGCCTTCAAGCACACCACGAAGCGTATCGTGTTTAATATCACGTACTGGTGCTTCTGGGTTCAAACCTGCTTCATAATCGGCATCGTACTTATCCCATGCACGTTTGTACTCAGCGGCTTCAGCCCACGCCATACGATAACCTGCCATATTACCCATACGGGTTGAAGGCAATACACCTTGACGACCATAAACACGTTTAGGGTTTTCACCACACGCCATCTTTAAACCATACGGCGCCTCTGGAAATTTCATACCTTGCATAGTGTGTGCAGGGACGTTTTTAAGCGTAACGCCGCGTCCACCAAATAAGTTAGCTGAGCCTGGTAAAATTTGTAGAGAAGTAATGCCGCCTTCGCGTGCACGGTTAAAGCCAGGATCTTGTGGCCAAACAGAATGCTCAACCCACACTTCTGCAGTGTTAGGGCTGGTCATTTCGTTACCATCTTGATGCGACTCAACCGACGGGCTTGGGTATGCACCTAAATGTGAATGTACGTCAATAATACCCGGTGTTACCCATTTGCCTTGTGCATCAATTGTAATATCAGCAGTAGCAGTTAAGTCTTTACCAACTTGTTGTACTTTACCATCAACAAGTAATACATCAGCATCATCTAAACGCTCACCAGTACCTGTAAGTACTGTTGCATTTGTAATAAGTGTGCTTGATGTAGAAACGGGCTGATAAGTGCTTGGGTAAGGATTTTTGTTGATTGTTATTTTATCGTCTTGCGGGCCGTTTTCTTGGCAACCTACAAGTGCAGCAGCTAAGCCAACTGCTAATAAAGAAGGTGCAAATTTTTGCATGTTGTTTGGATCTCCTGTTTTTTTGCTACTTTAGCGAAAGCTAAGGAATAAAGCCAAAAAAACAGGTGAAAACGCAGTTAATTAAGATGAATATCTGTAATTATTTCTTTATATAATTGTTATACAACTTTTCAAGCGCACCTTCGGTTGTAAGCGATGGATCTTTACTAATAAAGTGCTTAACCGTACGCGTTACAAAATCAGAGTTTTGCTTATGTAGCTTTGAAAAATCTTTAATAATTGTATTACCATCTTTAGCTGCAGTTACTTTGTCATGACGATGACGATACTGGCTTAGCGCTTTATTAAAATCCCCTTGGTAGTCTTCAACCAAAATTTTATAAAAGTCACTTTTTTGTACGTTTAAATCATTAATGCAATAGTTTAGCGCCTCTTTAAAGTCGGTAAATATCATGCCCTCTACATCAAACTCTTTTGTTTTTTCACGTACTGCTACTTTGGCATCTTCTGTGGCATAACTAAAACCAGTAAACGCTAAACGCTCAGCGGCTTCTTTTCCTAATTTCATACCCGCTGCAATACTATGCGCAAACTCGTCGCTCATGTCGCCAAGTTCGTTTTCTTCCCACATGTTATAAACACGCAGTGGTTTTGCATATTTGGTGGCAAGCTTTTTTTTCATTTTAGTAAAGCGCTCATCAATCGTCATCAGCCTTTCGTTATGTAAAAGTGCATGGCACTCATAACACGCAGGAATAGATATAAAGTCAGCCTCTTCACCTAAATCAACAATGCTTTGTAGCATATGCAGCGGCGGACAATGGTCGCGCTCTGTCGCTTCACAGCCACAATAAAAACACTGGTTAAAATGCTGCTGATCGCAAGCGTATGCTTGCTGATAATAACTGGCTAACGTTTTGCTCACCGTTGCTCCTAAAAAACACGACTAAATTATGGGGGCGATAATAACAGCCTGAAAAAATAAGTCATACCAATTGCATTAAATTAGTTATCTATTATTGCGCTAATAAAGTAGCGCAATAATAAGGCGAAATTATAACGTGTAGTTACTATCACTAATTACTCCCTGCATTGCTCTATCTCTTGCATCCATGCACTCGTACACGAACAATTTTTAACGCAGTAAGTGCGCTATTTAATGCGATAAAATGATTATTTTTTTAATTGGTATCAGTAGTTATATTTAAATCACGGCCGCTATTAAACCAAACAAGCCACCAAACACACCACCCCACACAACAAGCCAGCCTAAGTGCTCGCGGATCATGGTTTGAATAATCTCTTTAACCATTTTTGGGGTAAGCTCATCTAAGCGCTCATCAACTAGTTTAAGCACCGTTTTATGTAGGCTCTCTGCGCTATTACCTTGTGAAAGTGTTTGGCTTACTAATGCTTTAAAGTCGTCAGTTTGGGAAATCTCACTAAGCGACAATTGCATTTTTTTAATAAACTTTTCACGCATTGGCTCTATTGCTGCTGTGCCGCCAAACATCCCAAGCATGCTACCAAACTGAGATTGCTCTATTACCTCTAACAAATTGTCGAATGCAGGGTTTAAATCAACATTGCTAATTATTGGCTCAAAGTCGATATTGGGCTGCGCTTTATTAAGTAAATTATTAATTTTTTGCTCTGAAAAAAACTCCGTTAATATTAAGTTTCTAATTGCGATTTTAAAGCTTTCAAACTTAAGCGCTATAACGCCTGAGCCATATAAAAAAGGGACTTTTTCGAACAACATATGAATCGCTAATAAATTAGTTACCGCGCCAGAAAGTGCAAATAAACCAACTGATAACACAATTGCTTGGTTGAACATAAAACCTACAACAACACATAAACCCGCTAGCAAATTGGTTATTAAACTTTTGTTCATTTTTACTCCATTACAGTCGTTGTAATTATTTATTTAAACCTAGCCGCCAATTTTACAACGATTAGATTGTTAAATTAATCTCTTTTTGCCATAGTTTAAGTATCTGTTTAAAAGGTGAACAATTATTATGTGGAAAACAGTAAATGAGCACATCAGCCAAGCTATTAATTTTGACTTTAAACACACCTATAAACGCCAATTACAAAGTACAAATACCGACAAACTATTTCATATTACCAATGGTACGCATAACTTCTTCGTTAAAATAGCATTAAAAAACGAACTCGAGCGTTTAGAAAGTGAATTTATTGGCTTAAAGCTTTTGGCGCAAAATAGTAATTTTAAAGTCCCTGAATGTATTACAACCGGTGCAAATATAGAGTTTTCATTTATTGTTTTACAGTGGCTTATTTTAGATAAACAACCCCACAACACGTGGGCAACTATGGGAAGCAGCCTCGCTAAAATGCATCAAAAACACGACCAAGCCATGTTTGGCTTTGATGTAGACAATTACATAGCCACTACCATACAACCCAACCGATGGCACAAAAAATGGGATGTATTTTACGCCGAAGAACGTATAGGGTGGCAATTACAGTTACTCGCTGAAAAAGGCATTAACTTTATTGAACCCGAGCGCTTAATTAATGCCGTTAAAGAACAGCTGCATAGTCATCAAGTTGAGCCCTCATTACTGCATGGCGATTTTTGGCGAGGAAATATGGGCTTTTTAAAAGCAGAGCCAACGGTATTTAACCCCGCTTGTTATTATGGTGATCGGGAAGTGGATATTGCAATGAGCGAACTATTTGCGCCACTGCCAAAAGACTTTTATAGCGCCTATAACCAGCACTACCCGCTTTCTCAAAATTACGAAAAACGTAAGTTAATATACCAGCTATACCCTATTTTAAATCACGCTAACATCTTTGCCGGTCACTATCTTACTGAAGCTAAACAACATATAGAAAAGCTGGTATTTGAAGGTATAAAATAAGTGTCATAAGCTGCATTTCAGCACTATATTTAATGAGTAAGTAGGCGTTCATCTGTAAGCAATTAAGTTGAATCTAACTTAATTATTTATAACTGGAGTGATTATGAAAGATTTTTTATCACAACGAATAACGTGCCCACACTGCGGACACCACATACATTTAGACTTAGACGCAAGCATGGGCGATCAAGACTACATAGAAGATTGCACTGCCTGCTGTAACCCAATTCATTTAAATATGCATATAGATCATGCTAACAATAAGTTAGAGCTACACGTAGACAGTGACGACGAACAAATATTTTAACTTAAGCCTGATGGCGTAAGTAGTTTTCTACCGTATTTACAATAGTGTAAGTTTGCTGATCAACTTCAATATTAAACTTGTCACCCACTTGCGCTGCACCAATGTTTGTAATGGCGAGCGTTTCCGGAATTAGGTGTAACCAAAAACCTTGTTCATCAACTTCGCCCACGGTTAAGCTTGCGCCATTTATCGCAACAAACCCTTTATATAACACATACTTTTGCCACTCTTTTGGCAGGCTTAATTGAATTTTACAGTTATTCTCAAGCTTCACTATTTGAGAAATTTGTGACGTACAATGAATATGCCCAGACACTATATGCCCACCTAGCTCAGTACCAAACGTAACAGAGCGTTCGTAATTAACTAAACTACCTAACTCAAGCAGTCCTAAATTAGTTAACTTTAGGGTTTCGTCAATCACATCAAAATGCACTTGCGCTACCACATCGTGATTACTTAGCTCAACTTGCACAACTGTTAAACAACAGCCATTAATAGCAATACTTGCGCCTAAATCTAAATGCTTAACGTACTCATCGCTCACCGATACAACTAAGCGTAAAACACCGTCTGTTTGAGTCTTAGAGACCACCGTAGCTTGCGTTTGCACTATTCCTGTAAACATAAAATCACTTTAAATTATTACAAAGTGCTAGTTTAACGTATCAACTCATAAAATCATTCACTACTGTGATTTTTATTTAAACCCCAATAGATTACAATTACGCCCTATTTTATCAACTAGCTGTTTTTATGACCTTTTGCAATTGGGAAGCCAAGCGTTTACTTTCCCTCGCTTTACCTGTTTTTTTAGCGCAAGTTACACTTATTTTAATGTCGGTCGTCGACACAATTATGGCAGGTCAAGTTAGCCCTACTGACTTAGCTGCACTGTCTATTGCAACAGGAATATGGAACCCTTTATTACTTGGCCTTCAAGGTATTTTATTAGCGCTTACTGGTATTATTGCGCAGTTTTCGGGCAGTGATGACCGCAAAGGCATTAGCCACTATTTTCAACAAGCGCTTTATTTAACCGCTATTTTGAGCTTTACAGGCTTTGGAATTGCCCATTTAGCAGATGCTATTATTTTTAAGCTCGATACAACGCCTGCAATTGCAAACCTTGCCATTGACTACATTCACTTTGTGAAATGGGGTGTATTTGGATTTTTAATTTTTACGGTATACAGAAACGTTACCGAAGGTATGGGAATGACCAAGCCCGCGTTTTACATAAGCCTATTAGGTTTAGCTGTTAATATTCCGGTAAATTATATTTTCATAAATGGCTTATTTGGTTTTCCTGCTTATGGCGGCGCGGGCTGTGGCATTGCCACTGCAATTGTTTTAACTGTTATGGCAATAGCACAAGTCACTTACTGCCAAATGAGTAAAAAAGTAGATGCTAAAGGCCTGCTTTCATCATTCGAAAAACCTAATTTCACTACCATTGGTATTATTACTAAGTTAGGTATACCAATTTCACTCGCCACCTTTTTTGAAGTCACTTTATTTGCGTGTATACCGCTATTTATAGCGCATTTAGGTGCAGTAGCTATATCGGGGCATCAAATAGCAGCCAGTGTAACTACATTGCTATTTATGATGCCGCTGAGCCTATCAATCGCTATCAGCATTCGTATAGGTAACTTATACGGCCAAAAGAACATGACTCAATTAAAAGTTGCGGTTTCTACCAGCTATATTTTAGCCATTGCTGTGGCGTTATTTTTAGCGCTTATTACGTTTGCCGGTCGTGATTTAATTAGCCAACTGTATACCGACAGCCCTGCTGTTATGGCATTGGCTTCATCAATTATGATTTTAGCGTGTATTTACCAATTACCTGATGCACTTCAAGTTGCAGCAAATGGCATACTCCGTGGGTTAAAATACACCACGCCTATATCGTATATTACGTTTATATCGTATTGGTTAATCGGCTTTTGTTTAGGTTACGTATTGGCAAGAACAGACATAATTGTGCCAGCTATGGGGCCACACGGTTTCTGGACTGGGATAATAGTGGGACTTAGTGTCGCTGCTATTTTATTAATGCTAACGGTAAAAAAACGTCTAAAATATGAATTTCTTAAAATTGATGCACTCAATCAAAACTAATAAACTCAGCCTTAAAACATTACCAGCTACTTTGCTGGTAATGTGTTTTTTAACGCTTACTGGCTGCAACAAACCACAAAGTAGTATAAACGTTACTTATATTGAACGCTTAAGTAGCACAGTTGATACAAGCCCAACACAGCCTGCGCCACTCAAGCAACTCCCCTTACTGCAGCCTACCCCAATAGCACAAAGTGACTTAACACTGAGCATTGTTGAGCTTGCAGGCATTAGCCAATGTAAGCTTAACGTGCTTATAAGTGAGCATAATAACCAATTAGGAAAAACCGCCAGCGCTGCTGGGCAATTAAAATATCAAATAAACTTTATTAAAAGTGCACAGGTTTGCTTAAACACGCTTGATAAAAATAGTCCTAGTTACACAAAAATACTCGCAGCCAAAAACTACAAACAAATACACCTAATGCACTTTTTTAACACCATGTTATTTAAAGAGCCTGAGCTAAATCGTACTTGGCAACTCACTTCAAACGAGCTTACTACTGAACCTGCTGGTTTTAGTGATACCGTACTTGCGCTAAAGCAACTTGTACTCATTAAGCAACAAATTAAGGCTAAAGAATTTAGTGAAATTAATAGCAATTCTATTTTTAGTGCACTCGAGCAGCTTAATAAATTTCAATTTAACCAGGCACTCATTCAATCGGTCCGCAAGCAGGTAGTGTTAAATAACAACGCCACGCAGTTTGTAAAAACATTAAACTTTAATACGCTGTGCCCACAGGATAAAAATAATAAAAACGCAAAAATCATAAGCAACGTATTTCAAAAGTTTTACCTAAAAGAAATTCAGCCCTATCAAGCGCAGTTAACTGGTTATCTAGAGGCACTACAACCGCTTTATAATGAGCTTTGGTTTAACGAAAGTATCTCAAGCCCTCAAATTAATAACTTAGTCAAAACGGACTCGACAAGTAACTTACTGAACTTACTAAAAAGCTCAGCTAAAAAACATGTGGTTTGGTGGCAAGTATTTTATAAAACGTGTGAAATAAGCCCAATATGAATAAAAAAACGGCAAATAAACTCAAAAACAACAAACTTGCTTGATTCACCAACCGCCACGCTATATATTAGCCGCCGTTGTTAAGCAATTAACACCTACTTAAATAAAGTAATACGACTGTAGCTCAGTTGGTTAGAGCACTACCTTGACATGGTAGGGGTCGGTGGTTCGAATCCACTCAGTCGTACCAACATTTAAGTAAAATAAATAAAAGTACATCTGAAGGAAAAAGCACTACCTACTCTTGATCACCCGGTCCAAAGGTCAGTAGTTCGAATCCACTCATTCGTACCAAAATTTAAGTAAAATAAATAAAAGTACATCTGAAGGAAAAAGCACTACCTACTCTTGATCACCCGGTCCAAAGGTCAGTAGTTCGAATCCACTCAGTCGTACCAAATTTATTCTAATATCACAGAATAAATTTATTTAAGAATTCAAAAATTGTACGACTGTAGCTCAGTTGGTTAGAGCACTACCTTGACATGGTAGGGGTCGGTGGTTCGAATCCACTCAGTCGTACCACTTCAAAGTAATGAAAAAAACCTAAGTAAAAGCACTACCCACTCTTGATACCCGGTCCAAGGGTCAGCAGTTCGGATCCACTCAGTCGTACCAATTCAAAGTAATAAAAAAACCAAAGAAAAAGCACTACCTACTCTTAATCACCCGGTCCAAGGGTCAGCAGTTCGGATCCACTCAGTCGTACCAATTCAAAGTAATAAAAAAACCAAAGAAAAAGCACTACCTACTCTTAATCACCCGGTCCAAGGGTCAGCAGTTCGGATCCACTCAGTCGTACCAATTCAAAGTAATAAAAAAACCAAAGAAAAAGCACTACCTACTCTTAATCACCCGGTCCAAGGGTCAGCAGTTCGGATCCACTCAGTCGTACCAATTCAAAGCAATAAAAATCCAAAGAAAAAGCACTACCTACTCTTGATCACCCGGTGCAAGGGTCAGTGGTTCGAATCCACTCAGTCGTACCAAATCAAAGTAATAAAAAACCAAAAGAAAAGCACTACCCACTCTTGATCACCCGGTCCAAGGGTCAGCAGTTCGAATCCACTCAGTCATACCAGTTCAAAACAATAATAAAATACCTCAAAGAAAAAGCACTACCCACTCTTGAACACTCAACTTCAACAGTTAATCATTAATTAACGATCGCTTACAACCAGGTTATAGCTTTATTTCTTGTAAATTATCCTTGTGAGTTTTGTTGACATTTCATGATTAAAATTCATTCAATTTACAGGGGGGTAATCGTGCGCGATTTGTAACCTAGCGGGCTCGGTAGCGGCTTCTGCGTTACTCTAATGGCTTACATTTTTGTAAGAATAAGTAAAAATCGAGTTACAAAGAGTCAATAACCGCACTGTATAGGCGATGTTTTGATTAAAAAAACACATAGAGCTTCAAATTCAACCTCTAAGATCAACAGCCCCTAGTCTATTTTATTTAGTAATTCATAACCTGCAAGTACATCACTCAACTCCTCGTCAATGGTACTTTGACGCAGAGTATTAAACTCACTCGAAAGCTTATCAAGTAGCTCTTCAATATTTTTTTCAGCGCGTTGCATTGCGCCAAGACGGCTGCTATTTTCGCTGACCAACGACTCGGCACATGCACGATAGAGAGAAATAAAAATATACTCGCGGATCAATGCTCTTATTGTTGTAGAGTGCTTGCAGAGTACTTCTGGCAAAGCTTTAGTTGGCCATAAAATATTTTTAAAATTATCTCGCCATTGCTCGTCAAGTGGGAGTAATCGCTGAGACACACATTCATAAAGCGCGCCTTGTTTAGGTTGATTATAAAACACCAATACACGGCAACCAGGATTAAGAACTAAGCTTGATTCACTGTCTATTTGAATTTGCCTAACTAAGGTATCTATATCGTGAACACTCACTGGCACTGTGTATACTTTTACTAAATTAAAGCCGGCATCGGTAAGTCGAGATGCAGCACGTGCGCCTACCACCCAAATTAGAGGTGGCTGGGTCTCGTTACTTAGCGCTTTAATTGTAAAGTCGGTAATACTTTCATTAAATTGCCCTACCAACCCTTGATCTGAGCCGAATATGATCACACCCGCTCTGCTTTCATTTAAATTTTTGGGTTGTGGTGAAAATTGAAATGACATGTCATCACGCAAACTCGCACTTAATCCTAACTCAACTGCCCGGTAGTAATCGGTCAATGAGCTAATCGATTTTTCATATTGCCCAATACTCGAGGCAGCAAGTGCCTTCATCGTTTTTACCACGCCTTGTAAATCACTTGCACTGGCTATTTTATGGCGTAAATTAGCGGCACTATTGCTCATGTTGTTATTGCCTTCTTTTCAGGCTCAAAATCAACAAGTGCGCGCTTAGCCAACTCAACAATTGTTTGTCGATCGTCATCACTTAAGCTTTTAGCGGTATCAAATCTATCACATAAAGTATCGTCTAACTGCGCAACTGCTTTTTTAAGAATATTTTTTGCGTCGTTTATTTTTAGCAGTTCAATCGAATCTAAAAAGCCATTACTGAGTGCGAGTAATAGCATAATTTGCTCAGGCACTGGCATAGGTGATGATTCAGATTGATGTAAGCTCGCTCGAATACGCCGTCCATGTTCAATTATACGCCGTGTATCATCATCAAGTCGGGCACCAAAACGAGCAAAGGTTTCTAGCTCTTCAAATTGAGCATATGCAAGCTTTAAATCGCCAGCAACTGCACGAAACGCAGCACGCTGTGCTTTACCGCCCACACGAGAAACCGACTTACCAACGTCAACGGCTGGTAATACACCTAGAGCAAATAATGAGGGTGATAAATAAATTTGTCCGTCGGTAATCGAAATTAAATTAGTTGGAATATAGGCTGAAATATTTTGAGCTTCGGTCTCTATAATGGGGAGTGCGGTCAAGGAACCACCGCCACGTTCTTTATTTAAATGGGTCGCACGCTCTAGTAATCGTGAATGAATATAAAAAATATCCCCAGGAAATGCTTCTCGTCCGGGTGGTCGTCGTAACAACAAAGACAACTCGCGGTAAGCTCTTGCGTGCTTAGTTAAATCGTCATATACAATAAGTACATCACGTCCTTGCTCCATAAAATATTCTGCAATACTGGTTGCAGCGTAAGGCGCTATATACTGTAAGCCCGGTGGTTCATTACCCTCTGTTGCAACAACAACCGTATAAGCCATTGCATTTTGCGCGCGTAATATTGCTATTGATTTAGCAACTGTTGATGCCCGCTGGCCAATAGCGCAATAAATACAAATTACATTTTGTTCTCGCTGATTTAAAATCGTGTCTATGGCTATAGCTGTTTTACCTGTTTGCCTGTCACCTAAAATAAGCTCTCGTTGTCCTCGCCCTATTGGAATCATCGCATCGATTACAATAAGTCCGGTTTGCAAAGGCGTAGTAACAGGAGAGCGGTCCATAATTGGTGCAGCTGGACGCTCTATTGGTAAACGCTGCTCAGTTTGTATAACGCTTCCACCGTCTAGTGCCTCGCCAAGTGGGTTTATCACTCGCCCTAATAGCGCATTGCCAACCGCTACATCCATTACACGACCACTGCGGCGCACTTCATCCCCAGCTTGTAAGTGGGCGTATTCACCTAAAAGCACAACACCAACTTCTTTTTCATCAATATTAAACGCAATTCCAAGCACATTACCGGGAAATATAATTAGTTCCTCAAAGCCAACGCCAGGTAATCCCGACACCTTCGCAATACCCGTTGATACACTGGTAATAATACCAACTTCATGTAAGTTCAATTGTGAGTTAACTATTTTTAGCCCTTGCTGAATGTGCTTAAACACATCACCAAACGCGTTTGTTAAACTGTGTATTTTTGTGTTTTTATTTTGAGTGTTTTCGCTAAGGTTACTCATCACTTATCAACAGGTTGAGAAGTTGTAGGCTGAGCTGTTTTTTGTTTTAGTAGCATATCAACTTCCTGCTCGATTGATTGTAAGTAATCGTCAATACTCCACACCAGCTTTTGTCCATTGACACATAACTCAATCCCGCTGATAAGGCTCTCATCGGTGGTGAATTTAATGGTAATATCTTTTGAAAACACAGTATTAATAGCATTCTTAAGTGCTAAACGCTGAGGTTCAGTTAGCTCAAACGCACTTTGAATTAAGGCAGGTACAAATTCACTATTTGTATTTAGCGCCTGCGCTAAAGTAGTTTTTTTGTCGTCATCAAGCTTATATAAGCGGGCTGTAAACACCTCACATATTTGTTGTTCTAAAGTTGTTGATGCCAGTTCAGTTAAGGTTTTGCGACTAATAGCAAATACCTCTTGCTTAACTTTTCGACTTAAAGACTCCTTTAAATTATCAGTCTCTTTTACTATATTTTGTTGATATTTAGTGCCCCAGCTTTGGACTCTTTTTTGCGCCTCTAACATAAGTGTTTGCTCTGCTTGCTTAGCACTCACGCTTACTTGTTGCATCTTTTGTGTACGTTGTTGTTCAAACTCTTCATTTTTCAGAAAAAACTTTTCACGCTCCGCCAGTGCTTCATTTTGGTTTGTTTCAGCATCGTCTAACTCAGCGGCTATGCGCTCTTCTCGCTTATCAATAGCGTGCAAAATTGGTTTATATAAATAGCGTTTTAGTAACCACACCAAAATTAAAAAATTAACCACTTGGGCTGTAACTGTAAACCAATCAATTAGCATGGTTTAACTTCCTGCAGCTTGTGCGATAGCGTAGTTCCAAAACGGATTGGCAAAAATAAGAATCATCGACACGACAAAACAGTATATTGCGGTCGATTCAATCATCGCAAGGCCTACAAAGAGCGTGCGCGTAATAGTTGCTGATGCATCAGGTTGCTGTGCTAATGCACTCAATGCCGTTGCTACTGCTTTACCTTCGCCAAGCGATGGACCTAAACAACCAAAACTAATTGTAATTCCTGAAATAACGATTGATGCCATTGCTATCATTGTCATGCTATCCATGTTCTCTCCAAGTATGATGTGTAGAAATACGTGATTAATTAACTCGTTGTTTGGCTGGTTTTACTGAGCGCGTAGCCGCAGCAATATAAACGGCGGCTAAAATAGTAAAAATATAAGCCTGTACTAAGCCTGTAAGCAAACCCAGTGCCGTCATTACGATTGGGAATATAAAGGGTGTAATGGTTAACAAAATGCCAATGATCATTGCCCCGCTCATCATGTTGCCAAATAACCGCACAGCCAGAGCAAGTGTCCGTGATAATTCGCTAATAATATTAAATGGCAACATAATAAAAGTAGGAGCCATATAAGATTTTAAGTAATTGCCAAGCCCTTGTTCACTGATACCAAATAAAGGCACTGCAATAAATACGGTGAGCGCCAGTGCTGCTGTAGTCGATAACGATGCCGTGGGTGGCTCATAACCCGGAACAATGGTAAACATGCTCGCGGTTACTAAAAATAAAAACAGTGTGCCTAAAAAGCCAAGGTATTTTTTAGCGTCATTCAAGCCTACGTCTTCAATTTGTTGTGTGATCCCCGTTACTATAATTTCTAAAAAATTTTGCCAACGAGAACGCTTTAACGTGGTTGAAAGCTTACGGGTTATCAATATCGAACTAATCACCAAAACCAACATTAAAACCCAAGTGAAAACGATGGTTGCATTGAGTTTTAAAAAACCATTTTGCCAATAAATAACCGTATCAGGACTCAGGTGCATGATGTGTCACCTTTGCTAAATGAGAGGTTGATGCAGTACGGGTAACATAAGTGGTAATAAAACGGGCTATCAAAAAGCTAAATAAACACAGTGGTAATTGCAACCAAGATCTTGATAATAAGTCACTCGTCATCACACTATAAAAGCCACTTAAAGTAATTCCCATGCGTATAAATAAACTCAGCACAACCCATAGCGCTGGGTGAGTCGATACCATACTTTTTTGCACCGTCCACCATAGGCCACCAAAAAATAAGGCACCAAGCATTAGACCTACACTAACAATAATTAATACGCCGACTAGCTCATGCATCTTCGTCATCCTTTTGCTGATTATCACCGTGTTGATCTTGATGTATCGCGCTGTCTTCTTTGCTCATCCAGTGCCACGCGTTAAAGCACCCAAGTGCTAAACCCGCCACCAATAAAGCCAATGTCCATGAATGATCGCTTTCATAATGCGAATCTATATACACACCTAAACTTGCACCAAGTATGGTAGGCACTGCAACCGACCAACCAATGAGGCCCATCATTCCTAAACCAAACCATATTTTTTGATGAGAGTTAAGCCTTGCTTTTAGCTTACGCTGGGCTTTTATTTCTACTTGTTCTGCAAGTGTTGATGAACTGCTTTGTGAGTCTTTTGAACCTAGGTCGTCTTTTTTGTTTGTCATAAATAAATAGCTTTTAGTGGTTAAAGTCGAAAACGATTTAAAAAGCTACTTTCTAATTTAGCCATCACTGTTCTTACTTGTTGTGCTTGTTCATTGAGTGCCAAAAACTCTTTATCTACAGCGCTGCGAAGTGTCGCCAGATCAGTACCTAATATGGCACTTCGCACCGATACCAGCACAGTGTTTCCTGTTTTAATTAATACGCCCTCATCTACGGCTACAAATATCTCACCGTCTTTTTCGCAATTAAATGTCAAAATACCTGGGGTTAGTGGCGCAACACAGTCAAGGCGATTGGGTAAAAATCCGTACGATCCTTCGCTTGTTTCGGCAACAACATGAGTCACATCATGCCTGTCGAAAAATATCTCATATGGCAGCAATAATTTAAGGTGTATCTGAGTTTGCGGCACCACTTGCCTCCTCATTATTATTTACTGTGGATTTTATTTTGACCTCACTTATGGCACCTATCATATAAAGTGCACTCTCTGGCACGTTTTTAAATTCATCATTTAAAATGCGTTCACACCCATCTAGCGCATCATCAAGGCTAACAAGTTTGCCTTTATAACTAGTAAATTGCTCTGTTGTAAAAAATGGCTGAGTAAGAAAACGCTCTAAACGCCTTGCGCGTCCAACAATGTTGCGGTCCTCAACTGATAACTGTTCAAGCCCTAACATAGCAATAATATCTTTGAGTTCATTGTATTGCGCTAAGGTGCTACGTACCTTTTGTGCAAGTAAGTAGTGGCGCTCTCCCACAACCCCGGGGCTCGCCATTTTTGAATTAGATTGCAGGGGATCTATAGCCGGAAATAATCCTTCGCTAGCGCGTTTGCGAGAGAGCACAATAGAAGCCGATAAATGAGAAAATGTATGAACTGCGGCCGGATCGGTAAAATCATCGGCAGGTACATACACCGCTTGAATAGAAGTAATAGCACCATTTTGTGTATTGGCAATTCGCTCTTCTAAGCCGGCAAGCTCTGTGCCCATAGTAGGCTGATAACCAAGCCTTGAAGGCATTTGCCCCATTAAGCCCGATACCTCAGAGCCTGCCTGAATAAAACGAAATATATTGTCGATTAGCAACAGCACATCTCGCTGCTCATCATCACGAAAATACTCAGCCATAGTTAAAGCTGCATGCCCCACCCTAAAACGACTCCCTGGTGGCTCGTTCATTTGCCCAAAAATCATCGCCATGTTTGGCAAAACGCCCGCGTCTTTCATTTCGCGATAAAGCTCTTCGCCTTCACGGCAACGCTCACCTATGCCACAAAATAGGCTAACACCTTTGTGCTTGCCCACCATATTGTGAATCATTTCAGTCAATAACACTGTTTTGCCAACACCTGCACCGCCAAACAATCCCGCTTTGCCACCACGTTCTAACGGCACCAGCAGATCAATTACTTTTATACCAGTTTCAAAAATCTCTGATTGGGTTGACCGTTCGGTTAATGGCACTGGCTTATTATGTACAGAGCGCCACTGAACATCTTTAAGCTCACCACCGCCATCAAGCGTGTTACCAAACACATCAAACATTCTCGATAAGGTTCCTTTACCTACAGGGGTAAGTAACGGTCCGCCACTGTCAACAACTTCCATGCCACGCGCAAGTCCTTGTGTAGGCGTGAGCGCAATTGCTCTTACATGATGCTCATTGCGCTGCTCTAGCACTTCAAAAATACACTGTTTGTTTTCGCCAGCACTAAGCATTGAATTAATCGCAGGTAGCTTTGTGTCAAAACGCACGTCAATTACGCTGCCGCGTATAGCGGTAATTGTACCGAGATTTTCAAATTTACTAATCGTGGATTGAGCTACAAAATTCATTGATGCGCCTGCCACTGCCAATTACGAATTTCAGGGAGATCTTGCCCATGCTTATTAATATATTTTTTATGCTCAACAAGCTTTTCTTCAAGCTGTTTTTTTAGTGCGTCTCTTTTTGTACCCAAGTTTGGCAGGCGTTCCAGTGTGTCTAACACTAAATGAAAACGATCAATCTCGTTTAATACCGTCATATCAAAAGCAGTTGTAATAGTGCCTTCTTCTTTATACCCGCGAACATGAATATTATGATGATTATTACGCTTGTACGTAAGCCTATGAATAAGCGTTGGGTAGCCATGAAATGCAAAAATAACCGGCTTATTAATAGTAAACAGAGTGTCAAAATCCTCTGCGATTAACCCGTGAGGATGTTCGGTATTAGGCTGTAAACGCATCAAATCAACCACGTTAACAACCCGGATTCTAAGATTACTAAAATGCTCGAGTAAAATCATAACGGCTGCCATCGTTTCCAATGTAGGCACATCACCACAACAAGCCATCACCACATCAGGTGTTGCATCTACGCTATTACCCGCCCATTGCCAAATGCCAATCCCTGCCTCGCAATGTTTAACAGCTGCCACCATATCTAACCATTGCGGCGCAGGATGCTTGCCTGCAATAACTACATTAACGTAATGACGACTTCGCAAACAATGATCCATTACCGACAGCAAGCAGTTAGCATCAGGCGGTAAATAAACGCGCACAATTTCAGCTTTTTTATTAATAACATGATCGATAAAACCCGGATCTTGATGGGTAAAACCGTTGTGATCTTGTCGCCATACATGCGATGCCAGTAAATAATTAAGTGAAGCGATTTTTTTACGCCATGGTAAACCTGCCGCCACTTTTAACCATTTAGCATGTTGATTAAACATCGAGTCAATAATATGAATAAACGCTTCATAACTATTAAACAAACCATGGCGGCCGGTTAATAAATATCCTTCAAGCCAACCTTCGCATTGATGTTCACTCAGCATTTCCATTACTCTGCCACTAGGCGAAAGCTGCTCATCGTTGCTATGGGTTGCTGCATTCCACTGTCTATCGGTTACCTCTAGCAGTGCACCTAAACCATTGGATACTGTTTCGTCGGGTCCAAATACTCTAAAATTACGTTGCTCGTCATTAAGCTCAACTATATCTCTCAAAAATGGACCTAAAACTCTGGTATCACCAATTCCTCGTATACCGGGAGAGATTACTTCGCATGCATAATCGCGAAAATCAGGCATATGCAAATCTTCTAGCAGCAACCCACCATTCGCATGAGGATTTGCCCCCATACGGCGATTCCCCGTTGGGGCCAATTCAGCAAGCTCTGGTAATAAACGCCCTTGTGAATCGAAAAGTGTTTCTGGATGATAGCTACGCAGCCAGCTTTCTAATAATTGCAAATGATCTGGATGAGCTGATGGGCTAGAAATAGGAACCTGATGCGCACGCGATGTTCCCTCTATCTGAAAACCATCTACGAGCTTTGGACCCGTCCACCCTTTAGGTGAAATGAGGATAATCATTGGCCAACGTGGACGAGTTGGATCGTTATTATCGAGAGCATCTTTTTTTATTTTTTTTATTTGATGTATTGCGACATCAAGTGCTTTAGCCATAGCCTGATGCATTAGCTCAGGCTCATGTCCTTCAACAAAAATAGGGCTCCAGCCATAACCGAACATTAATTGCTCTAATTCTTCACGGGTAATACGCGCTAAAACGGTAGGATTCGCAATTTTATACCCATTCAAATGCAATATAGGGAGAACAGCACCGTCACTGATAGGATTAAGAAACTTATTAGAATGCCATGCAGTTGCAATAGGCCCTGTTTCTGCCTCACCATCACCCACCACACAAGCAACTATTAAGTCTGGATTATCAAATACAGCTCCAAATGAATGACTCAAAGAATAGCCCAGCTCGCCACCTTCATGAATCGAGCCCGGACACTCGGGCGACACATGACTAGGAATGCCACCGGGAAACGAAAACTGCAAAAACAGTTTTTGCATACCTGCTTTATCTTGGCTTATATCAGGGTAAATTTCACTGTAGGTGCCCTCAAGATAGGTATTAGCAACCATAGCTTGCCCGCCATGCCCTGGGCCAGATACATAAATCATATTTAGATCGTGTATTTTAATAACGCGATTTAAATGCGCATAAATAAAATTTTGCCCGGGTGTTGTTCCCCAGTGCCCAAGCAACATATTTTTAATATCACTTAGTATCAGTGGGCGCTCTAAAAGTGGGTTATCGCATAAATAAATTTGACCTACCGACAGGTAATTCGTGGCACGCCAATATGCGTCAATTAACTCTAATTCTTTTGATGTTAATGAAGGAAGAATCATATGCAGGGTTTCCATCTTGTCGCATCCAAAAATGCTTAAGCCATGCTCTATATAAGAGCATGGCGAGGATTAGCCAGCGCACTAACTACGCAGTGGTAGTTATGTCCTGTTTTTTTTGCTCGAATTCTTTTTTGTCAATATCGCCGCTGGCGTATCTTTCATTAAGAATATCAATTGCTGTTTTATTAGACTCTAACCCATAGCGTCTATGGGTTCGGTAGCTATAACCCCAATGGCTTAAACTCGATATGAGCAATAACCACATACCAAACCATAAAAACCAACCCCAACCTGAGTACCACTCACTCCAAAATTCATGACCCATTTTAATCTCCACTTAAAATATGGAGCGCAAAACACTTACACCCCAATTAATACAATGAGTGTAAGTGAGTGATATTATTGGTTCTGTTCGCTAGCGTACGCATTTATTATTGTTAATCATAAGTAGTTGTTTTATTGAGCATTTACTTGCTGTTTCTATTAAATTTTGTTTCTATTAAAGTTAATTTCTATTAAGCCAACCTTTACGCCAAAAAATAAATATCATTGCTGCCGTTATCAAAATAAAAACACACCACAAAACGGGATATGCCCAAGTCCAGTTTAGCTCTGGCATGTATTTAAAGTTCATTCCATAAATTCCAGCTATAAATGTTAACGGTATAAAAACAGAAGATATAATAGTAAGCACTTTCATAATTTCATTCATACGATTTGAAATAGCTGACATGTATAGCTCACTTAAACCGCTTACCATTTCACGGTATGACTCAATAATTTCAACAATTTGAATATTATGCTCATACACATCTCTAAGGTAAGGGCGCGTAGAGTCATCTATTCTGCCTCCTTCCTCGCGATACAAATGATCGATAACCTCTCGCATAGGCCAAACAATTCTTCTTAATAATGCCAATTCTCGTTTAATACTATGGATATGATGCAGTACGTGGGGAGTTGGATTTTCAAGTGTTGTTACTTCAAGTTCCTCAAGGATATCGCCATATTGTTCAAGTACCGGAAAACATTTATCGACCAGTTCATCAAGTAATGCATAAAGTAAATAACCAGTACCATTTTTGCGAATACGACGATTTTCTGTATGCAAACGACCGCGAACGGATTGCCACACGTCTCCTGGTTTTTCTTGAAAACTCAGTAAAACATTGTCATATAAAAGTAAGCTAACTTGCTCAATATCAAGGATTGTATTATTGGGCTCATGCGTCTCTAGCTTCAACATGCTTAATACAACAAATAAATGATCGTCAAAAAATTCGATACGAGGTCGCTGAGGTACATGTAAAATATCTTCTGCGGTGAGCGTATGAAATGCGAAATGATGTTGAAGTAAACCAACAATATAAGAGTCTGTATTACTCACGTGGATCCACCTCACTGTTGCCCACTCGGGTTGAGGAGTTTTTAAAAACTCATCAATATCACTAACCTCTTTGGCTTCTATACGGCTAGCTGAATAATCTATATAACGTATAACAGCATTGTTTGATCTTGTTGGCGCTAAAACACCAGCAACGTATTCAACTTTGGGTGACGGCCCAGAAATAGTGTTATATTTATGTTTTCTCGACTTGCGCACATTATATAGCCCCAATGCTGGAGTACCCAACTTTCTCTTTTTATTATGTATTAACATTATATGCTCGATTACTTTATTTAAAGTTAGCTGAATAAAGTGAGTATTATCAACACTTACAGCGCGAATAAAAGTCAGTCACAAAGCCACGCTACTCAAAAATAAGCATAGAGTCCGTGCGCTAACACTCAAATATAATGTCAGTTTTAAAAATACACTTCGCACGTTCTAATTATTCTTGTTATAGCGTTACCTAAAAATCAATGAAAAATAACATTGCTTGTTCGTCAGCGCACAGACCTTTGTTTTTCAAAAGCCGAAACTGGAAATATTAATCTACTTATCGTTTGTACTTTACAGCTTATAAAAGCATGGTTTTTTATAGATAAGCATTAGGGTCTGTTGACCTTTTAAGATAGAAATTTGTTCTATCTAGGGGCTATTTAATCGCGGCGCAAGGTTTGCAACCTAGCGGGCTCGGTAAAAACCGAGCAAAGCTTCCGCATCCAGCTCACGCTCTAGAATTAACCCAAAGGGCTGCGCATGTTTAACCTCAAAAGATAAACGTGCCCTAAATAAGAAGAAAGCACTTGATAAGCAAAAGCGCGTTAAAAACTGCAAAAATAATGCATTACAAATGCAAATAACCCACTAAAAAGGATCGTTATTATGTTACGTAGTATGAAAGACTTAGAAGGTTGTGCAATCGCTGCTAGTGACGGTATTGTAGGCAAAGAAAAAGATTTTTTGTTTGATGACCTAGCATGGGTGATACGTTATTTTGTTGTAGAAACAGGCACGTGGCTATCGAGTCGCAAAGTTTTAATTTCCCCTATTGCGGTGCAAAACCCAAATTGGGATGAAAAGATTTTCCCTGTTTTAATCAGTAAAGACCAAGTTAAAAATAGTCCTGGTATTGATACTAATAAACCCGTTTCACGACAACATGAAATGGATTACCTAAACTACTATGGATACCCGTATTACTGGATCGGTACTAATTTTTGGGGAAGCGGGATATATCCCTACTCCTTATATCCTGGCAATGACATTTTTGAACATAGTGTCGAAGGTGCCCGCAGCGCAAATCTAATTCATAAAAGTATAAAAAGTCAGCATGATCAAAAAGGGGATCCTAATCTTCGTAGTTGCAAAGCTATTATTGGCTATAACATACACGCTAAAGACGGAGACATTGGCCATGTATCAGGATTTTTAGTTGAAGAAAATACATGGGCGGTTCGTTACCTAATTGTTGAGACGAGCAATTGGTGGGGAGGACATCAAGCACTTATCCCGTCAGCATGGATTTACGAAGTGCAATGGCTCGACAACTCAATTTCAACTGATTTAGTTCGTAAAGCGATAAAAGATGCGCCGGTATATGAGTCAAATAAAGAGATAACTCAGGACTTTGAAGCAGCTGTTTTTCATCACTATGAACTTGCTGCATATTGGGAGAAAATTGCTAAAACAGTAAAATAAACAAAGTTAAAACAGGCACAAATTCCAAAACAAGCGTGTCTTAATCTGCCTTTTATAACACTCTTACCAAGCAAATATTCAAGGACGATATTTGCTTTTATACTTAAAAACGTTTCCTCAAAATGCTATTTGTAAAACCCAGGTAAAATTCAAATAAGATAAGAGCAATACACATCAATACACATCAATACACATCAATACACATCAATATAAAACAATTTTTTATTTGAATTTAAATTGTATTCAATTAAATCCACTTTATAAGAAAAACCGTAGTTGAGTAAATCACTTATACTATCAATACTCGTATCCGCCTTTCGATAGGTAAGTAGCTGCTTAATATCGTGGGCATAATGTCCTTGACGTGGAAATATAGTTGTTAAATCATTTTTCCACTGCGCTTTCATAGCAGCTAAAATACGTAACTTATCATCTACCATTACATAATGTTTAGCGGGGTACTGCTCTTTTATTGCTGCAAGCATTTGCTCTTTGTGAACATATATCAACACCCTTCCCTCCACTGCATCCCATAAACCGGAGCGTAAAATTTTAAGTGGTTGTAATACAATATCGCCATCAGACAAAATAACGGTGGGGCCAAATTGTTGTAAATGTTCAATCACAGCAAGTGCGTTAGGGTAAAGCCTTTCTTTATATGGATAATTAATTAAAAAAGAAGAAATCAGATGCAGTCTCGGATCATCAGAATGTTCCATTCGATAACACTGTAGTGCGCCCAAATAGTCGGCATAACCGAGTTCTTTACGAAGTTTTTCAAAAATAGACCAGTAATGGTCACTATTTTCACAACCAAATTCACCTTCTAAAAAATCTTTCAAATGGCTTAAAATAGTATCGCTATCGAGCAATGTATTATCAACATCTAGTAAAAATACGATATCGGGAACTGTTTGCACGCGCTGTCCTTAAAATAATTTAAGTACTTTATATTTTATTATATGAGTTTATTAATATTGACTCTGTACGGTATCGCGCCAAACAGCATATTATAAAAGTAAATATGTTTACCACTCGTCACCTTCTCAAAATTACTATAAATACAGATAATGGGTAATTTATGTTCGCTGTGGCACAGACTCAAAATTGCAAAGCCATTAGGATAAAGCGGTCATACAAATTGTAGAATAGTCTTTTAAGCTATACGTAGTACTGCTTTTATACCAATTTGCTTAATTAAGTGAGCTATTTTGAGGTAAGAAAACCGTGTCGATAACAAGGCAAAAATTTCGTTATTTAGTTGTTCTTTATCAGAAATTTTTAACACAGTTAGCGTCAGGTTTATGCCCTCAAATTGATCAAGTATTATTGCACATTGGTATTACTATGATAAATCGAGCTTACATTCCACTTAAGATTGAGAATAATGTAACTACACTCAATGTTTTAATTTGGTATTAAGTTTTTTATTTTATCGAGTAATATTTTAGGAATAATCACATGAGTAATAACATCTCAAGTAATTCAGTATCAAAAACTAAACCTAATTTGAATAAAGAAGGTCTCAGCCGACATGACATGATTGAAGCTAAAGCTTACTCATTAGCGAGTGATCGTGACTTTACCGGTGACAATCACTTAAATGATTGGCTTGAGGCTGAAAAGGAAGTAGACGGACAACTACCAAAGTAGGTTAAATGTAAAAAGCCCACTAACAGCAGAACATACACAAATTTTAAAGCCCAGGCTCAATGAGCAACTTGCTGGGCTGTTTTGAAGCTATTACCGGATTTCATTTTTATGTAAATAAACTTATTAGATACCAAAATATATTAACTGATAATGGATAGTTTTCTAACGTTAGGTTTTTTTTCCATATAAGACTCCAACCTGTCTGTTTCTCTTTTTACAACCTCATAGCACTCGCAAGACTGAGACTCTAATTGAGGTCGGTCTATCACACTAATATGACCACGTTTATAAGTGATAATACCCAGCTTTTGTAGTTTACCAGCGGCCTCAGTTACTCCCTCACGTCTTACGCCTAACATATTTGCTATTAGCTCTTGAGTCATTATTAAATTGTTACTCGGTAAACGGTCAATCGATAGTAAAAGCCAGCGGCTTAGTTGTTGCACTATACTATGATGACGATTACAAACTGCGGTTTGCGCTGTTTGGGTAATTAATGATTGCGTGTAACGTAACATGAGCATACGCATATCAGGCTCGCTATTAAATTGCCTGCGTAATTCACAAGCGGGTAAGCGATAAGCAGTACCAGCACTTTGCACAATAGCCCGGTTAGGAGTGCTTTCTCCCCCCATAAATACAGCTATACCTACCACCCCTTCATTACCGATAACTGATATTTCAGCAGATGAGCCATCAATCATCACATACAATAATGAAACAATACTATCTATTGGAAAATAAACGTAATCGAGCTTTTCACTTGTTTCATAAATAACTTCTCCAAGGGATAAATTGACTCGCTTTAAAAGCGGAAACATGCGGTGTTGTGCGTCAGTAGATAAAGCATTAAGCAGTGTGTTCTTCAATTGACCCATCTAATGTGAATTTCCTTTTTATATGCCCAACTTATAACTAATAAAACCTAAATGTAATGGCTTTGAAAGTATGTAAGTCAGGATATTTTAATAATAAACTCGGATTTGTTTATACAGTTATTAGGCGCTAGAAATGAAAGGTCGTTGCTTTTTGATAATAAAAATTGTTCTATTTTTATTAAAGAATTTTAAGGTGCCTTTATTATTTTATATACGTTTATTCACTTTAAATATAAGCCGACACTCCCAGCTGTACTTCACTGAAATAATAAAATACTCAATATAACAAGGCGAATATGTACGCTAACACACATAGTCTAAATTTATCTGCCTTTAGTTGATATATATGCATAATGGTTGATGAAATTTAAAGATAATCCACACCATAACATGGCGACAACTCACTGTTATAAAACACAAAATAGAGCTCTACTATTAGACTATGTGTGTTGACGAACCGACCCTTAACGAAGCTTGTTATATGTTGATGTATGTATTCAACAATAAGATAAACTTTATGAATATTTTTAATGATTACCTGCTCACCTCTAATAACCAAAATAATTTAAAACATCTTTTTTTAAATCCAGTGATAAATTTAACCGTCAATATCTTCACTACGACGTTTAGTCTCAAGTATTTACCACGATGAATAAAAATAAGCTTATCAACATCCTTTCGCCATTTTTCCCTTGGCTTAAATCAGCTCCCCCAAAAGAACAAATCCCCATTCGATCAGAGCTCTTAAGTGCTGAACAAATGGAAAAACATGCAAAATCACTAGCAAAAAGTCATATTTTAGATGCTAAAAACACTCAAGATCAGCTACTTGAGCGCCTAGACGAAAACGAAAAAGTACTGATTAAAGCCAATAGTTTATTAACCATTGCCGTTAAAGCAAAGCAGCCTATAGTGCCCTCTGGTGAGTGGTTACTCGATAATTTTTATCTTATTGAAGAGCAAATTCGTACCGCTCGGCTTCATTTACCTAAGCACTATAGTCAGGAACTGCCACGTTTAGAGCAAGGTGCCTCTTTAGGTATGCCGCGAGTTTATGATATTGCGTTAAATGTAATTTCCCATGGCGACGGGCGTGTAGATAGCGAAATTCTAGCGCAATTTTTAGCCGCGTATCAAACAGTAACAACGCTTAACCTTGGTGAACTCTGGGCCATTCCAATTATGCTAAGGTTAGCCTTAATTGAAAACCTACAACGCGTAAGTACACGTATCATAATCGCACGCCAGCACCTAAATCTAGCCCAACAGTGGGCTAATCAAATGTTAGAAATTGCTGAGCAAGACCCTAATAGTTTAATTTTAGTTATTGCCGACATGGCACGCTCAAAGCCTCCTATGGAAAGCGCTTTTGTAGCAGAGCTAACTCGTTTATTACAAGGGCATGGTTCGGCATTAGCACTTCCCCTTACTTGGATTGAACAACAACTAGCTGATTCGAGTTTAACGATAGAGCAACTAGTACAAAAAGAGAATCAGCAACAAGCCGCTGATCAAGTCTCAATTAGCAATAACATTAGTAGCTTACGCTGGTTGACCGCGATGAACTGGGCGGATTTTGTAGAAGATCATAGCGCTGTAGAACACATTTTGCGCCAAGATATAGAGGGTGTGTATGGTTATATGGACTTTATCACGCGAGATAGTTACAGAAAAATCATAGATCAACTCGCTAAGCGAAGCTCATTTTCAGAAGTCGATATAGCTAAAAAAGCAATAAAATTAGCCCTGCAGGCTGATCAAGCCCAAACAATATCAAACACAACGCTTGCGCCTAACCATGTAGGCTACTATTTAATTGATAAAGGTATTACGCAATTAAAGCAGCGCATAACAGTAAAAACGCCTATTTTTAAAACGTTATTTTCGCAAGCCAAGCGTATAACATTAGTACTTTATTTAGGGGCAATTATATCCTTAACAGCCCTAATTAGTGCCTCTTTTATGGCTATGGTCGTTCCTAATAACATACCTCACTGGCAGTTTATTCTTTTAATAATTTTAACTTTATTCGGAGCAAGTCAATTAGCCTCAGCACTTGTAAACTGGATAGTTACCTTGCTAGTCGACCCACAACGATTACCCAGAATGGACTATTCAAAAGGGTTACCAGCGCAAAATAAAACATTCGTAGTAATCCCCACAATGCTTACCAGCTCTATAAGTATTGAGCAGTTATTAGAAGTACTCGAAGTTAGATTTTTAGGTAATCGCGATCAACATATACACTTTGCTCTACTGACCGACTTTACTGATGCAGAGCAACAAACACTCCCCACAGACGAAGCGTTGTTATCGCAAGTACGCCTTGGTATAGAAAACCTTAATGCCAAATATGCAGAGCCTTCTCTTTTACAGCAAGAAAGTCGCTTTTTTTTACTGCATCGCCCACGAACCTGGAATCCAAAAGAGCAAATTTGGATGGGGTTTGAACGTAAACGCGGAAAATTATCAGATCTAAACGCACTACTTCGAAACCCAATAGAACATGCATTTGAACTTATCGTCGGTGATATTAACGCTATACAAAAAGTTAAATATGTCATTACTTTAGATACCGATACACAACTTCCACGAGATTGTGCCCGTCAGTTAGTTGCGACCATGGCGCACCCTTTAAATCAACCAAGATTTGATGAAAAAAGACAATGTATTGTAGGCGGCTACGGCATTTTACAACCACGTATGGCAGCAAGTCTATCGGGACATAACCCTTCTCGTTACTCGCAATTATTTGGTGAAGAACCGGGTATCGACCCATATACGCGTTCAATATCCGATGTATACCAAGACCTCTTTTCACAAGGCTCATTTATCGGTAAAGGTATATACGATATAGATGCATTTGAACAAACACTTGGTAACCGTTTACCACAAAACCAAATACTCAGCCATGATTTACTCGAAGGTTGCTATGCTCGATCAGGGTTGATTAGTGATGTGCACTTGTACGAAGAATACCCTACACGTTACAACACTGATATGTGTCGGCGTGAGCGCTGGATCAGAGGAGATTGGCAAATTGTGCGCTGGTTACTTCCTCGTGTTTTAAACACTCGAAGCGATAAATGTCAAAATCCTTTGTCACCTTTATCACGTTGGAAAATTCTTGATAATTTACGTCGAAGTGTCGAACCACTCGCAATCTTTTTATTACTTACGGTAGGTTGGTTTACAGCAGCTAATCCATTGAAATGGACCCTTGCCATAAGTGCTATTTATTTATTACCCCCATTGCTGAGCGCGCTAATTTCGTCGATGCGCAAACCCGCAGAAATGCTGATATCCCACCATTTGCATGATGTTTTACAGTGCTTTGTTCGTCAACTTATTCAAATCGGTTTTCGTTTAGCATGTTTACCTTTTGAGGCTGTGTTTAACTTAACCGCAATATTACGTAGTGCGGGTCGAATGCTGTTTACTCAACGTCGTTTATTAGAGTGGCATGTCACAGATCATAAATCTAATCATGTAGTAAATGCCTTAATAAATAGTTATTACACTATGTGGACTGCGCCATTTATTGCGATTACTTTAATCGCTTCGCTACTTTACTTTGCCCCTTTACACTTAACTTTTACAAATATATTAGCTGTATTTCCTCTACTTTTATTATGGCTTTTATCACCGGCTATAACATGGTGGTTTAGTGAGCCTAAACTCGATAATTTAGCGCCACTGAGCGACAAGCAACAATTATTTTTACAAACTATTGCCCGTAAAACATGGGCTTTTTTCGACCACTTTAACACTGCAGACGATCATTGGTTAATTCCCGATAACTATCAAGAGGAAGCCGGTCCTGTTATTGCGCACCGTACATCGCCTACTAATATTGGTCTGTCTTTACTGGCTAACGTTAGCGCCTATGATTTTGGTTTTATTGTACAAAGTGATTTAATTCAACGCACGCAAGATTGCTTTAATACCCTCGATAAACTCGAGCGCCACGAAGGGCATTTTTATAACTGGTACGACACACAAACATTGCAACCTTTGCCACCGCGCTATATTTCATCAGTAGATAGCGGTAACTTAGCCGGTCACCTTTTAACTTTACAAATAGCATTAAAAGAACTCCCTTCTAAACCTATTGTTCACCCACAAATGTTTGAAGGCATAAGTATCACTTTGGCTATTGTGGCAAACTTGTTTAAAACATTGCAATTAGACTCAGAGCAAAATAAAAACAATATTATCGATACCGCTATTAATGCCATGAGCTCAATACTTAACGCTGTTCGTATCACTGCGCCTACAAATCTATATGACGTTGAACAGCACTTAATTACACTCAATAATAATGCGCGAATATTGTTAGAGAATATAAAGCAAGACGCTACTAATGATTTAGATACAAAGTCGCAAGAGCATAAAGTATGGACTCAAGACTTACACAGGCAATGCCAGCGTACCCTAAACGAACTCTATTTATTTTCGCCATGGCTCAAACTAACTAATCCGCCAGTTAGCTTAAAACTGCTATTTCTTGATTCTAATATTTTGACAATGCAGCAATTAGTTAAACGTTGCCCCGACACTATTAACGCAATTGATGCGCTTTTATCATCGGTATTACCATCCGACGAAACTCAGTGGCTTTCTTCATTACGTATTCATACTTTAGCCAGTACACAGCTTGCCAAAGATTGCATTTCGCAATGTGACAAATTAGCCAACAGAGCGATTGAATTTGCACAAATGGAATATGCATTTTTATATGATGAGTCTCGCCATTTATTGGCTATTGGTTATAACGTAGATGAGCATCGACGTGACACCAGTTTTTACGATTTACTGGCATCTGAAGCACGTTTAGCCAGTTTTATTGCTATAGCACAAGGTAAATTGCCACAGCAAACCTGGTTCGCTCTAAGTCGCCTACTAACCAGCGCTGGCGCCGAGCCGGTGCTGGTGTCGTGGAGTGGCTCTATGTTTGAGTATCTTATGCCCATGTTAGTTATGCCTAGCTACGACGGTACATTGCTCGAACAAACTTGCCGTGCAGCGGTTACCCGACAAATTGATTATGGAAAAAGACAAAACGTACCGTGGGGCATATCTGAGTCGGCATACAATACGGTAGATGCTTCTCTTAATTTTCAATATCATGCCTTTGGCGTACCGGGTTTAGGGCTAAAACGAGGCTTATCAGAAGACCTCGTCATCGCTCCCTACGCGTCTGCATTGGCATTAATGGTTAACCCACAAGCCGCGTGCGAAAATCTTCAACTGTTAGCTGATAGTGGACTTGAGGGACATTACGGATTGTATGAGGCAATAGATTACACCCCTGCCCGTTTATCCAGAGATCAAAAAAGCGCAGTCATTCGCTCCTTTATGGCTCACCATCAAGGTATGAGCTTACTTGCATTGGAATATCATTTACTTGACCAGCCTATGCAAAAACGCTTTGAATCAGACCCTTTACTGCAATCAGCTTTGCTATTACTACAAGAGCGCGTGCCTAAAACATCTATATTCCAACCTCATATAGACCAATACGCAGAGAGCGGGGCGTTATTTGAACATGCAAAAATAAAGGTTAATCCACCTATTCCAGCTATTACCCCAACACCCCAAGTACAGCTACTTTCAAATGGTCGTTACCATGTAATGCTTACAAATGCAGGAGGTGGCTACAGCCGCTGGACCGACTTAGCCGTTACACGGTGGCGTGAGGATCCTACTTGCGACAATTGGGGAACATTTGTCTATATTAGAGATACAGCCACAGGCGACTTTTGGTCGGCAGCCCACCAGCCAACGCTAAAACCAGCCCAGTCGTATAGCACATCATTTTCTGAAGGTCGCGCTGAGTTTCGCCGAAGCGATCAGCATATAGAAACTTACACTGAAATCGTTGTCTCTCCGGAGGACGATATTGAACTTCGTCGTATACGCTTAAGTAATCACTCACCCGATACCCGTACAATTGATATAACCACTTATGCAGAAGTTGTAATGGCAAACCCTGCAGCCGACCTTATGCAACCGTCATTTAGTAATTTGTTTGTACAAACTGAAATACTTCCATGTGGCAATGCCATTTTATGTACTCGTCGTGCACGCTCTGCTGATGAAAAAACACCTTGGATGTTTCATTTACTTTCAACACGCGTCAATAGCAGTACAACAAAAGTCGGACCCCTGTCTTGTACAACTGATCGCATGCAATTTATTGGTAGAGGTCGCTCTTTGGTTTCACCACAAGCAATGCTAGAAATGGGCGAACTTGACGCTAAACAAGGGTCTGTGCTTGATCCTATTGTTGCTATTCGCGCCCCTGTGACTTTACTTGCTGGCAGTGTAGTAACACTCGATGTAATAACGGGTATGGCACAAAGTAGACAGGCTTGCCTTGCGCTAATTGCTAAATACCAAGATCATCACATTACCGATCGAGCACTTGATTTAGCATGGACTCATAGCGATGTGACCTTACGCCAAATTAACGCCAATGAAGCAGATGCTCAACTCTACCGGCAGTTGGCTGGGTATATTTTGTATGCCAATGCAACTCTTCGGGCTAACGCATCTGTATTAATACAAAATCGTCGAGGACAATCTGGACTATGGGGCTACTCAATTTCTGGCGACTTACCTATCATATTATTAAAAGTAGCCAGCGGTAATAATATTGAAATTGCCCGCCAACTTATTCAATGCCATGCATATTGGCGCTTAAAAGGGCTTGTCGCTGATTTAGTCATTTGGAATGAAGAACAAGTTGGTTACCGACAAGGTTTGCAAGACCAAATTATGGGGCTAATCGCAACGGGTACTGAGTCTCATTATATTGATCGCCCTGGCGGGATATTCGTTCGCTCAGCAGAACAAATTTCGAATGAAGACCGCATACTGTTACAAGCCGTTTCGCGGATTATTATTGATCAAAGTGGCACATTGGCAGAGCAAGTAAACCGTCGAACGCTTGCAGAGAAAAACGTAAAGGGACTAATCCCAACTCAAGCATTACATCCCAAAATCAATCAAGCGCTTGGCAATACTCAAGAAAACTTACTTTTAAATAATGGACTGGGTGGGTTTAGTGAAGATGGTCGCGAATATATTATTACCACCACCGAAGCGAATCCAACTCCTCTGCCTTGGGTTAATGTGCTAGCAAACGCACATTTTGGCAGCGTTATTGACGAAAATGGTTTTGCTTATACGTGGAGCGAAAACGCCCATGAGTTTCGTTTAACGCCGTGGAGTGCAGACACTACAGGCTCATCTGGTGGCGAAGCCTTTTATTTACGTGATGAAGATACAGGTAAATTTTGGTCACCTTGTGCGATGCCAAAACGTGGGGCTAATCCCTATATAACCCGCCATGGCTTTGGTTATAGTACCTTTGATCACAGTGAAACCGGCATCGAATCCTCTCTTTGTGTGTATGCAGATACACTCGACGCCGTAAAATACTCGGTATTAAAAATTAAAAACAACTCATTAACTACCAGGCGCCTAAGTGCAACAGGTTATGTTGAATGGGTACTTGGCGATCTTCGTTCTAAAACAGCGCTACACCTTGTAACAGAAATTGATGCTAAGAGCGGTGCATTGGTTGCCTCTAATGCCTATAACTCAGAGTTTGGTGGCAGAGTTGCTTTTTTTGACGTTGATGATATGTCACGAACACTAACAGGAGACCGTAGCGAGTTTATTGGTCGCAATAAAACATTACACGACCCCCAGGCAATGACTCGTACTCATTTATCTGGCAACTTAGGAGCGGCACTCGATCCGTGCGGTGCAATTCAAGTCCCTTTTGAACTGCAAAGTGAACAAGAGCGCACAATTATTTTTAGGCTCGGTGCTGCGCAAAATAAAGAGCAAGCAAGTACCCTTGCTTTAAAACTCAGAAAACCCGGTACAGCACGCATTGCACTCGAAAAAGTCACTGATTTTTGGCAGCAAACACTCGGCAGTGTGCAGGTTAATACCCCCGACCCTGCATTGAATGTATTAGCAAATGGCTGGCTTGTGTACCAAACTTTAGCATGTCGCTTTTGGGCTCGCAGTGGGTTTTATCAAAGTGGTGGCGCGTTTGGCTTTCGCGATCAGTTACAAGATGCCATGGCATTAATACATGCTTCGCCTGCATTACTAAGGGATCACATACTGTACTGCGCCACACGTCAGTATAGCGAAGGTGATGTGCAACATTGGTGGCACCCACCATCAGGGCGCGGTGTAAGAACACGCTGTTCAGACGATTATTTATGGCTACCATTAGCTACGTGTCGTTACATTAAAGGCACTGATGACATAACTATTTTAGATGAGCTAATGCCCTTTATTGAAGGTCGCCCCCTTAAAGACGACGAAGAATCCTATTACGACTTACCCTCTGTGAGTGCAGCAAGGTCGAGCCTTTACCAGCATTGCGTGTTGGCAATTGAGCATGGTTTACACTTTGGAGAAAAAGGTTTACCGTTAATGGGCTCAGGAGATTGGAATGACGGTATGAGCCTTGTTGGAATACACGGCAAAGGCGAAAGCGTTTGGCTGGGGTTCTTTTTATATAAAATACTACAAGAATTTTCACCTATTGCTGCATTACATGGCGATATAGAGTTTGCTACTCGTTGTGACGATGAAGCACAAAAACTACAAGGTAACCTAGCTAAACACGCATGGGACGGAGCTTGGTATCGTCGCGCATGGTTTGACGACGGAACCGCGCTGGGCTCATCACAAAGCCCAGAGTGCACTATTGACTCAATAGCGCAAAGTTGGTCAGTGCTCTCTGGTGCAGCTAATAATGAGCGCTCTACGCAAGCAATGTCGTCTTTGTATCAGCATTTGGTCAATAGCGATGATAAATTAATCCAATTACTCAATCCGCCTTTTGATAAATCAAAAATGAACCCTGGTTATATAAAAGGTTACGTCCCGGGCGTGCGCGAAAATGGCGGGCAGTATACGCATGCCGCTATTTGGGCAAGCATGGCATTTGCTCAACAAGGCGACAAAAAAAGAGCCTGGGAATTGATGAATATAATCAATCCATTAAATCATGCTAAAAACGCCGAACAAGTTGAAACCTATAAAGGCGAACCTTATGTCGTAGCCGCCGATGTTTATGCCGTTGCTCCGCATATTGGACGAGGCGGTTGGACGTGGTATACCGGATCTGCGGGTTGGTTATACCGACTAATAATAGAATCTTTATTAGGTGTAACACGAACAGGAAATAAGCTAACCATTTCACCGTGTATTCCAGAGGATTGGAGCACCTACTCAATCGACTATCGCTTCGAGAGCACCTATTACCATATTACAATTGAGCAAATTATAGGGGATAAAAAACATAATAAAAGTGAGCTAATACTTGACGGTATAGCGCTTGAATCAACTTATATTCCACTTGAAAACGATAAGCAAAAGCATGAAGTTCACCTAAGCGTTTACTCAGTGAATTCTAATAAATTGAAACCAAGTAAAATATAAACAAACGAATTAAGGATACAAAATGAGTAGTAATACAGATAATAACACTCGCCCAGATTACGACAGTGTTATCCAGGATATCGCTGATTATGTATTAACGTTTGAAGTATCAAGCGCAGAAGCACTAAACACTGCACGTAATTGTCTAATGGATACCTTAGGCTGTGGACTGCTCGCTTTAAAGTTTTCACAATGTACCAAACTTCTTGGTCCAATTGTCAAAGGGACCGTTGTTCCTAATGGCGCACGAGTACCTGGGACCTCGCTCATACTCGACCCTGTTAAAGCAGCGTGGGACATTGGTTGTACCATCCGCTGGCTCGATTACAACGATACGTGGTTAGCTGCTGAATGGGGGCACCCTTCTGATAACTTAGGTGCTATTTTAGCTGTAGCCGATCACTTGTCTCAAGTCAGAATCGCAAATTCACAGCCTCCCCTGACTATGCGAGACGTACTTGAAGCCATGATTATGGCGCATGAAATTCAAGGCGTTATCGCATTAGAAAATTCTTTTAATCGTGTTGGCTTATGCCATGTATTATTGGTGCGTGTAGCCTCAACGGCTGTTGTCACAAAAATGATGGGGGGCAGTAGAGAGCAAATAATGGCAGCCATATCTCAAGCATGGGTTGATGGTTCTGCACTGCGTACTTATCGTCATGCGCCAAACACTGGGTCTCGTAAATCTTGGGCTGCGGGCGATGCAACTTCCAGAGCAGTTTATTTAGCTGATATGGCAATGCGCGGTGAAATGGGTATACCCAGTGCATTAACAGCTGCGCAATGGGGGTTTTATGATGTCTCTTTCTCCAAAACTAATAAAGACCAAGCACTAAAGCCTGAAGCGCAGCGCACGTTTTCGTTCTCCCAAGGTTACGGTTCATATGTAATGGAAAACATTTTGTTTAAAATTTCTTTTCCAGCAGAGTTTCATGCGCAAACAGCAGCAGAAGCCTCCGTTATTTTGCACCCTCAAGTAAAGTCGCGTTTAGACGATATTGAGAAAATAGTGATCCGCACCCACGAGTCAGCCATACGCATTATTTCTAAAACAGGACCGCTTGCCAACGCAGCTGACCGCGACCATTGCTTACAATATATGATTGCTGTTCCCTTGGCATTTGGGAACTTAACTAGCGATCATTATGAGGACGACTTTCACAACACGCACCCTATCATCGATAAACTACGCGACAAAATGGAGGTGTTAGAAGATAAACGCTTTACAGCTGAATACTTAGAGGCGGACAAACGCTCTATTGCCAATGCAATTAAAGTTTTCTTTAACGATGGTAGTAAAACAGAAGAAGTGGTTGTTCAGTACCCTTTGGGTCATCGCCGTCGTCGTGAGGAAGGCATTCCATTATTAGAGCTTAAATTCAAATCTAATTTAGCAACACGCCTTGCAACCCAACAATGCCAAACCATATTTACCCTTTGTAAAGATCAAGCCAAGCTTGAAAATACGCCAGTAAACAGCTTTATGGACTTATTTGTTATTCAATAAGTTAAATTGCAGTATGTACGGTGATACTGTAATACCAATTCGCTTAATTAAGTGAGCTATTTTTAGGTAATAAAATAGCTCACTAACAAAGCGAGCTTATAATATACAATTGTTTTATATAAATATTTTTTAAAACGAAGCTTTAACAAAACACAGCAAACGGGACTTATTATGACTAATGAAATTAAACACTCAATTGCAAACTTTGCAGCCTTAGAAACTTCAATAGCAAATGGGGAAGAACAATCGGTAAAAGAATTATTAGCAGATCAGTCAATGCAAGAGCTAGAAAAAAGCTACCTGTTAGACTTAGCTAAACTCGGTAATAACAGCGCTATCATAAAGCTATTAAATGATATCCCCGTAAAAAGATAGACGCTCGTGGCTATGTTATTACTCCATAGCTGGCGAGTTAATCCATGTTGTAAGGTAATAATTGATTGTTCTCGTTTTACTTATGATGACTTGTTTTATTTAGGCTATTAATATAATCAATAAGATTATTTAAAGGTATTGGTTTGGAAAAATAATAGCCTTGAACCCTTATACTGCTGAATTGAGATAAATAGGCGATCAGCTCAGCATTTTCAACACCTTCAATGACCACTATTTTTTTAAGCTCTGTACAAATCTTGATGATACCTTCTAATAAAGCGCGTTCTTGGCCCTCATGCTCAGCACCAATCGTGAACTCCCGATCTATTTTTATAATATTAGCAGGCTGCCTCGACAAGTAAGAAAGGCTAGAATATCCAGCGCCAAAGTCATCAATCGCAACGTTAAAGCCCTTAGCCATCAGCTTTCTAAGAACGCCTTCGATAACCCCTTTTTCTGACATGACTGTTTCAGTCACTTCAACGGTGAGCCGATGTGGCTCTATACATTTATCAGAGACTAATTGGCAAATATTTGCAACAAACCCTTGCAGCTGTAATTGCTGGGGTGAAAAATTAACAGCCACAGTAATATTTTTTAACTGCGCAGTATTACTCATATCTTTAAGTACCTGTGCTAGTACTTGTTTGCCAACTTCTAATATTTGCCCCGTTTGCTCTGCTATAGGTATAAAAATAGCCGGGGAAATATACGCACCATTACTTTTCCATCGCACCAAACTCTCAACACTAATCACTTTGTTATCAGATAAACTATGGATTGGTTGGTAATACACTTCTAAGTCACCATCTTTAAGCGCTTTTTGAAGCTCTCCTCTAATGTGGACTATTTCTTTATGCTTATCATCCATTAGCTTATGATAAAAACAAAGCTGATTCCCTCCAAGGGTTTTCGCACTGTCCATAGCAATATCTGCATGCTGTAATAGTACTTTTGAATTTCCTACTCTTTCTTTAGACATCGATATACCAGCGCTGGCTGTAAGATAAATATCAACGTCCTCTAAATAATAAACGTTTGCTAAAGAGCTTATTAATACTGATATTTCTTCTCTTAGTTTATCTTTACTTATATTACTGTAATAAAGAATAAACTCATCATTACCAAAGCGTGCTATTGAGTCGGCTGTCAGCGCGTTATTTTTAAGTCTTCTTGCAACTAGCTTGAGAACTTTATCGCCTATGGCATGCCCTAAACTATTATTTATAGAACTAAAGCCATCTAGGTTTATAAAAACCATTGCACACGGTGAGTTTAACGCTTTGGCCTGCTTAGACTGTTTAGCGTTTATTTCATCATCTAGCGCATCTCGGCGAATTAGCCCTGTTAACTCATCATATTTAGCCATTTTAAACAGCTTTTTTGATTGTTGTTTTAGTAGGTATGAAGAGTCTGAAGCGAGTATAAAAATATAGATAAAGATGAAAGTAAGCCAAATTATAATTTGTTCGACTTTTGCCCTTTCTTTTAATGCAGAGTAGTTATTAATAAAACTATATACATTGTGCTTTAAAATGCCCATTACATCGACTTTTTCTACAATATAGTCACTGTATAAACTCAATAGTATATTTAAATCGTATACATTTTGCTTTTTAGCATTAACAGAAAAGTAAACTTGAGGCGTCAATTCAATAAATACATCAAACGTATTTAGATAATCTATGTATCTGTTCTCAATTAATAAATTCATGTCTAGTAAAGCTAAAACTTGATACTTACTGCCAGTAACTGAATTTATAGGTATCGAAAACATAATAGTCGGCGTACTCGTTTTCAACGTTAATGAATTAGCTGCAAATCTAACTTCATCCGTAGTTGTATTTAACCAGTTCACTACAGAATCACTTGATAGAAATCCACTGGAAATAAATTGCTTAGAAAATATGTCACCTTCAACTAACGTAAGATTTTCATCAAGAATAAGCATCCCTTTGATGATTTTATAATCCCTCGCATAATTTTTCATATCAACAGCGGCAAGCTTTAAAAAATTATCATGACTCACTTTTTCTAATCTCGACTTAATCCGAGATAATGACTTTTTATGCTCATCAAGGTTTTTATTAAGCATTGTCCCCACTAAGCTTATTTTTTCTCGTGCTTTTTCTTCTTCACTACTCACTGTTTTTACTGCACTAGCGTACCATAAAGACACACCCGTAAAGATAACTAAAAACATGACTGCTTTGGTAAACTTAGCCCCTTTAGTTATCGTTGCAGAACATAAAATTTTAATAATGAGCGCTGAGAAAAAAGAAAAAACCATAACGGCATTTAAAGCAGTAATAAATGGATTATCACTAATTAAAAAAAACTTTTCGTCAACGACTCCCCATAAGCTCAATTGAAAATTTAAGAAAAAAGCACACCCTAAAATGCCAAATACAGGAGTCACATATTTAACTTTTTTTGTAAATTTAAAATTAAATAATAAAGTTAAGATTGAGCCTAAAACTAGCGATATTAAAGCGGTACTAATAGAAATTATAGGCATCAGAGGTGCTTCAAGTAAAATACTCTCCAACCCACCCAAAATTACTACGACAACAAAAAACTGAATAAAGCCTAAATATAAAATACTTGCTGCTGATTGAGTTAGAGATAACCGCATGAGTCTGTTGTAACCTTCTAATTTGAGTCGCCAAGATCTTAAACTGTAAAGCAACTGCCGTATTAGTACAGTCAAATTTAATTGTTTTGTATTATATTAAATAAAAAGATACAGCCTTTATGGTTATATATTAAATTGAGGGAATAATCTAACGAAAAATAAGTAGATTCATAGTCATGCAATATCATCTGCTTCTCATTTTAATACCAACCTGCATAAATATTTGAACAATTAAAACAAATTAAATCACTCTATAACGTTGCTAAATAGACCCCGTATATAAGCAGATTGGTATAACTTAGTAACTAAGATTGACTGTCCGGATATATTGAGCACACCAAACTATTTTACTTAACTCGATTAAAAGAAAAGATCCTTGATATAAATTGATATCACATACATTTGATTGAACTGACACCTTAGTAATACACTAATATTGCCAGTTCAATCAGTCGATTACATATCTGAAAACCGGTTAGCCGATTGCACAATTCTTTTTATCTCATTTTCTTCAATATCTTTTATTGTATCAAGCAACGTTTTTGCGCTTTCGATATCTACACGAGAATATATATGAATGTATAACTCAATAACTTGTTCATGATGGTTTACTATTTTCTCCATAATGTCCGAGATATCTAGCTCTTCAAAGAGTGAGTTGCAATCAACGCGCTCAATAATTGAGTGCTTTTCGATGTAATCAAAACACCAGGTGTTTAGCGCTTTTACGTCTGCCGTATTTTCAAATCCTTGTACAATATTCTCTAAACTCTCCTCATGCTCAGATAGGTAGCGAAGCATCATTCGTGCTCCCTCATCCTTATTTTGTTCAGAGCTCTGGTTTAGGCTATCTTTTAAGTTTTTGTGAAATAAAACGGTCCAATTGAGTACATCTCTAATTGTTTCAATTTGCATTTATTGCTCCTAAGTTTAATGATATCTATACAATATTTTAATATGAAGCATGCTAATTTTTAGGATTAGGCTCACTCGCCTGAGTGTGTTGTAAATACTGAAATAGCTCACTGTCGGTCGATAATACCAATGTTGTGTTTTGGCTAAGGGCAAGTTCAAGCGCCTGCAACGAACGGGTAAATGCATAAAATGCGACTGCTTGATCATTTTTGTTATAGGCTGAGGCGTAAATAGCGGCTGCTTTAGCATCAGCTTTACCTCTAATTTCTGTTACTGCTCGGTAGGCTTCAGATTGAATTTTATCTAAGTCTCGCTCTCTGTTACCTTGTATACGGGCAGCTTCGCCTTTTCCTTCTGACAAAAAGCGTTCTGCTATTTGACGACGTTCGCTGATCATACGTTCATAGATTTTAGGGCGTACACTTTCATTATAATTAATACGTTTAAAACGAATATCCATAAGCTCAATACCAAATACGCGCACTTTTTTTGCCGCCTCATTAAATATATCTTGCTCGACAACTAAACGTCCCATGCTTATAGGCACTAAACTACCAATATTCTGCTCTTTTTCAGCCTCGGTGAGTGACGAGTCACGCAAAGGTTGGCGACCTTTCGTTGTACGAATAATTTCGATTAATTCGTGTGTGGCTACTGCATTACGCGTTTCACTACCAAAAATATCATCGAGCCTAGACTGTGCGCTTCGCTCATCACCTAAACGTAAAAAATACTGCAACGGATCGGTAACCTGCCACCGCGCATAAAGACTTACAGAAATATAAAGCTTATCTTTGGTCGGCATATCAGAAGGTGTTCCTTCCCATTCCAGCACGCGCTTATCAATAAAATTAACTTGCTGAACAAAAGGCATTTTGAGTTGAATACCCGCCTCTCTAATTGGCTCTCCAACCGGTTTACCAAACTGAGTAATAACCACCTGCTCTACTTCGTTAACCGTATATAAAGCGCTATACAAAGTAACCCCTACAAGTGCAGCTAAAATACTGCTGCCAACGATTAAATAAGATTTCATGGCTGCTGTCCTTTTAGTGAAGTTAAATTGAGTAAAGGTAATACACCGCGTGCTTCGCTATCGATAATAATTTTATTTTTTATCGTTGGCATAACATCTGTCATTGTTTCTATATATATTCGTCTGCGTGTTACCTCAGGTGCCAGTTGGTACTGTGCAAACAGCGCATTAAAACGCAGAGCGTCGCCTTCAGCTTCATTAACTCGCTTAAGCCGATAACCGTCAGCCTCTCTTATTCGTTGATCGCGCTCCCCCTCAGCAAGCGGAATAACGCGGTTATATTCGCGACGCGCTTCGTTAATCAACTTTTCTTTCTCTTGTTGAGCCTGATTAACTTCATTGAACGACCCTTGTACTGGTACGGGTGGGTTAATATTTTTTAGTTGAACCTGATCAATACTAATCCCCATTACATATTTGGTTGCCAATGCCTGCATTTTTTGTAATGCCTCAATTTCAATCCCTTGCCTGCCAATGGTAATTACTTCATCTACAGTTCTATCGCCTACAACTTCACGCATAACTGATTCAGACACATATCGTAAAGTGCCTGCCGGGTCGCGCACCTCAAATAAGTACTTTTGGGGATCGGCTATCCGATATTGAATTACCCATTCAATCAGCGCAGTGTTTAAATCGCCAGTTACCATTTGGGTTTCTTCGCGTTGATTTGTTGCAGGTGAAATTTTTGGCGCAAATGAGCGAATATTATTTTCAGGATTAATATTTTGATCTGGGTCGGAGGCTCCAGGAGTAGAAAAACCAAACTCCTGCTTTAATTGCCGCTTAGTAGGCACTATTGTGACGTGATCAACACCTAATGGGATTTTTACATGTAAGCCCGCAGGTAGAATTTCTTGAAACTTACCAAACCTTAATACCAAAGCAACTGAATCACTGGGAACGGTATAGACTGCGCTATAGCCTGTAGCAATCAATCCCAAAAACAGTACTATGGTTAAACTTGTGCTAAATTTTCCACTCAGCAACTTCTTATACTTTTTAAACGCACCGCTCATCACTTTATCGATATCTGGCGGACCGCTTTTACTTTTAGAATTTGGACTATTTTCGTTTTGTGTAGAAATAATATTCTCCTTTTTAAGAAACCAAAAATATGGAGCCTTATTACTACTTTAGATTGTCATAAGCCCTAGGGCCTGTTGATCTTTCAAGGTTAAATTTGCAGCAGTCTGTTTGGTATTTAGGCAAGGCAGAGCCTATGTAGTGTGGTTATTCCCCATAAATGGGCGATAACGTAGCATTAATGCCAAACAGGCGCTGCCCAAAGGGTTCTTTCTAGGGGCTATTTACTCTTTGTTGCTCGGTTTTTACTTAGCCCACTAGGTTACAAACCTCGCGCCGCGATTAAATAGCCCCTAGTTTGAACAAATTTTAACCCGCAAAGATCAACAGACCCTAGCCTAAAGCGCCAACGTGCTTCGCAATCTAGGTGATAACTTCCTCTGTATAATTTAAGGGTAATAATTTAGGGGTAATGATTTAAGGAATCGTTTTAAGATTTAAATTCATATACTTAAGCATTAATTTAAAGCCAAAAAACCTTAGTAAGACATTAGCGTATTTATTTTAATTGGTCTGTTCGCTACAACACATAGCGTGTTTTAAACAATATGTTTAATTGATAAATAAAGGGTTAAGTACAACTAATGAGTACACATTATTGAATACCCATTAGCCCCTTCACGCCCTATTATGGCGTTGAATTAATTGGTTTATTGCTCTTTTTTGAGGCAACCACTCGAATATATAAAACCCCAAGTATTGCAGAAAGAACCGAAGCCACTAAAACCGATGTTTTTGCGTTATGAAGATGCTCGGCTTGCCCATCAAACCCCAACGTAGCAATAAAGGTAGACATGGTGAATCCAATCCCAGCGATAAGTGAAGCACCAATAACATGCTGAAGATTAATGCCCTCAGGCAAGCAACCTATTTTGTAGCGTAAAGCAAGCCAACACGCACCCGAAATACCAATAAACTTACCAACAACAAGACCACTAATAATACCTAAGCCAACGGGATCACTGAGACTCTCAACAAATGAACTAAAGTTAAAAACCACACCCGCATTAACTAAAGCAAATAGCGGTAAAATAAACAGTGCGACAGGCAGGTGCAGCACATCTTCCCATCGACGCAAAGGTGTACCCGCATTTTCGGCTAAATCACGAATTTCGAGTACATGTTTATGATCCTGTCTGCTAGCCAGAACATCTACTTTCTCTATTTCTTTTTGCATAGAGGTAATGGTTGTTTTTGCCTTTTCAAGCGACCTTCCTGAGCCCAACATTGAGCGTGCAGGAGCCGTTAAAGCAATAGCAACACCTGCTACAGTAGGATGCACACCTGACTGTAACATCATCCACCAGGTGGCAAGACCAATGATAATGTAAAAAAGCGGCTGCCTTATTCCGGCATAATTGGCGGCTACTAAAAAAGCAAATAGAACAACGGCGCATGACAAATACATCACCGATATTTCTTGGGTATAAAACACGGCAATAACGAGTATTGCCCCCACATCGTCAACAATCGCAAGACCTACAATAAAAGCCAACAAGCTTGTGGGTATATGTTTTCTTACAATTGTAAGCACACCTAATGCAAACGCAGTATCGGTTGCCATGGGTATACCCCAACCAATCAGTGAATCTTGCCCCCAGTTAAACAGCGAATAAATACCAGCAGGCACGACCATTCCGCCTATAGCGCAAAAAATGAGCATGTGTCTATTTTTGGGCTCAGCTAAATCTCCAGCAAGTACCTCTCGTTTTATTTCAAGCCCAAGCAATAAGAAAAATATCACCATCAAACCATCATTAATAATGTGTTTAAGCGAGGTTTTTAGCTCAAAGTCACCTAGAGAGATTCCAATAGGCGTATGCACTAAGTTTAGATAGGTAGCTGAATAAGCTGAATTTGCCCACCATAGTGCAATGATTGTAGATACCAGAAGAAACAAACTAGAGGTGGTTTGAGCACGCATAAAATTAGAAAATGGGTCGTGCATATAGTCTAAACCACGATTTAGTATGTTTTTAGAATCGTTAGGCATATCAGGTAGCCTTATAAATTGTGGGTGTTCGTTTTATCAAAACTTTTAAGATTTAAGTTCTCCAGTTTTACTATCAGTCAACAAACACTTCGCCTTAAAATTACTAGTATTAAGACGAAGTGCACACCCCTAATTAATCTAATGTAAAATTAGATTAGAGATAGATATAATCATTGTGTTATTACGTTATAAGGGTAAATATTTTCGCGGTTTTGGAATGCCAAAATAGCCGTATTTTTAATTATCCCTTGCTCAATGTTTATTGCACGGCGAATGGTTTCATCTTTTTGCCACTGTAAAGCGCCTTTGAGTATCGTTTGTAAATATACAATGAGCGCCGCAGAGATTGAACGCGTCGCGCTTTCCCATAAATAACTCGGTGTATGATCAACGCCATAATAATCCGTGTTGTTATATCGAAATAAAGGATTTTTAAACGTTGTCGGCTTTGCAAAAAAGAATCCCATCCCCTCATCACAGCTAACATCAATAATTAAGCTGTTTGGTTTTAAGCAGTCGGCTTCTGATTCAATTACAAAGTTAACCGGATGAGCTGTTTCTTGATAAGTCCCGTTCACGATAATATCGGCTTCGCTAATAAGATCACTAAGTGGTCGATTAGTCCCGTCATGCTCAACAACCATCATGCGAGCCTCTCCTTCAAGACCTTCTCGTACCTTAACATAGTGACAATCTAATATTTCTTCACGCACTTCGTGATCAGGACGCTGAATACAAATTGTAATATCTCTAAAGCCATGCGCTTTAAGAGCGTAAATAGCGCCTCTACTCACTGCACCAAAACTAAATATAATCGTTTTACGTTGATCGCCATAATGACCATCAATACCCTTAAGTTGCAAAGCATGTATTACAGCGCAATACCCTGCCATTTCATTGTTTTTATAAAAAGTATGGCGCCCTACATTTCCTTGTGGTGACCACACATACATATCTTCAAAAGCAATTAAGGTAAGTTTACGTTCTATCGCCGCTTGTGTTATTTCATGCTGTTGAACGCAGTGGGCATAACCCCAAATAGTGCCTCCTTCGCGCATTTCTTCTAAGTCAGCAAGTACAGGCTTTGCAATAATGGCAGTGCCAATATGGGTAAGTATTTCGCTGCGCGATGCAATGCCACCCGTTAACGTTGCAATATATTCATCGCTAACATTAAAAGCGGTGCCATAGCCTTGTTCAAACACCATTTGTTTTCTAAGATTTTCGGGAATTCGTAATAAGTGCTCTGGGTGAATAGGATACCGTCTTTCATCTGTCTTGCGGGATGTTCCGATAACGCCGATAGTTAATTCACTCATGCTAAGTCCTGTTTATAAAGTAAGTACGCTTGAGTTCATCAACGAATCATCATACTTCGCCAATAAACTTAGGCGGTGTTTTTTCTGTACGTTTGTGGCTCGGATGAACCAACTCTAATTTACAAAGGTGTAATTTTGACAATAAATAATGAAGAGCAGTGAGTTAACTTGCATTGAGTTGCAAGCTGAAGACTATTACCTTTTGAGTAAAAGTGCTGACTGAGTATATCAGAAATAAGTATTACTAACTTGGGTATCTCACACTGAAATAAAGGGAGTACTCGCTAATTACTGAAGTTTTACCTTAGTGATTTACTTTGTAGAGCAGATTTAACCCGCTTTGTATTGGGTTAGCTGAACGTTTGGCTTTAACACCAACTTCGGCTATGTGCCAGTGTAGGTTGGATAAGCGAAGCGCCATCCGACACAGTAAAATACCTTGCCAATTATTATCAACATTTTATGTTGTCGAGTGGCTGGAGAGTGCCATGAGCGGACGCTCATAACCTTAGTCACTTGTTATACGCGTTTCTCAACTTTCCAAGGAGGATTTAAGCGGTTTTCACCTGCCCAGTAAAGTTTGATTTTATTACCAGACGGATCTTTAAGTATTGCTTCTTTCCACAAGTACCGTTGCTCTATCGGCTGTTGTTCAAACTGAAAACCTTTTTTAGCCAACTCAGCACACAGTTCATCAAGTTTTTCATGCTCGAAGTAAATCACAGAACTGTTTTGAAATTCACTGGATTCGAGTGATAAGGAAAAAGTAGAATTCCCATCTGGGCAAGAAAACCTTGTGTAATGGGGCGTATCGACAATTTGAGTGAAGCCGAGTTTTAGATAAAAGTTAACAGCAACATCCATATCTTTTACTGGTAAAGTAACCTGGTTAAGTTCCATTTAAACTCCTAGCGTATAACTTTTCAAAAACGGGCGCAGGAACGTAAGCATAATAGCGAAGCCGCCCTGCGTGTATGCGTCCCAGCGAACGTAGTGAGCGAGTTTATTGAGTTGTTATGCATGTTTATATACAGAGTGAGTTGTGTTTTTAAAACAATGTAAGGCGATAAAGGCCCCTAAAGTTAAACTAGCCACACTGCACAAATAATTTAAGCCATAGATTATCGTTTCCATTCGGCTCTCACTGTCGAGAAAAACATAACACGAGGAAATTATGTAAAGTAAAGCTATAACAGAGCTCCCAATTTTATAGGAAATCTTTGACGTGTTAAAAGCAGCGAACAGCAATGCTACTGAAAAAAACACACTTGAAAATGCTCCGATGTAATAAGCTGAATCTTGGAATTGATAACCTAATTCTTCATTTCGTAACATGACAAAAGGGGATATGAAACCGATTAATTCGGCTAGAATTGGTCCACTAAATAGTCCAAAGATTAAAATTTTAAGAGCGCGGATCACTACACCTCCTTCTAAATGTATAACAACTTTATCAGAGGACACTTTTCCTATTTTAGCGCGAAAACATCCTTATTTTATGAACGTATATTAATAACAAATAGTGTAAGTTATTACTAGTTATAAATATCATGCTTTCTGTGGCATATATAAACATGTAAAAAAGAGGAAAGTTTCCTCTTATTCTGACTAAGTTAATGACGACTCACCTGAACGACCGGTTATCGCTCAAGTAAGACCCTGAAAAGTAGCTCATATAGCTATCTAGGCTAACACCGCGATCAAAAAACAGAAGTATATTTCCGATAACTACCTTTGAAGCCCTAGAAACGGAAGTTTACTTCCGATATATGGCAATACAGGCTTAAAATCGGAAGCCTACTTCCGTTTTGTACTTTAAGATTATAAGCCGGTGTCTAGTGAAAGCTTGGAAATCCAAACTCGTTTCTGCCCCAAAACGTGTTAAAACGAATACGTCAAAAGAACGAACAACGGACATCTACTCTCTTGCTAATCTTGGTAGTGCTTACCTAATCTAATCCAAGTCTTTTTAGTCGTATTTCGTTTAGCTTGGACTCCTGCGCGATCTTCTTCAAAGCCGATTTGGCATTTGCTTCAGCATGTTCACCAGATGACTGTTTTAATAATTTTCTCCAGGGTTCTCCGCTTTCTTTTTTTAAGAAATCATAGAACTCTGATTCAGTGATTTGAGACATTCTCGCCTTATCTTCTTCACTAGTGTCATAGCTTGTACATACTCTAATCAGGAATTCTCTGGTGGGTTCCAAGTTAGGGGAATTATTTAGTGCCGCTGTAGCACTTTCGATTAGTTCACTATCAATTTCATGACCAAAGTCATCATACTTATCGAGATAATTTAAACGTGCGAGCTCTAGGTTTTTTGATACAAAAAACTCTATCAGATCTGAAGCTTTACTTTGTTGCCCTAGCTCTCGCAGTAGTCGAACAGAACTACTTAAGTTAGCAGCACTTATTGAGCTAATTGCACTTTTTGTAATTAGCATGAAACGCTCAACAAAGTCCGCTTCCTCACAAAAAGAGTTGTAAAACTCTTTCCAGATTTCACGATAAGCATTTTCCTGAATAGATTCAATTAACTTTTTATTGGTTTTTTCGGCTGTGGCTTTAAAAGGTTCAATATCGATAAATCCAGACTCAACTATCTGAAAGAGTGCTTTATCTAAGTCGTCTACATAGTTGAACTGGTATGCAACCAATAAACCTCTCCACCTTTTATGGTCATTGCTTTCTTCCGTAGACAATCTACTAAATGAATTGGCTGTAAGAAAATCGATGGGCGGAATACGTTTATTTGAACTGGAGCAGTAATAGCTTGTAGTGAACAAGGTGATAGTGTGACAAATTTGTCTAGATATCTCTGGATCTAAGTCGCTACAATGTTGTAAGCACTTTGACATTAAAGAGTATGCTTTAGAAATCACACGCATATTTGTGAGGCTAAGGGTTTCTGCACACTCACGAACTGTTTCGATCAACGCAAAATCGTTAGGGATAATTAGATCGATACATTCTGACGGAGTAGGATTAAAAGTTATCTCCTTATCTATAACTTTCTCCTTAAATTCTTTGTAGTCAGGGCTATCAGAAATACTCGCTTCATTTAGCAAGAGAACAACCTTGCATTTCTTTTGCTCTTTCAATTGAGAGACTATGCCAAGAATATCTTTAGAACTGAGTGCATTACCTTTCCTTTCAAGATCGTCAATACAGATTAAGCTGTTGGACACGTACATATAAGACATTGCATCGAGTACTGAAGAAGCATTTTTTAAAAATGGCAAGTTTTTGATTTGATTCAGGCTTTTTTGTCCGAGGGATTTACTCATACTTACAGTATTATCTTTTAACGATTTCAAGCTTGGATCTGAGCCTATCAAAGTGCTATCAATAAGGTTTTCGAATAGGGTTGCCTTCAATACTTCTAAAGAGTTGACTCCAAATAAACTGACGTATGAATACTTATCAAATTCTAACGCTTTATCATCCCTACAGTTGACTAACTCTTGATTCCAAGCAAAAGTTTTTCCAACTCCCCAAGCCCCACTTATGGCAAGAACTTCTGGCTTACTGGAACTTAAAAATTCTAATATGTGTTGTTGGATGATTTGTAGTGACATTATTCAATATCCTTATTGGTACGACTTATTTATATCTCTGTTTCTAAGTAAAATTAAATTAACACATAGCTCTTTGTATATACATGTATTACTTTAGGGAAAGCGTCCAACGTTATTCTCTTGATACAAATCAATGTGTAATAGTCATTGATTATAAATAGCTTTTAAAAGGCAGCTTATGGCATAGAACCGTCCTTTGACTCTAACTCATTACTGTCCAAAAACGAGTTTATCTGACCGTCGGCTTCTCGCTCACAGCCGAACTTCGCAAAAGTGCCATAAGCGGTCAGTGGTAGCGTCACTATCAGCGGAAAATTATAGTTGCATAAAGCGTTTTCGTTTGATGCTTTGTTACACATATTTACCACTACCAGCACGTTTTTGAATGTGCTCAAGTAGATTAATTTGACTATCAAATTTACCTAAAAGTTTGAGGCCTGAAATTAATGCTGATGCTGTCAATGCAATTGCTTGGTTTTCGAGTGTTTTAACCTCGTTAAGGTCTGGTGTGTGCCCAATTGAAATATTTTCACCAACAGCATGGTAGTTAACTAGCATTTCCACATTCCCATGTGAATTACGACACAAATGGGCATAAAACCCATTATAAATACCAAGCTCATCAGCAAGTTCAAATTTCTTTTTGATAGATAATAGCTCTCTAAGGTTTACTTGTTCACCTTTAACTTTTTTCTTATAAAAATCAAAAGATTTATTCATTTCATCTATATAGTCAATATCCTTAATCACACACATGAGATCTACATATGACTCTAAAGCACTGCGGAGAATAATTGGAGCAGAAGCAATCCGATTTTCTTTTAATAATAAATGAGAATCTTGGCATAGCTCAGACACCCTAGTCATCAATAGTGCGGCATATTTCTCTTGCTTATTTTTATAATGAATTTTTGAAAATGCATCAAACCTAATCGCATTGATTTCATCCCAAACTCGACTATTCAAATGAACCTCTGACTATTCGCATAACATCATATTCAGTCCCATTATAACGGTTTATCACACACAAAAACTGAGTACATTACATACTCTGATAATTTCACCAATAATTACCTTTGTAAACAGGTAATTATTGGTGAAATTAAGCATGTTGTTTTGCGACATAACAGCGTTTAATAATGTTATCTTACAAAATTAGGCTCCTACTCAAAGACGTGGGATAAATTTAACTTTTTCAGTGACCGGTTATCGCTCACTGCAGACTATCAGCTGTATTTGCTTTTTAGTTGCTTATTACACAAACTACGCAACTACGTCTTGTTAAAAAAGCTACGTCACGTCTAATATTATTCATTTTTAAACATGGCCGAAGGTTGATGACCCAGTTAACAACTAAGGGAAAACGGCGATCGAGGCAGCTTAAATCGAAATAATAAAAGTTTAAAAAATGATGTTAAACGCTATTGCAAATCGTGATATTGAACAAGCGACTTACACTTTACTTAAATGCATTAATAATTTAACTATTGAGAAATGAGATAGTTGCTGCGAGTTTATAAAGTGTTTGGGTTTAGTAAAAAGAAAGCTTAACGAGTGAAGCAGTCTAACAACGCCAAAACTATTGCTTTAGTTCTATTATTTTAGTTCTATTGCTTTAGTTTTGGCGCTTATTAAAGGAATAATATTTACCCTTTCATTTGTTCAAGCTCTTTGCCTTTGGTTTCGTGTAAAAACTTAAATACAAATATGACTGAAACAAACGCGCAAAATGCGTAAAAACCATACGCACCTGCTAAACCTATACCGGTGAGCATAACAGGGAACGACCAGGTAATTAAAAAGTTAGCTATCCACTGGGCAAAGCCGGTCACTGCAAGGCCTGAACCGCGAATTTGGTTAGGGAACATTTCGCCTAACATAACCCACATTACAGGGCCCCACGATAAGTTAAAAAAGAACACATACGCATTAGCGGCTATTAAAGCAACTATGCCCTGCTCTCCTAATTCTAAGTTGCCTGTTGAGCCAATATCTGCATTTAAAAAGGCATAAACAATAACCGAAAGTGTCACCGTCATACCAATTGAGCCGGTTAACAAAAAAGGTTTTCTGCCAATTTTGTCTATAAAATACATGGTAATAAACACCGCTAAAATACTTACAAAGCCGCTTATTATATTAATAAGTAACGCGTCAGATTCAGTAAAACCAGCTGCTTGCCAAAGTACCGCGCCGTAGTAAAAAACAACGTTAATGCCTACTAATTGTTGAAATGTAGCTAGGCCAATTCCTATCCAAACAATGGGGCGTAAACGTTTTTTAGGTTTATCAATAAGATCAGATAATTTAGGTTGGTGTTTATCGCCAGCAAGAGACTCTGCTATTTCATTTAATTTAAGAGCGGCAGTTTCATCGCCATATAATGACGATAAAACACGCGCGGCGGCCTCTTTTTTACCAGCCATAATTAAGTATCGAGGGCTTTCGGGGATAAAAAATAAAGCGATTAAAAACAAGCATGCAGGTAATAATTCAACCCAAAACATCCAACGCCATGTTTCAAAGTCGAGCCAAAATATAGCCGTAGAACCGCCAGCCGTATTTGCTAAAAAGTAGTTACTCACAAATGCGCTAAACAAACCAAAAATAATAGCCACTTGTTGCAGTGTAGAGAGCGTGCCTCTGTATCGTGCGGGGGCAATTTCGCTAATATATGCGGGGGTCATAACCGATGCAGCCCCTACCGCTAAGCCACCTAAAATGCGATAAATCACAAATTCAAACGATGTGACTGACACACCCGAGCCCCAAGCACTTATAATAAATAAGGCAGCGGCAAAAAGTAAAATTGGACGTCGTCCAAATTTATCAGCTAATCGGCCTGCGCCAAACGCACCAATGGCACAACCAATTAGCATACTCGATACGTTAAACCCCGTACCTGCACTACTGGAGCCAAATGCCGTTTGGAGTCCATCAACAGTGCCGTTAATTACGCCGCTGTCAAACCCAAATAAAAAACCGCCAATGGTCGCAACAAAGCAAACCAGTACTATTAAAAGTACATTTTCTTTCTCGTTCATAAGTATCCATATTGTGTGTTGTTGTTATTTTATATAGATTTTGAAGCTCAAAAGGGTGTGCTTATTTAGTTGTTTTTATTGGTTGAGCTTGATTCTCTTTCTATTAATTCAAAATCTAAAATATGTCTTAAGTCTAAGCTTTTTACATTGCTTAAATCGTTATACTGACCCGATGCAAGTAAAGTAATGGCAAGCTCAGCCATTTCATTAATGGGCTGTTTTACCGTAGAAATATTTGGCCACACTATGGTTGCAAGTTGCGTGTCATCAAAGCCAACAACCGACAGTTCGCTTGGAATATTAATACCTTGTTTTTGAGCTATTGAGATTACAGCGGCTGCCATGTCATCGTTAGCTGCAAAAATAGCTGTAGGCTTATCATCAAGTGAAAGTAATTTTATTGCCGCTTCCATGCCCGATTGATAAGTAAAACTGCCCTGCTCTATATACTCAGGTGGCGTTATTATTTTATTAGAGCGCAGTGCATCTAAATAACCTTGGTAACGCAAACGGCTAACACCTTGTTTAGTGTCGCCAATAATATGTGCAATTTTGCTATGCCCTTGATTTATTAAATGCTCTGTAACATCAAACGCTGCTTGGTAATCGTCCATGCATATATAAGGGGATCGATTTAATTTTGTATCTGGCGTTATTCTTACAAATGGTACTTGTGCTTTAGTAAGCACATCTAAAACCTGTTCGTTGTCGCACATAGGAGGCAGTAAAATCATGCCATCAACCTGTGTAACATCAATAAGTTGCTTTACCGATTCAATTGTTTTGTCAATATCGCTATGCGCTTCGTCAACAACAAGGTGGTAGCCCAATGCGCGGCATTTTTTAAGCGCAGCCAATAAAAACTGGCTTATGTAAGAGTCACTTGGGTTATCGTACAAAAGTCCTAAAAAGAATGACTTAGTGCTAGCAAGGCGCCTAGCCGACACATTTGGTCTGTAATTTAACTGCTCAACAACCGCCATTACTTTTTCGCGGGTTTTGTCGCTTACTTTTTTGTCTTGGTTGAGCACGCGCGAAACTGTCATCATTGATACACCAGCCTGCTCGGCTACATCTTGTATTCTTGCTCTTTTAGGATCGGCCATTACTGTTATTACCTACTCACAATCAGTGGATTGTTATAATTAACTTTCTTAATTTTCATTATACATAATTGTAAAGCTTGATATTGTTTACAGCGCGTTTTAAATGATTACTTATTGACAAAGTCTTATACTACACCGAAAATGTTAGCGCTAACAACAAATTTATAGTATTCACACCCAATAATATAAAAAACTTAAAAAGGCCTATATTATGAGCATGCTGCAAAACCCAATTCTAAGAGGCTTTAACCCAGACCCAAACATTGTCAGAGTTAATAACGACTACTACATAGCCACCTCAACTTTTGAATGGTTTGGCGGTGTGCAAATTCACCACTCTACCGATTTAGTTAATTGGCGAGTTATAGGTCAAGCGCTTAATACCGTAGAGCAACTTGATATGCGAGGAGTGCCCGACTCTTGCGGTGTATGGGCACCGCAACTTAGCTACAACAATGGGCGTTTTTATTTGGTGTATACCAATGTAAAAAGCTTTGATGGCCCATGGAAAGACACGCCAAATTATTTTGTATCAACCACTGATATTACCGGCAACTGGTCACAAGCGACTTACTTAAACTCTAGCGGTTTTGATCCGTCTATTTTTCACGATGATGACGGTAAAAGTTATTTGCTAAACATGCTGGTTGATCACCGCAACAACACACTCTTTGGTGGCATAGTAATGCAAGAGCTTTGCCTAAAAACCAGTAAGTTAATAGGCGATGTTAAACCTATATTTGCAGGCACAGAGCTTGGTTGCACTGAAGGCCCGCATATTTTAAAACGCGGCGAATACTACTATTTAATTACCGCTGAAGGTGGCACAGGGTATGAACACTGCATTAGTATTGCGCGCTCTAAAAACGTATTTGGCCCTTACCAAGTACACCCGTACAACCCCGTTATTACAGCAGCCCACGAGCCGAGTAATGCGCTACAAAAATGTGGCCATGGAGATTTTTTTCAAACACAAACCGGTGATTGGTACACGGTATTTTTAACATCAAGACCACTATCTGAGCGTGGCCGCTGCATTACAGGGCGTGAAACAGGGATTGAGCAAATAATCTGGAAAGACGATGGCTGGCCTTATGCAAAACACACAAATAAAGCCCCGAGAATACACGTACCCGTTGAGGGCTTAACGCCAAATCCACAGCCGCAACCCACAACACATATTGATTTTAGTAACGATGATCTGACTATTGATTTTCAGTCATTGCGTATACCTATGTGCAAAAATTGGGTCTATAAAAATACTCAAAAAGCATCGCTCACCCTAGTGGGAAAAGAGTCTTTAAGCTCATTGCATCAGCAAAGTTTTATTGCCAGGCGTGTACAAGCTCATCATACTGTTAGCAGCACATGCGTTGATTTTGCGCCGAGCAGTTTTCAGCAAATGGCGGGGCTAGTATGCTATTACAACACCGCCCATTACTACTATTTGCATATAAGCGGCGGCGATGTAGGCGATGAAACCACACCACGTTATTTAAATATAATAAGCTGCGATAAATACCAAACAAGCACGCCTGTTGCACCGCTTTTGCTTAAAACAAACAAACCTGTTTACTTAAAAGCTGATTTTAATGGCGCTCAGCTGCAGTTTTACTACGCCACCGAAAAAAACTGCTGGATAAAGTTTGGTCCAGTGCTCGATGGCAGTATTTTATCTGATGATTACGTGCAGCAATCACCACAAGGGTATCGCCCGTGTTTTACCGGTGCTTTTGTTGGTATGGCCTGCCAAGACTTATCGGGACAAAATAAAGAAGCTCACTATTCATTTTTTAATTATGACGAACCTAGCGGCGAATAAGTCGCCGCCAGTTAAGTCTATTAGTTGATTTAGAGCTGATATAAAACCATTTAAAAGCTTTTAAAAGCTCTTTTAAAGTTCTATTAAAACAGGGCTTTAATACGCTCCATTTGCGATTGTAAAAGTACACTTTGAGAGTGGCTCATAATGTCACTCTCTCGTTTATTTTCGCTCAGTAAGCGCCCTACTTCTTGCGCTTCAAAACTGTAACCTTGTGACTGCCTGCCATCTTCAAAACGCTCAATTAAATCATCAAGCTCATACAAAGAGCACTCATAAGCTCTAAATGCATCGGGTATTTTTATATAGCCTTTGTCACCAATAATATACGCACCATTCCCTAACCGGCATTGAAATGACGTTGCTAAGCTCACCATTACATCGCCACAATTAGCAGTAATAAGTACATCGTCTTCCACGCCTTTGTAGCGAATATTTGCTCTTACGTATAAGTTTTCAAGGTCGTTATTTAAAAAGTAATTGGCAATGGCAAGCGGATAAATCCCCATATCAAGTAAACAACCGCCTGCTAAATCTGGGTTGTATTCGCGCCCGTCGGGGTTAAAAGGCACAGGATAGCCAAAGTCAGCTTTAACATGTTTAATAGTGCCAATTCGCCCTTGCTCTACCCATTTTTTTGCTTTTTGTATTGCAGGCAAAAAGTACGTCCACATGGCTTCCATTAAAAATACGTCGTGCTTTTTAGCCAGTAAAGACAACTGCTTACACTCTTCAGCCGAGACCGTAATAGGCTTTTCGCACAATACATGTTTGCCTGCTTTAATAGCATCGCTGGCATTTTTAAAGTGAAAGTTATGCGGGGTCGCAATGTAAACTACATCAACGTTTTTATCGTCAAATAATGCTTGATACCCTTCGTAGGCATTTGCCGCGCCATACTTGCTCGCAAAGGCGCTTGCATCTTCCCCTCTTCTTGCTGCAACCGCGTACGCAACACCATTATTGGTATGTGCTAAGTCTTCACAAAATTGTGCAGCAATTCGGCCACAACCAATAATACCCCAGTTTATTTTTTTCATAGTGTTTCCTTATGATCTTAAAAAGAAATTTAAGTGAACTCCAACAACCAAGCAATAAACTTGCAAATTAATTGTTAAACATAGTTTAAAACTAGCTTGACTTAACAATATCAAATCATTAATGTTAGCGCTAACACTAAAACAACATTAAGTATCACATTTATGTTCCTTGGTATCGATTTAGGCACTTCAGGTGTAAAAGTAATTATTTTAGACGAGAAAGACCAATTGCTTGCTCAAGCAAGTGGATCTTTAAGCGTTTCACGCCCTGCACCACTTTTTTCTGAGCAAAACCCTACAGACTGGTGGCTTGCTACATGTAGTGCAATCGAGGATCTTAAAAATACTCACCCTGCATTACTAAAATCGGTAAAGGCTGTGGGCCTTTCTGGGCAAATGCATGGCGCTACGCTGCTTGATAAAAACAATAATATTATTCGCCCAGCCATTTTATGGAACGACGGGCGTAGTGCTGCACAATGTGTAGAGCTTGAAAAACGCGAACCAAATTCTCGTAATATTACCGGCAACATTGCAATGCCTGGTTTTACTGCACCTAAATTGGTGTGGTTAAAAGAGTTTGAGCCAGAAAATTTTGCAAAAGTAGCCAAAGTATTATTACCAAAAGACTACCTACGCTTTTTAACGACCGGCGATTTTGCATCAGATATGTCTGACTCTGCAGGCACATTATGGCTAGACGTAGAAAAAAGAGCATGGTCGCAAAAAATGCTTAGTGCTTGCGACTTAAAAGAGCAACACATGCCTACTCTTTTTGAAGGCACACAAATTACAGGCAAACTAACAGCCCAAGTTGCTGCTAAATGGGGAATGGAGCAAGTACCTGTTGTTGCAGGCGGTGGCGATAATGCCGCAGGCGCTGCCGGTGTAGGCGTAGTAAAGCCAAAACAAGCGTTTTTATCATTAGGTACTTCGGGCGTTTACTTTGTTGCCAACGAAAAATACCTGCCTAACCCAGAAGGTGCTGTACATACTTTTTGTCATTGCATTGAAAACACCTGGCACCAAATGTCAGTGGTGTTAAGCGCAGCAAGCTGTTTAACCTGGGTCACTAAATTAACTGGTTTTGAAAACGAAGGTGCATTGCTTGAACAAGTAAGTAAATGCGACTTTAGCAAACCAAGCTCAGTGATATTTTTGCCTTATTTAACTGGCGAACGTACGCCGCATAATAACCCCGATGCCAAAGGCGTGTTTTTTGGTTTAGACAGTGATACCGATGCAGCAGCCCTTGGCCGCGCAGTACTCGAGGGCGTTGCTTTTGCCTTTGCCGATGGCCAGCAAGTACTGCTTGATGCCGGCGCACAAATTGACGATGTAACCGTTATTGGTGGTGGCGCTAAAAGCCCACTGTGGGGAAAAATCATCGCAAGCGTACTTAACCGCCCCCTAATTTACCGAGAAGGCTCAGAAGTTGGTCCCGCATTTGGCGCTGCAAGGCTTGCCCGAATAGCAGTAACACAACTCTCTGCACAACAAGTGTGTGTTAACCGCAAAGTAACGCAAACTATTGAGCCAGACCCAATCATGCAAGACTTTTACGCACAGCAATACACAACATACAAAGCACTTTATCAAAGTGTAAAAACATACTTTTAATACACTATTATAAAATTAATGGAGCACAATATGAGCGAGCAATTTTTTACAAACGTTGAAAAAATTAAATTTGAGGGTGAAAACTCTAAAAACCCATTTGCATTTCGTTACTACGACGAAAACCAAGTAGTGCTTGGCAAAACAATGAAAGAGCACCTTCGTTTTGCAGCTTGTTACTGGCATAACTTTTGTTCTACAGGGTTTGATATTTTTGGTGAAGGTACGTTTGACCGTCCTTGGATCCAACCTGTAGGCAATCAATTAGAACTTGCTGAACAAAAAGTAAAAGTAGCCTTTGAATTTTATGAAAAATTAGGCGTTCCTTACTTTTGTTTTCATGATGTTGATATTGCACCTGAAGGCAAAACACTACAAGAAAGCCACAATAACGTAACGCACATAGCAAACATTATCGAAAAAGAAATGCAGCGCACAGGTGTAAAACTACTGTGGGGTACTGCTAACTTATTCTCAAATCAGCGTTTTTGTGCCGGTGGTGCAACAAACCCTAACCCTAATACGTATGCATATGCAGCAGCACAAGTTAAACATGCAATGGAAATTACGCATCGTTTAGGCGGCGAAAACTACGTACTGTGGGGTGGTCGTGAAGGTTACGACACACTACTAAATACAGACCTTGCGCAAGAAAGCGAACAGTACGCACGCTTTTTAAAAATGGTTGTAGAGCACAAGAAAAAAATTGGTTTTAAAGGTACATTATTAATTGAGCCAAAACCACAAGAGCCGACTAAGCACCAGTACGATTACGATACAGCAACAGTTGCAGGCTTTTTGTATAAGCACGGCTTACAAGACGAAATTAAAGTAAACATTGAAGCAAACCACGCAACACTTGCGGGTCATAGTTTCCATCACGAAATTGCAGTTGCTTGCGCAGAAGGCATTATGGGTAGTATTGATGCTAACCGCGGCGACATGCAAAACGGTTGGGATACAGACCAATTTCCTAACGATGTAGCTGAGTGCACACTTGTTGTTTACGAAATTTTAAAAATGGGTGGCTTTACAACGGGCGGCTTTAACTTTGACACTAAACTCCGTCGTCAATCGTGTGAACGCGATGACTTATTCATCGGTCACATTGGCGGTATGGATACGATGGCTAAAGCGTTACTCAATGCAGCAGCAATGATTGAAGGTGGCGAGCTGTCTGACTTTGTTGAAAAACGTTACGCAGGCTGGAAAGAAGACCTAGGTCAAAGCATTCTAAATGGTGAGCAATCACTTGAGAGCCTTTCAGCCTTAGTACACGAGAACAACATCGATCCTAAGCAAGTTTCTGGTCGCCAAGAACTGCTTGAGAATATTGTTAACCGCTACGTATAAGGACATCGCCTCGGTTTTAAAGCCGAGGCGTACATCATTATGAACTTGTTAGAACAACTCAAAAAAGTAACCACGGTCGTTGCCGACAGTGGCGATGTAGAGTCAATCAAAGCTCTACAACCGGTTGATGCAACAACCAATCCTTCGTTAATTTTACAAGCTGCAAAATTACCTCAGTATAAACATTTAATTAGTGATGCTATAAGCAAAGCTGGCAACGACGTTGACGCTATTTGCGACCAACTTATTGTTAACTTTGGCTGTGAAATACTAAAGGTAATACCTGGGCGTATATCAAGCGAAGTAGATGCGCGTTTATCGTTTGATACCCAAGCAAGTATTGCCAAAGGGCGTAAGCTTATTTCGCTTTACGAGCAAACGGGTATTTCAAAAGACCGCGTACTTATTAAACTTGCTTCAACATGGGAAGGCATTAAAGCCGCCGAACAGTTAGAAAAAGAAGGTATTAAGTGTAACTTAACCCTGCTTTTTTCGATGGCTCAAGCCATTGCATGCGCACAAGCTAACGTAACGCTTATATCTCCGTTTGTTGGGCGTATTCTTGATTGGTACAAAGCGTCTGAAAACAAAGAATACACCCCAAGCGAAGATCCTGGTGTGCAGTCGGTTACAGGTATTTATCAGTACTATAAAAAGTACGATTATAAAACCGTGGTAATGGGCGCAAGCTTTAGAAACATTCAGGAAATAATCGAACTTGCTGGCTGCGATTTACTGACTATCTCGCCATCATTACTCAATGATTTACAAAGCCAAGAAGGTACTCTGGTTACTAAGCTTGACGCTGCAAATATTGACAAAGCACCGCAAAGCGACATAACTCCACTCACCCACGAGCAATTTTTATGGCAGCACAACGAAGATCCAATGGCCAGCGAAAAGCTCGGTGAAGGTATTCGTAACTTTGCCAAAGATCAGCGTATTTTGGCTAAATTGGTTGAAGACTTACTAAACTAATTTCCCTCAAGCCTGCTACATAACGTGCGGGCTTTTTTAATTTTATTTGAGGTAATACATGACTCAACTTTCTTCTTCTCGTGCGCCTTTTGCTAATGCCATTCGTGCACTCAGTATGGATGCGGTACAGCAAGCAAACTCAGGGCATCCGGGCGCACCTATGGGTATGGCCGATATAGCCGAAGTACTGTGGAACGATTTTTTAAACCACAATCCAACCGATCCAAATTGGCCAAACCGAGACCGCTTTGTACTTAGTAACGGTCACGGATCTATGCTTATTTATTCTTTATTGCATTTAAGCGGGTACGAACTACCACTAAGCGAGCTTAAACAATTTAGACAAATGCATTCAAAAACCCCAGGTCACCCTGAATACGGTTACACCCCAGGTGTTGAAACAACAACAGGTCCGCTTGGCGCAGGTTTATCAAATGCCGTAGGCATGGCCATTGCCGAAAAAGCCCTAGCAGCACAATTTAACAAAGAGAGTTTTGATATTGTTGATCATTACACTTACTGTTTTATGGGCGATGGCTGTTTAATGGAAGGTATATCGCACGAAGCATGTTCGCTTGCAGGCACATTAGGCCTGGGTAAACTTATTGCTTTTTGGGACGATAACGGCATATCTATCGACGGACACGTTGAGGGCTGGTTTACCGACGACACCGCTAAACGCTTTGATGCTTACGGCTGGCATGTAATAAAAGATATTGACGGTCACGACCCAGAACAAATTGCCAGCGCCATTGCACAAGCAAAACAAGTGAGCGATAAACCTACTCTACTTTGTTGTAAAACCGTGATTGGTTTTGGCTCGCCAAATAAATCAGGCTCGCACGACTGCCATGGCTCGCCATTAGGTAATGACGAAATAACTGCGGCGCGCAAATTTTTAAACCTCCCAAATGAAGCATTTAGTATCAGTGATGATATTTACACCCATTGGGACGCTAAACAAAGCGGTGATAAAAAACAAAAACAATGGCAACAACTGTTTAGCGACTACACCAAAAGCCACCCAGAGCTTGCCAAAGAATTTGAACGCCGCGTAATTAAACGCACCCTGCCTGAAAGTTTTGAAGCTATTGCAAACGACTACATTACACAGTGCGATAAAGACGCTGCCAATATTGCCAGCCGAAAAGCCTCGCAAAACACTATTGAAGCCTTTGCCCCGCATTTACCAGAGTTACTGGGTGGCTCTGCCGATTTAGCCGGTTCTAACTTAACGCTGTGGTCTGGCTCTAAAGGCATAAGCGCAGATGACGCCAGCGGTAATTACCTGTTTTATGGCGTGCGCGAGTTTGGTATGAGCGGCATTATGAATGGCATATCACTGCACAGTGGTTTTATTAATTACGGTGCTACGTTTTTAATGTTTATGGAATACGCCCGTAACGCAGTAAGAATGTCGGCACTTATGGGTATTCAAAATATATTTGTGTATACCCACGACTCTATTGGTCAAGGTGAAGACGGTCCAACTCACCAACCTATTGAGCAACTAGCCAACTTACGTATGACGCCAAACCTAGTCACATGGCGCCCATGTGACGCAGTAGAAACTGCCGTTTCGTGGAAAAACGCGATACAAAATCAGCAGCAACCTACTGCGCTTATTTTTAGTCGCCAAGGGCTCAACCACCAGCCACGTACCGCTCAGCAAATTAGCGACATAGAAAAAGGCGGCTATATTCTTAGCGATAGCAATAAAGTGCCTGAGCTTATTTTAATTGCAACGGGTTCTGAAGTTGATTTAGCAATGCAAGCCGCAAAAGAGCTGACAGCACAAGGTGTTGCAGTGCGTGTGGTATCAATGCCAAGCACCACATTGTTTGATCTACAATCAGACGATTACAAGCAAAGTGTATTGCCAAACTCGGTAGCAAACCGTATTGCAATTGAAACATCACACCAAGACTACTGGCTTAAATATGTAGGCTTACAAGGCAAAGTAATTGGTATGAGCACTTTTGGTGAGTCGGCGCCAGGTAACGTGTTATTAGAGCATTTTGGCTTTACCACCAAAAATGTAGTGAGCACCGCACAGGCGTTAATTAAAGCCAACACTTAATATATTTAGTACGCGTAATGCGCTAAATAATCCAAACTTTATCCAATTAATGCGCTAAGCCTTTCAAAGCTCGGCGCATTTTTATAATTAACTAACAAAGGTGAACTATGAAATATTTACTATTAATTATGCTTTTTAGTGCAGGTACTAGTTTTAACGCATGGGCAAATGACAAGCAAAATGACAAGCAAAATGATGAACTAATGCTAACGATTTTTTTAAAACACGACCAATCAAAAAACCTCTCTGAGATAAAAGAAATACTAAACAACGCTAACTTTTACAAACACTTCCCACCAGAGGGCGCTACAGTAGAATCTTGGAAAGTAATGATGGGTATAGGGCAAGTAGTTACCTTGCGCTTTCCGGCAGCGCTGTTACCAAAAGTAAACTTATCGATTGAACGTTATGGTTGGAAAGCTTACAGCACTGAGTTTTATCCAACATACGATCTGTACCCAATCGTAAAAGAAGAAATTAAAAAAGCTAGAACGAACAATTAAAAGAGTAACCACAATGACAACTTCACTTATTCAATACACACTAAGTAATGAGACAAACGACACTATTTCTATTATTAACTACGGTGCCCGGCTTACCAGCTGGGTTACCCATGTTGATAATAAAAAACGAAATATTATACTTGGCTATTCTAATATTAATGACTATTTAAACGACACGTTTTACTTAGGCGCTGTAGCCGGCCCTTATGCAAACAGGTTAAGTAACGCACAAGTACATATTGATGATAAAGCCTATGCGCTTAATAAAAACGAAGGCGTAAACCAACTCCACGGCGGTCAAAAAGCATTAAGCGACTTGTTTTGGCAGCTCGATTACCATCAAAAAAATGCGTTAAGTTTAAGTATTACCCTACCCGATGGTTATAACGGCTACCCCGGTAAAACTATATTTAACGTGCTGTATACCTTTACCACTAACAGTAAAAACCAAAGTAATCTTGATATTAAATTTACGATTACCAGTAATAAAAAAACCATTGCAGGGCCAACAGCGCACCCATATTTTAATTTAAATGGCATTACTAACAGCGCACAAGGGCATACATTAAAACTGGCCGCCGCGCATTATACCCCCGTAGATACAAACGCCATTCCCACAGGTTTAATAGCCCCTGTAGCAAATACAACTTTTGACTACACAAATGCGCGGGTGCTTAATAAAACCGATAAACTCGATCATAACTTTGTAACCGAGCAAGTACTTAATCTGCAAACCATTAAGCAACACGCAGAGCTTACAAGCGCCGATGAAAAAGTAATGCTGAGTGTGCTTTCTAACTACCCTGCTATTCAGGTTTATACAGGGCAGCATTTAAAAAGCCCGTTTAACCAATTTGACGGTATTTGCCTAGAACCGCAATTTTGCCCCGATAGCCCAAATAACCCACACTTCCCATTTAGCTATTTAACACCACAAGTGCCTTTGCAAACGCATATTAGTTACTGCTTAACTAAAACCAATAAAAAATAGCTATTTTATAAACCAAAAAAGGATCGCTATTAAGCGATCCTTTGCGGGAGATTAAATGTTTAGTGCGATTATAAATCGCTTACAAAGCTTTTAAGTTTTAACTCACGGTCAATTAATAATGGGTAATCGGTGCGCCCTTGCATTGGCCAATCGTTGCGCCAAGTACGTGCATCGCTTATACCCCAAAAAGTAACACGGCTTACTTTATCGTCATGTTTTTTAAGTATGTCAAACACGGCTTTGTAGCGCTCGCCTAACTGGGTGTTTACTTCACTAGGCAAACCATTCGGGTATGGGTTAAATCGCTCTTGCAGCGCAATATCTAACGAAATATCAGCTCCTTGTTCTTCACCCTCAGGGAATGGTAATACCGAAATATCAAGCTCGGTTATCATCACATCAATACCCGTTGCAGCGTATGCCACAATAGAGTCTTCCATTAACGAAAGCTCCGGGTTATCAAGCGAATAATGCGCTTGCATACCAATACCATCTATTTCAATGCCTTTGCTTTGTAAATTTTTAATAAGCGCAATTGCACCGGCTCTTTTTTCTGGCTTATATAAGTTGTAATCGTTGTAGTATAGCTTGGCATTAGGCGCTGCCTGCTTAGCGTATTTAAACGCATATTCTATAAAGTCGTCACCAATAATGGTGCTCCATTTAGATTCACGCAGTGTGCCGTCTTCGTTAAGTGCTTCGTTTACCACGTCCCATGCAAAAATGCGGTTTTTATAACGCCCTGCAACAGCATTAATATGGTTTTGCATGCGCTTAAGTAATGCATCGCGGGTTAGCGGCTCGCCTTGTTCGTCTTCAAAAACCCAGTCAGGAGTTTGCGAATGCCACACTAATGTGTGCCCGACTAATTCTTGGTTGTTCTCTTGTGCGTACTGAACTAACGCATCAGCGGCTTCAAAATCATAGGTTTCTAGCTCTGGGTGTATACGCTCCCACTTCATTGAGTTTTCTGGCGTAAAGGTATTAAATTGCGCTTTAGCCACATTTAAATCTTCAGGCAAAGCCCCTAATATTTGGTCGCGGCTAATCGCTGTACCTATTTTAAAGTGGTCTTTAAATTGCGCTTTTAGCGTTAATTGCTCCGGCGCTTTTAATGTTGGTTTACTTTGCTCTGCTGAGCCATTACAGCCAAGTGCAAGGCTCGACATTCCTAATAAAATAGCAATCGTAAATTTATTTTTATGCATGATGTACCTGTTGTGTGTTTTTTAGTGTGCAACGTAAACTTAACACCATATAGTCTTTTTGACAACAACGTTTTGTTAAAATAGACTGAACAAAAATAACACAGCATACATTCCTTAATCACACACTTTACTAGCAACAAAATTAGCAAGGACACACATGAAAAAAATAATAATAAAACGGCTTCTGTTAATTAGCGCATTTTTCGCCTCATTTATATTCAGCGCCCTAATTCGCGCGGAGCAAACCAGTACTCACTTGCCTATTTGGCATAAATTAAGCTTAACCCTTGAAGGCCCGTACACCAGCGAGCTTGCCACGCCTAACCCCTTTACCGACTACCGCTTAGACGCTACATTTACCAGCCCCACTAACAGGCAATATACAGTACCTGGGTATTATGCAGCCGATGCAAACACTGCTCAAACACATGCAACAGCAGGTAATAAATGGCAGGTTTTGTTTTCGCCCAACGAACTTGGAAAATGGCGCTATACGCTCTCATTTGTTAAAGGTAGTAATATCGCAAGCGTGCCATTAAATACTGTTACAAATGAGCAATCAGCCGGATTTTTTGATAAACAAACAGGCGAGTTTAATGTTACCGCCGCCACTAAATCATCCAGCAGTAAAGACTTTAAAAGCAAAGGTAAGCTTGAATACGTTAATAAACCCTATTTGCAGTTTAATGGCTCAAAAGAGTACTTTTTAAAAGCCGGTGCTAACAGCCCCGAAGTGCTGCTTGGCTTTTCAGGGTTTGATGCCACTCCCACAAAGCGTAACTACCAAGCGCACATAAAGCATTGGCAAAATAGCGACCCTACATGGCAAACAACCAATACAGAGACTGATAATAGTAGTCATCAATCTTCTAAAGGCATTATTGGGCTAATAAATTATTTAGCGTCGCTTAACATTAACGCGTATTACTTTTTAACCATGAACGCCTACGGCGATGGCGACCAAGTTTGGCCATGGCTTAGCAAAACCCAAACCACACGCTACGATGTATCTAAATTAGCTCAGTGGGATATTGTATTTAGCCACATGCAGCAAAAAGGCATAATGACTCACTTTGTAATGAGCGAAACCGAAAACGAATCACTGTTTGAATGGAACGAAAGCCAGCTTAAAAACGACTTTGCTGTTAGTCGTAAAATTTACTATCGCGAGTTATTTGCCCGCTTTGGCTATCATTTAGCAACCACGTGGAATATAGGCGAAGAAAACGGCTGGCAAGATCCAAGCGGCGACGATAAACAACAAAAAGCTAATACCACAAAACAAAGAAAGCAATTTGCCGATTACTTTCAATCACTCACCTACTATCCTGAGCATGTTGTTGTACACAATGGCCCGTCGCTCGACTACCACATTTACGATAAACCAAACGACAACATCTTGGGCTACCCCGCCTACACAGGGGCAAGCTTACAAGGTGAACTTAAAACTAACACCACTTACGGCGATGTTTTAAAGTACCGCCAGCTTACTCAAAACAATCCTCACCCGTGGGTGATCACCATGGACGAAGCCTATATTTATGAGTATGCAAACAATGTAGATACGTGGCGTAACAGCAATGTGTGGGCCACATTTATGGCAGGTGGCGCAGGTATTGAGTTTTATTTAGGCGGTGGCGGCGACCTTGTTGAACAAGATTTAACGCCATACAAAGATTACTATTTAGCGATGACCAACGCCGTTGCGTTTTTTCAAAAATACGTGCCTTTTACAAAGCTTAAACCCACCCCAGAGCTTACAAAAACAGGCTGGGCGTTAAGTGATAACTCAACGTTTTACTTATTTTATTTTAGTAACGCAAGCCAAGCACAAGTCACATTACCAAACGCCTGCTATACACTCGACTGGTTTAACCCACGAACTAACAACTACATAAACGGCAAACGCTTTTGTGTAAATACCGCAACGAGTACACAACTGGCAACACCACCCAACATACCTAATAACGACTGGGTTTATTTAATTAACCTAAGCGCTAAATAATAAGGATAACAACCATGAATCATTTAACAGTTAAACATTGTGTAACCGGCGTATTACTTACAACCGCAGCCACCATTGCATTGCCTGTAAACGCAGCAGATAAACCTACACAACTTACATCAGCTATTGTGAGTCAAAAAGACGCTCACATTACTCATTACGAAGGCGGCGATTTTCATACTTACTTTTATGGCGATACACCACTCACCAAAGGCGCTATTACGGGCGTTGCGGTTATTAAACCTAATAACGAAATACACCCTGCCCACCAGCATCCTGATGAAGAATACTTAATGATTCTTGAAGGCTCTGGCACGTGGACGCTTAATGGCAAAAGTCAGCCAGCTCATACTGGAGATATTTTATTTGCAGCCCCTAATGACGTACACGGCATTTATAACAACGGCGATGTGCCGCTTAAATTTGTGGTAGTGAGGTATCAGGCTAAGTAGTTTTGATGATTTTTTAGTGAAATAGACTAAGTGAATTATGCACAAAGAGGTTAAGAGGCGCTTCGCTTTTAGAGGAAAACAAAACAGCCTGATATTAGATCAGGCTATTTTTAAATTAAAACGAAATATCGTCATCTTTTACTTGTGGAGTTGACTGTCTGTACTGCGGCTGTTGAATTGGCGTTATAAACTTGTCTATTCTAGATTCATTTTTTAACACATATTCAACCCCATCTTGTGTTAATTTATAGCCATACCATTCATTACCATTAAAGTCTGAATCAAGTACTCTCTCAATTAAGCGCATTCTTTCTAGTTTTATTAAAGCAATACTATGTCCGTATGGCTCTGAAGTATTAGACAAGCTAAAAGCTGAAATACTGTCATTGTCTGTTACAGTTGAAAGTAACTTGCAAAGAATACTAATCATAGAATCTGTTACAACATGTTCTGGTGCATACTTTTGCTTTGTATCTAGACCAACAGCTGTGTTTAAGTCATCTTTTGATTTACTATCAAAACTTCCTAACTTATCTATCTGTCTTAAGAATCTTGTACATGCAGCATTTACTGCAGACTCTAACTCGTTGTCTCTGCGGTTAGGATCATAATCATTTATATTAAGCCCCAGTAAATCTGTCGGCATATGAAGATCTTCGCCGCGAGGTTTAAGGATAAAACAACGCTCTTTGCCTAAAGCTCCAATAAACAACCCTAATTCAAATATTACATTGTCTCGAACGGTAGGCTTAGGACTATTTCTCATTACAGTTAGATCTTCAGGTCGAAATATGAATAGTGCGAAATCAACATTTTTGGCTTTATCGGTAAGTGATGTAAGAGTATCCCCACCTGAGTTGAAAATTTTATCCCAAATTGTTACTTCAACTTTACGGTCAAGACAAGCATTACATGCGCTAGCAACATCATAACTTTCCGATGATGAACCAATAAATAGACGAGGTTTTTCCATACAAATACAACCACTTTAAATAATTTATACCATACTATACAGATACTTAAGTTTGATGATTCGTATAGCCGTTAATACAGAACATACTTATTTAATTTAATGATATAGGTATATTCTGATATTTATTTCCCATATTAGTACCAAATACCATAACATATTGCTAGTTATAAACTTTAAGCTCTTTTTTCTTATCATGATGCTTTAAAGTCATGGGGCACTTCTCATTTTCTTCTCATTCTTTTCTCTTTGTGAAAATTCCCCAAAAAAAAGCCGAGTATTTTTAAATACTCGGCTTTGACTACACAATGCGGTTTACTGAACTACATCAGCAATTGTTTTAATAATCGGCTTAGGGTTTAAATTACGATCCCATAACAACGGGTAGTTTGTTCTGTTTGGGATTGGGTAGTCGTTTTTCCACGACATACCATCGTGTAACCCCCAAAAGGTTACGCGGTCTATCTTGTCGCGTTTTGCGTAAAACAGTTCAAACAAGGCTTTATAACGGGCGTTTAGTTGCGCTTCTACGTCGCTCGGCAAGCCATTTTTGTATGGGTCGAGGTAGGTTTCAAACTCTTCTAACTGAAACTGTGGTTTCATCATATCGGTGCCGGTAATCTGCCCTTCTTTTGTTAAAGGCAGCACGTCTATATCAAGCTCAGTGATCATCACTTTTATACCCAGTGCGGCGTATGCATCGATAGCTTGCTCAATGTATTGCATTTTAGGAAAGTTAAGCCCCCAATGCGCTTGTATGCCAATGCCATCGATTCGAATACCTTCTTTTTGCAGCATTTTGATCATACGTATAATGCCGTCTCTTTTTTCTGGTCGCCATGCATTAAAGTCGTTGTAGTAAAGCTCGGTATTAGGTGAATACTGCTGGGCGTATTTAAATGCGGCTTTTACCATGGTATCGCCATCACCTACGCGGTTAACCCACACAGTTGGGCGATAAGAGCCGTCATCAGCAATCACTTCGTTAACTACATCCCACGCATCTACTTTGTTTTTATAGCGCCCTGCTACAAGCTCTATGTGTTTGCGCATTTGCTCAAGCTGCTGTGCTGGGGTATTTGGCTCATTTTTGCTATTTGTAAAAAACCAGTCGGGCGTTTGGTTATGCCACACTAAGGTGTGGGCTACGGTAAACATATTATTTTGCTTGGCAAAATCTATAAACGCATCTGCACCACTAAAATCGACCTTACCTTGCTGTGGATAAATTACTTCTGCTTTCATGGCGTTTTCTAGGGTGACTGTATTAAATTGCTTAGCAATAATTGACTGCGCGGCTGCGTTTTTGCCTGTCACTATATCTTGATTTACAGCAACCCCCATTTTGAATGAGTCTACAAAGGTGTTTTTAAGGCCTTGGTCTTGTGCAGCGTTTACGCTTAATGATCCTGCAAGTAAAAGCAGGCTGAGTGTGTGTTTTTTATGCATGTGTGTGCTCCGTTGAATCGTTATTATTTTCGATAAATATCATACAACGAAAAAAATAAATGATATAGTCAAAATGACTATTAATTATAAATTAAACAAACCTGAGTAAACGTCTATGCTAAAAACACACAAAAAAACGCTAAGCTTAGTTGTATTAATGCTCTGTTTTAATAAAGCAGCGCTGGCACAACAACCTGAAAATACACCTTTGTTAAACACTGTAAACAGCCAAAGCAATGAGCAGTCGCCATTAATAAAGGGCGTAACACCCACACTTGTTAGTGACAATTTATTATTTTTAGAAGGCCCAACGTGGTCAAGCCAAGATAATGCGTTTTATTTTTCAGAAATGAACTTTGCTAGCTCGCAAGCACTTGGCCCTGATTCGACCATTTATAAATTAGTGCTGCCCAATACCCTCACCACTTATTTAAAACACAGTGGTACAAACGGCTTGTATGCCAAAGGGCAGAACCTCTATACGCTTAACCATAGTACGCAGTCGCTTTCTAAAATTAATATAAAAAGCAAGACCAATACCGTAATAGTTAATAAGTTTGATGGGCTAAGCTTTAGCTCGCCAAACGATATGACTATGCACAGAAATGGCGATATTTACTTTACAGATCCTAACTGGCAACTCGGCGAGCGAACTCAACAAATGCCTTATACCGGTGTGTATAAATTAAGTAATACAGGCACACTTAGTTTAATTGACGCTACGCTTGAAAAGCCCAACGGTGTTGCGCTCTCGCCCGATCAACGTACCCTTTATGTTGGCGACTTTAGTAACCGCGTCAGCAAATACACTATTGATGAAAACGGTGATATTTTACCGCGCGAAGACTTTATTAAAGTAACCTCGCCCGATGGCATAAAAGTAGACTCTGCTGGCAATATTTACGTAAGCAGTCACAAAAAAGGCGTTATTAATATTTACACGCCACACGGCTCACTTATCGATAAAATTGAACTTGGCCCTAATGTAACTAACCTTGCGTTTGGTGGTAAAAATCGCAAAACGTTATTAATAACCACCGCTAAGGGGTTATTTACACTTGATGTAAAAATAGCTGGTTTGGTTAACTAATTAAGCAACGTATTAAAGAGAAAGTTAAGCTCACTCGTTAAGCACAAAAACCGGTGTAACTTGGTTACACCGGTTTTTTATTATCTAGGTTTTGCTACCTAAGCTTTTACTACTTAGATTTTTGCTACTTAGACTTTTGCTGCTTAGGTATTGTTATTTTAATTAAACGTGTTGTTATAAAACTTAAAATTGCCCGATACATGCAGCATAGCTAACATATATAACGAACCATTATAGTAACGGTAGTCACCCGTTGGTTGCGATAAAGACCAAAATTCGTTAAAAAACTCATTTGCTTGCCCAGCGTTTGTTGAAGCAAGTAACGCTACTGCATTCGCGGCTTTTTGACCTTCGCCTGCACAGCCTTTGTTTTGCGCTCCACCGTACGAATACACTTGCTCGTAACAGTTATTGCTGTTGTTAGTTTTTGCATAACTTAAAAAGCCCAGTGCTTTATTTACTGCGCTTTTATGCCACACTTGAGCACCCATTAAATGCGCGTCTAAACCCACATTCATAATTACGCGCCATGCATCAAATTCATACCATTGACCTGGGTTTGCTTGGTCGTTAAAAATGTAGCCAATAACAGGGCTGCCATCTAAGCGCGATAAAAATGTAGGTAAGTTCCAATGCGGGCTACCACTTACTTTTGTAAAATGGTTTTTAAGTAAGGTTCTACTTTTTGTGGCTACTTGTCGCCAGTAAGTTTTGTCTGCTTGGTTAGTTACGTTATTTGCAAAGTAGTCATAAAACGCAGGTATGTGATAAGAAGGGTCTGTTAGGTTATCAATGTAAGGTGAAAAGCGGATTATTTGGTTTTCCATCAGCTTATTTTTAATTGTGTTTAACATGGTAATGGCATCGTTGTAGTAGTTAAACTCACCCGAATTCCCCCAGCGAGCAGAGGCATTAAGTAGTGCAAACGCAAAGTACTCTTCACCATCGGGAGCGGGGCCCTCATCCACTTTATAAACAAAGCCGTTTTGATTAAGCTTTAGTTTCCACGCGTAAACGCCTTGTTTTTTTACATCAGGGTGATTGTCTGGATTTTTTTGATACGCTTTTGCAAAGCGCCATAGGTTATCAAATTCTTCTTGTTTATTAAGCATGACAGCGGCGGTCATTCCCCACGATTGCCCTTCTGTTCTTATATCATCACCCTCGTCTGGGTTAATTGCTTTTATGTAGTGTGCTTTATAAACACCGTTTTCGGTGTACGGGTAGTAAAGTTGTTGTGTGTTGTTATAGCCAAACATATTGTCAAAAGTACTATTCACTTTTTGCTGTATATTTGTTTTACCCATTTCTTGTGCGAGGTTACGGTATGCTCCTGAACTGTCGGCGCCTACACTCGATGGGTTACTATTAAATGCAGCAAGTGATTGATAGCTTATTAGTGTTAACAATAAAGTTGTTATTTTAAAAAATACTTTCATGTTTATCCTCTTTATTTGAATTATATCAGCGTGCAAATTTAATATAGTCTTTTTGACCATTTGATCAAGTGGTTCTCAAAACTATTTGTTTGTTTTATAAACTAAGTGAAATGTGTGAGGTGCTTAATAAGTGTTTAAGAAGTGCTTAAAAAATATAAAAGGCCGCTTAAAAAAGCAGCCTGAATCGACATGAATTGTGCTAAAAAGCGTATTTATTAGTTATTTATTAATTACTACTTTTTTAATCCTTTACCCGTTGCAGCCCAATAAATTCCGCCATAAATATGCTCGGTTAAAAACTCACTTTTATACACCGCATTAGTATGCCCAAGGGCTGTATAAAACGAGCGTCCGCCATCGTAATTGTGATACCACGAAATAGGATGAAACGCCCCCATACCTGAGCCTGTTTTGTTATTACCCCAATCGGCAGTTGGGTTGTAACTTTGCTCATCAACGGTGAGTAAGTAGTTTAACTTAGTGAGCTCTGGCCCAAACTCGTACCACTCGTCTGTCCAAAGCATCTGCTGCGGCATGTGATTTAAGCCAATAAAGTTAGTATTAGGCACTTTACTTAATACACCAGTTTGAATAACAGGATGAATGTTAAAGGTGCGCCCCACCAACTTTTGATACCACGGCCAGTCGTATTCGGTATCTGATGCGCTATGAATGCCAACAAAGCCTTTACCTGCTTTTACAAATCGCTCAAGCGCGGCTTGCTCTTTTGGGTTTAAAATATCGCCCGTGGTTGATAAAAATACCACTACATCAACATTTTTTAAGTAATCGTCGTTAAAATAATGGCTTTCTTCGTGCCAAATTAAGTTAAAAAAGTGCTTATCGGCTAAGCCTTCTAGCGCTTTAACGCCTTCGGTTTGCGACTTATGGTGCCACCCTGCGGTTTTTGTAAATAGCAGCACATTAAATTGCTTTTTAGGGAGGGTATCAAACCCTGTAGCATGACTTTTTTGCACTGTTACCATACTCAGCGCCAATACAACAAAGCTTAATAGCCAACCCTTATATGCGAATCTAGATAAAGAAAAAGACATAGTAATCCTATTTAAAATGAACAAACATATTAGCCGTTAGCCGCCCTGTTTGTGGACACGACGAAATATCGGTAGCCGTATTAGGTAAACTGGTGTGCAGCAAATACCCAGGAAACACAATAAGCCTATTTGGCTTATATTCTATGTGCTTGTAGCACTCAAACTCACTGTGCTGCGTGGTGCAGTAACTAGGCTTTGTATTTGCTAATTCAAGGTATTGCTGAGCATGTGTTAAATACGTGTTTTTGCGCTTTGTGCTTATTGTTTCAAACCCTGTTTTTTTATGCCTAAAAAACCCAGTGCCGCCGTGCTCGCCTTCGCCAAGGTAATGAATAATGGCAATTAAGTTAGGATCGTTTGTATCAAAGTGTGGCAAGGTTTGTATTGGTGATAGCTGCTGCTGCGTTTTAGTAATTAACGATAAGGTATTATCTTTTGGGTATGGGGTAAGTGTTTGCCCAATATTAAATACGTTATAAAACCCCTGTATAAGAGGCTTTAAGTAATCAACCACACATTGCTTTGGCAGCGGCATACGTAAACCTGGGTATTGAGTGAGTTCGTCGGGTTTAAACTCCCCATTACTTTGAGCAGCACTTTGCGCTAGGTTTATAAGTTTTTGCGGCACACTTAGGTAGTCGTCAATTATAATAATTGGCGTTTGCTCTTGCCCTATAAACTCATATTGCGGCTGTAAGTTATTGCCAAGTGTTAGCATAATACTTACTTAGCTTTGCAATAATGATTAATAAAATCAATGTGACTCGGTAAGCTATTTGCTTTTTTAGCCACATGATTTTTTATTGATTCTAAAAATCGTTTAAGCTCATCATCGCTCATGCTATCAACAATTGGGTGATAATTTTGCGGCATTAGCCCTTGCCCTAACATCACTTGTAACCACGATGCTTCGCCAAATAGCTCTTGCTCTGCTTTATATACATGCCCACTTTGCTTAAATAACTCAATGCGCTTTGCGAGTGACTCTGGAATTGGCATGTTTTTACAGTAACGCCAAAAGTCGCTGTCGGTGCGCTGTGTCACATGGTAATGCAGCACAATAAAGTCGCGAATGTTTTCGGCCTCAAAGCGCATTTTGTTATTAAAGTCATCTTGATAGCACGACTCGATTGCTTTGGTTGGCATGTTTTGCATTAATCTTATAATGCTTTGCTGAATTAAATGAATACTGGTTGATTCAAGCGGCTCAATAAAACCACTTGCCAAGCCAATAGCAACACAGTTTTTGTTCCAATGTTTACGCCGTGTACCGGTGCGGTATTTAATAACGCGCGGCTCATTAATAGGTTTGCCTTCTACGTTATTGAGTAGCGCTGTTTTGGCCTCATCATCGCTCATGTATTTACTACAAAACACTAAGCCATTACCACGGCGGCTTTGCAGCGGTATTTGCCACTGCCAACCACATTTATGTGCCATTGCACGCGTATATGGCACTATTGGGCTTACTAATTCGGTTTGTACTGCTACTGCGCTGTCGCACGGGAGCCAATGGCTCCAATCTTCGTATCCGGTGTGTAGCGCTTGCTCTATTAATAAACCTTTAAAGCCGGTGCAATCTATAAATAAATCACCCTCAATAATTTGCCCGTCACCTAAAGTAAGCGATTTTATAAAGCCATTAGTGGGCTCTAAGTTAACTTTGCTTATCATGCCTTCTATACGTTTAGCGCCGTTTTGCTGTGCAAAATTTCGTAAAAATTTAGCGTACAAACCTGCATCTAACTGATAAGCATGGTTACGGTCTTGATTCGGCACTACGGCAAATTTACCCAAGCGACTTGCTACGTGCTCTGTGCAATAGTCGCCAATATCGGCTGCAACACCTTGTTGCATACCTTTTAGCCAAAAGTGCTGAAAACCTGCAGCCCAACAGCCTTGCCCAACATAACCAAATGAGTGAAAGTAGCTTTGCTGGTTTTGTTTCCAGCCCTCAAACGATATGCCTAATTTAAACGTGGCGTTAGTGGCTGCCATAAATTCTGATTCGCTGATTTTTAGCAAATCATGAAATATATGCAGCGTAGGAATAGTAGACTCCCCAACCCCTACGGTAGGAATTAAATCGGATTCAACTAAGCACACTTCAATATTTTTACCTAGCAGCTTTGCCATTGCAGCGCTGCACATCCAACCGGCGGTTCCGCCACCTGCTATTACGATTTTTTTAATTGCATTTTGATTCATAATTCAAACCTTACAAGTACGCTTAGCGTCTTAATTTATTTTGTAATTCGGCTCTTAATTTACGCGCTGCAAGCTCATCCATTGGCTTTGTTAAAATAGCCTGTGCGGGCTCTGGTATGTGGGTAAATTCGTTATCAGCAAATACATAGTAATTAAACAAACGTTGCCATGCTGCGCGCTCATGCTTTGGTAAATTACGTATGTTTAAAATAGCAAGGTGCAACGCATTAGTAGGCTGCCCATACACCGCTGGCGTATTTTTAAACCAATAATTAAACAGTATATTTAAACTGCCAAGCCCCTCTACTTGGTGCCACCACATGCTGGGTAATATAAGGGCATCGCCTGCTTCAAGATCAACGGTAATTGCCGCTTTTATTGCCTGCTCAAATTTAGGGTATTGCGTGAAGTTGGGCGCAGTTGTGGTGGTTAAGCTTATTGGCTGACCACCGGGTGCTTTATCAAGCGGACCTATGTATAAATTATCTATTTGATCGGGGGCAAATAAAGTAAAACGCCTTTTACCTGCAACACAACATGCTAAATTTTGCGCTACGTCGTAATGTGCTGGTACGGTAACCTTTCCGCCTGCCCATACATTAAATAAACAGCCTTCGTTTAATGCGTTAACGTGGCAGTGATTAACCAAACCAGGTAAGCACTGTGCAATGCTAGTAGAGCCAATGTATAAAGTGTCGGCTTGTGGATTATTTGCACTTTGCGCTATTTGCTCAAGCGCACTAATAAATGCCGCTTGTTGATTAGTAAAGTTAAAACCGCTCATATCGGGGTTATACCCTACAACCCCGCTTTGACTGGCAGGTATTGTGCAAGTGTTAACTAAAAAACCTTCGTAAAACGGTGTTAAATAATCAATTGCAGCTGCATCAGATTTTTTAGCGGCAATAACGAGGGGCCAATCGCTTACAAACCCTTTTAGTACAATAGGCACAGACGAGTTCAAAAGCTCCTTGGGCAACGTGCTGGGAGTTAAGCCATTAAGCGTTTGAATTTTATTTTCTAAATTTTCCATAGTTAAGCACTTACACAACGTGCTTTTGTAGCATAAGTTGCTCGTTTTTAAGCGCGACTAAATCACGTACATGTACTTGCGAGGCAATGACCATGTATATACACGCTAAATACCCTTGTGAGTGCAGCTGCGCAATTGCATCGCTACTTAGTTGGTTAAGCGTGTCTTCGTTTATGGTGTAAAAGCCGAGTAAGTTATGTTTAAGCCCGTTTACTAAATCAAGCTCTAGCGATACCGATTCAAGCAAACCATGTTTAATTAAGGTTTTAATAAAGGGCTGGTTTTGTTGTAAACCATGATGCAGGTTGTCGAGCACATTTATTACGTTTTCGAGGTAATCGCTGTTCCCGCCGTGTTCTAAAAATAAGTTAATACCCTGCTTTGTTGATACTTTTGGTGAGTCTAAATCAATGCTAAGCATGCGCTCTTGCGTTGCTACACCGTTTTGCATTGTATTTTGAGTCCCGATAGCAAAAGGCAGTCGCTGCATACTTAACGGAATGTAGTGTGCTTGCCATTGCTGGTTTACTAAAAATAAGTTTTCGTCTTTATTTATGCCGTACAAACACACCGGCGAAAATGTATTTGTTGTATCGTCCTTGGTAAAAAATATTGGGTAATGTGCTTGAGCGACTCTAAATTCGCTCACAAATGTATCGCTGTACCAAACCCCGTCACCTAAGTGTGCGCTGCGTGCAGGGTTTATTTTTAAATGCTGATGCTCAACATTATTTAATAATGCATGATTGGTCATGGATTGTGTGCTCCAATTGTTGTTGTGTGCCTTTACCTACTGCTACGAGTTAAATGTAACAAATAGGTTAAATTCACATTGACTATAACAGTTGGGTATTATTATTACTAGGTTAATTTAGGCAAATAAAAAGCCGCAAAATGCGGCTTTAAATAGGTGTTAATTTATTAAAAATTATAACGAACACCTAAACCGTAACGAGAGCCAGTTTGAGTGATATTATAAATCAGCTCTTGCTTGCGCCCGTACGATGTTACGTACTCGTCAGTAATGTTTATACCTTCAATAAATACGGTAAGTCCCTCTACTGCGGGTACTTCGTAACTTACGTTAAAGTCTATTTGGTAATACTCATCAGTGTAAATTGGTGCGGTTAAATCGCCATTTACACGACGCTCATTTAAAAACGAGTCGCGCCAGTTATACGCAATACGCGCTTGTAAGCCTTCTTTATCGTAAAAGAACACCACGTTTGCCGTGTCACTTAACCCTACTAGTGCTTCTGTATCCTCTAGTGAGTCGTTGTCGTATTCAAGGCCTGAGTCAACCATAGTGTAGTTAAAAATACCGCCAAAACCTGACTCACCAAATAAATGCTGAATATTAAATTCAAAGCCATCAATAGTATATTCTTGGTCGCCATTTACAGGCACGTTTATCCTAAAGTTAATTGGATCATCTGAGTCTGGGTCACCAACAATTGTGCCACCGTCTAATTCACCATCTTCATCAAAATTAGGCTGCACATTTGGATCATCAGCAAAGTTTTCAAAAATGTAATTTCTGATGTCTTCGTTAGATGCATTACCACCTAGTGCACTTGATGCAGCTCTAAATTTTTCACCATTTAATGGGTCATATAAGTTAAATATATTTGAGTCGATAGTGCCTGTAGTGATCCAATTTGTTACGTCTTTTTTAAAGTAACCAAACGAAATATAGCTTCCTTCGTCGTAATACCATTCACTTGATAAATCGTAGTTAATTGATTCAAGCGGTTTAAGACCTGGATTACCAGAGCCACCCGAATAACCACTTAAACTACCACCGGTATTAATAGTTGTACCGCCTTGAAGCTGACCGTAGCCCGCTCTTGAAATAGTTTTACTCGCTGCTGCACGGATCATTACATCTTCAACAACTTCAATATTAAAGTTAATATTTGGCAGGAACTGGCTGTAATCTGCCGATTGGCTTAGCGTTTCAATACCGGTAACACCGGTTACTGATGTGGCTGTATCTTCGTTCCACTCTACGCGGCTGTAACCTGGTGCGGTTGCTTTAGAAAATACGTCTGTTTTTTCGTAGCGTAAGCCAATTTGCAGGTCGAAGAACATGCCGCTCAATTCGCCTTTGTAGTTTACTTGTGCAAAAGCAGACTGCGTTTTTTCTTCAGTAAAGCGGTTTGTTGCTGCATCCCAATCGGTTGAAGCACAAAATTGTCCTTCGCCGTTTGGTCCTGCCGCTGCGCCGTCGGCTGCTTTACAATCACCATAAAGGTTATCTACGTTGGCAATAGGATCTGCGTACTCTGCTGCATTTACAATCGCATCAAAATCGGCAAAAAAGATTGTATTAAATAAATCGTATTCGCCTTGTGTTGCAGTGCCTTCAAAGTTACCCGCTTTAGCTTGAAACTTATCTAAAATAGTATCTTGGCGCCAATCGATATCAGCAAAGTCGCCCTCAACACCAACCCCACCCCAATCTGGGCGCTGCACTTGTGTATGACGATAATGGTTGTTTACTTTATTAACTGCAACACCAAAATCAATACTTAAACTGTCGTCAAAAAAGTACTTACCTGAAATTTGCGTTTGATCGATTTCTGAATCGTATTTGTCGTTTGCAAACCAACTACCCGATAAACGCATGGTGCTCGGGTTAAAGTTTTCAATATTACCAATTGCAATACCTGGTAAGTCGCCTGTTAAATCAAGCCCTGAGCGCGAACGTGTGTACGACGGTAACTGAATATTATTACGTGTACCGTGGCGTGGATCAGTTGCTTTCATTGAGGCTTTTGAGCTGTGGTGATCAAACTCTAGGTTAAGCTGATCAGACACTGTCCACTCTAAATTAAAGCCTAATGAATCTGTTTTTTCTTCGCGACCCCAAGAACCTACCGTAAGCGACGTATCCCGGTAATCGGCATCACTTTGGATGTCATAAATTTCTGAGTAAATGAGTGGGTACGCGTTAGGCTCGCCCGCCCAAACAGATTCACTTCTGTCGCCAGCGTAGTTAAACCAAACTGAGGCGTCAGTGTGCTGCTCTTCAACGGTTGTTTTAAAGCCCGTGTAATCAAGCGTTGCTGTAATATTTTCAACAGGTTGATATTGAAATACCAACTGACCATTTACACGTTCACGTTGACGCTCTTCAAACACATAACGTGGTTGTTGCGGGTTTGAGTAAATGCCTGATGTAGGTCTGTTTGCTCCGCCTTCTGCGCCTGCAGGTACACCGCCCCATCCTGTATTTGTGTAATCAGATGCTCTGTAACCTTGATCTTGAATAAACTGCTGCATACCGCTTTCACGGTCTTGGTAGCTACCTGAAATCGAAATACCAAACTTGTCATCCCCAAATGTTTGCGAATATAAACCGCTTACCTCTGGTGTAATGCTACCCTCGTCGGTTGATTGATCGTCTACAGCTTTTACGCCAAACGATGCTTTTATACCTGGGCTATTTAAGGGTCTGTTGGTTGTTAAGTTTATAGTTGCGCCAATGCCACCGGAGGTAACACTTGCGTCTGATGTTTTATAAACTTGCACGCCCGATACGCTTTCAGATGCGACATTTGCAAAATCAAATGTGCGGTCACCTGTTGTATTTGGAAGTTGGCGGCCATTAATAGTAATTAAGTTATTAGCAGGTCCAAATCCACGTACTGTTACGCGGCTACCTTCACCGCCCGCTCTATCAATTGATACGCCGGTAATACGTTGTAGCGATTCAGCAAGATTGGTATCAGGAAATTTCCCCATATCCTCAGCCGAAATTGCATCGACAATACCAGAAGAGTCGCGTTTAACATCCATAGAGCGTTGCAATGAACCTCTAATGCCGGTTACTTGTATTATTTCTACATCTTCATCGGCAACAGTTTCGGCAGCGTAGCTTTGGTGAGGAAGCGTAACGGTACCCATTGCAGCGAGTATGGCTGTTGAAATTATCTTTTTCTTAAACATCATGATGCCTTTTTCTTATTTAATTATTATTGACGTACTGCAAGACTTTAAGAATTACTCGAAACATAATTGTAAACTATTTGTTTCATTTTACGGTCAATAAATAATTATTGTGTGTGTATGTTTTAAACGTTTTACAAAGACCACAACCAGTTTTAAACATGTGCTACTTAACTAAAAACCGTTAAATAACAGAATGTTTATGCTAATTCTTTGTGCTAATTTTTTGCTTTAAAATATTTTCATTTTGTCATATGTCCTCAGCTTCCTCTTATTTTGACCATTAACAATAAAAAATTAATGGTCATATTGACTATATCGTTTTTATGCAAATAAAAGCCGTAGCGGTGCTTACGCAGATAATTTGCATTGTTTGTAACTATTTTTATTAAGCCTGTTCATATGGGCTTATTGTTTGAATTTTTCCGTTTGAGTCGTGTTCGAGCTTAGCCATTTTCATACTGCGTAAATGGGTTTGCCCGCCCGACAACGTGCTGTCGTGATAAAATAAAAACCAATCACCATTGTGTTTAACAATTGAGTGATGCGTGGTCCAACCTAGTACTGGGTTTAAAATAACGCCCTGATAGGTAAATGGTCCGTATGGGTTATCGCCTGTTGCGTATACAATTTTGTGCGTATCACCCGTTGAATACGAAAAGTAATAAACACCATTGTGTTTGTGTACCCAAGGGCCTTCAAAAAAGCGGCGGTTATTATCGCACACTGTAATTGGCGAGCCGCTCTCATCTAATACAATAACCTCTTTTACGTCTTCGCTTAGGCTGATCATATCTTCAGATAATTTTGCTACACGCGCAGGGATTGCAGGTTCACCATTTTTGGGATACGCGTCTTCTTTGTTAAATTCGCTCGTTTGCCAATTTTGTAATTGCCCGCCCCACAAGCCACCAAAATACAAATAATGGCTTGAGTCGTCATCTTCAAATACAGCTGGGTCGATACTAAACGTGCCTTGAATGTAATCATCTTCTGCTTTGAATGGACCTGTTGGGCTGTCACTTTTTGCAACGCCAATTCTGAAAATACCTTGCTGATCGCGCGCCGGAAAATAAAGGTAATACTGACCAAGTTTATGCGCTGCATCGGGTGCCCACATTTGCTTGCTTGCCCATTTTACGTCATCTACACAAAGTGCTACGCCATGATCTATGGCTTTGCCTGAGCTTTCCTCAAGGGAAAACACATGGTAGTCGCGCATTGCAAAGTGGTCGCCGTTATCATTAATTTCATTTTTTGATTCAATGTCGTGCGATGGATAAATATACACTTTGCCGTTAAACACATGCGCAGACGGATCGGCGGTATACATGTGATCAACTAACACATTATGATTTTGTATTAACGAGTTGGCTCGTTGTAGGTCTTTTAACTGTTTAAGTTCAGCGTCACTTAATCCATTAGATGGGGGTGCTGCTTGCGCTGTATTTTGCATTTTTACTCCTAGTATTGCCTGCCCACTTTGTACTTTTAAAAGGTGCAAAGTGGGCTGCTAAATTAGTTTATGGTTTTGTTATCAGCCAGCTGCGTTTGAATGCGCTTTACCTCAGGCTCGGTAAGTTTGTAACGTGTTATAAAAATTAAGCATGCCACGGTACAAATTACTGGAATACCAGCAAAGGCGAGTAAAATGCCTGATAACGTGTGTTCTGACTGCTCTTGATTAGGCACGTATGCATAGCCAGATAATATCCACCCTGCAATAGCACCGCCAATTGCAAAGCCTAGTTTTATTGCCAATAAATGACCCGAAAACGTAACAGCGGTTAATCTACGGCCAATTTTTAATGCCCCGTAGTCAACCGTATCTGCCACCATCGAAAACATAATTGGGGTAATTATCATGTGGGCAAAGTTAGCAATAAAGTAGACAATAAAAATGGTGACTATGGCGTCGCGCTCAAGTACGTAAAACATGCTGTGAGAAATAATTACGACCACTAAAGCGACTATAAATAGTGTTTTCTTTTCAATAAATTTGGTTAAAAAGTTGGTAGACACAGCGCCTAGTACTGAGCCAATTGCTGAGAGTGTTAAAAAGTTAGAAGTAAGTGAGGCTTCTCCTACGTAGTACTTAATATAATGCGGTGCTACTGAGGCTCTAACGCCAATTAATATTAATGTTGCTAGGCTTATAACGGCTATAACAACCCATTGATCGTTTTTAAATAAGCTTAAAAATTCAAGGAAGGCATTCTTTTTACTTTGCGCGGGTTTAACTTGTTTGGTTTCTTTGGTCATTTTAAAACACAGTAAAAAACAAGCCGCTGCAAGTCCGCCTAAAAACACCATGGCTAGCGGGTAACCAACTACATCGTCGCCGTCGCCAAAAAAAGCAACTAGCTTAGGCAGTGCCCATACAATTACAAGCAGTGCAGCCATTGCCATTGCAAAGCGGTATGACTGAAGCGATGCACGCTCTTTAGGGTCGTTTGTCATTACTGCGCCAAGTGCGCCGTACGGTATATTAATGGCGGTATAACACGTCATTAATAGCCCGTAAGTAAAGTAGGCATATATAAGCTTGCCCGTAGAATCAAAATCTGGAGTTATGAATGCTAAGCAAGCAAACACACCGTAAGGCACGGCTAAAAATAATATATATGGGCGGTAAGAGCCCCAACGGCTGCGCGTTCTATCGGCAATGCTGCCCATTATAGGGTCGGTAATACCATCAAATAAACGAACCGCTAATAACAAGGTACCCGCAGCGGCTGCAGATAAACCGTAAACATCGGTATAAAATATCAACATAAAGTTAGCGACCATTTGAAATACAATATTACTGGCTGTATCACCAAGGCCGTACCCTATTTTTTCTTTAATTGTGAGTGTGTGTTTTGTGTTGTTCATGTGTGCTCAATTTTCAATGCAAATCGATATAGTCAAAAATACTATATGCATTTTTAGTGCATGTAAACATTTATGTTACATTTTTAATCAGCCGGTAATTTATTTAATACATGGCGCTAATTAAGCGTTAAATTTACTAACATACAAAGGTATTGTTCGTTCAATAAAAAACCAATACCAAACCAAAGTCGAATATAGGCGTTAACGCGTAAAAACAGGTACAGTGTATAAAGTGATTAATTAAATAGATGTGATTGTTTTAAATAGGAATTATAAAAGCTTTTTATTTGCGCTTTACCCACCTTTTATATACCCTTAATAGTCTTTATAACAATATCTTCGTATAGCTTTGGCTGAGTAATTTATGCACTATAAAACATCAAACATTTCTAACAACATCGACGAAGAATCGATTCCTGATGACTGCATTAGTAATCTAACCGTAGATAATATTGTATTTGCTATTCATGAAGGTAAGTTAAAGGTGTTGCTGGTTAAATATAACCGCGGCCTTGCAACAAGCCAGTGGGGTTTAATTGGTCATTGGGTTCGAAAAAATGAAAACCTAGATTCAGCCGCACTTCGTGTCGTTAAAAGTACAACCGGTGTTGAAAACCTGTACTTAGATCAGTTAGGTGCTTTTGGTAACGTAGACCGCTACCCTGCTAGACGTATTATTACCATTGTTTATTATTCGCTCGTTCGCTTTGAAGAAACCAACCTTGTGAGTGGCGACAATGCTTTAGAGTGTGAATGGTTTGATGTAAATAGTGTACCGGCTCTAATGTTTGACCACGCCGATATTTTAAAAAGCGGCCTTAATTACTTACGCTATAAAGTAAGGCACGAGCCTATTGGTTTTAGCCTACTCCCAGAAAAATTTACCCTGCTTGAGCTACAAGGAATTTACGAGTCGATTTTAAATAAATCACTCGATAAACCTAACTTTAGACGTAAGTTTCAAAAAATGAACTTACTAATAAACTGCAAAGAAAAACAAACAAATGTAGCTCACAGAGCTGCTACTTTGTACCGTTTTGATATAAACGTGTACGAAAAACTAAGAGAGTTTGGTTTTACGTTTGAGTTTTAAATATTCAAAAACATTATTGGATTAAAGTTTGGTCTTTAAGGCCAAACAGCATACTGCTAAAGTGTATGCGTTACTTATAATTCGCCCGCATTATTAATACACACTAATCAAAAAGGAGCTTTTTACTTGAAACTTACGCCGCCCTAGGCAACCACTCCCTTTTTCATCAGCACGTTGCGTGCACCCTTAATCGCCATCTGCGCGGGAATCATTGTTATTTAAATAAAATACTCCCCTATACTTTGGGAAACTAACTAATTAGGTTTATTACATGTTTGATCACGTAAAAAGAGATTGGCTCTCTAATATTCGTGGCGATGTGCTTGCTGGTATTGTTGTGGCGCTTGCCCTAATACCTGAAGCTATTGCCTTTTCTATTATTGCCGGCGTTGATCCAAAAGTAGGTTTATATGCCTCATTTTGTATTGCGGTTATTATTGCCTTTGTAGGCGGTCGCCCTGGCATGATATCGGCTGCTACCGGTGCAATGGCGCTGTTAATGGTGACGCTGGTTAAAGATCATGGTCTGGAATACTTACTGGTTGCTACCTTACTCACCGGTGTACTACAAATATTTGCAGGCTTTTTAAAGCTCGGTGAGTTAATGCGATTTGTATCGCGCTCTGTTGTTACGGGGTTTGTAAACGCATTGGCAATTTTAATATTTATGGCGCAGTTACCTGAGCTGACTAATGTTACTTGGCATGTTTATGCGATGACTGCAGCGGGTTTGGGTATTATTTACTTATTTCCGTATATTCCAACAATTGGCAAAATCCTTCCCTCCCCTTTAGTGTGTATTGTTGTTATTACCTTACTTGCACTGTTTTTAGGGCTTGATATAAGAACCGTTGGCGACATGGGCGAACTGCCAGACACCCTACCTATATTTTTATGGCCCGATGTACCGCTAACACTCGAAACGCTGCAAATTGTTTTACCGTATTCGATTGGTCTTGCGGTTGTGGGCTTACTTGAATCCATGATGACCGCCACTATTGTTGATGACTTAACCGATACAACGAGCGATCGTAATAAAGAGTGTAAAGGTCAAGGTATTGCCAATATTGGCGCAGGTTTATTTGGTGGTATGGCGGGTTGCGCCATGATTGGACAATCAATTATTAACGTTAAATCGGGCGGTCGTGGACGACTTTCAACCTTTATTGCCGGTTTATTTTTAATCATTATGGTGGTGTTTTTAGATGAGTGGCTGCGTTTAATTCCTATGGCGGCATTAGTTGCAGTAATGATTATGGTATCGATTGGTACGTTTTCGTGGACATCCGTTAAAGATTTAAAAAAGAACCCGCTTTCGTCAAACGTAGTGATGATTTCCACCGTTATTGTGGTTGTTGCGACGCATAACCTAGCCATTGGCGTTTTAGTTGGCGTGTTGTTAGCTACGTTGTTTTTTGCGAACAAAATTGGTCGCTTTATGGTTGTTACGACTAAGCACGATGAAACTAAAAACCTAGTAACTTATGAAGTTGTAGGTCAGGTATTTTTTGCCTCAGCTGAGCAGTTTATAGCGTCGTTCGATTTTAAAAGTGCGGTAACAAATGTTGTTATAGATTTAACCCATGCACATTTTTGGGATATAACCGGTGTATCGTCACTCGATAAGGTGGTTATTAAATTTAGACGCGAAGGTGCAACAGTTAATATTGTTGGTATGAATAGCGCAACCGAAACAGTTGTTGATAAGTTTGGCGTACATAACGACCCTAAAGAAGTCGATAAACTACTTGGCGGTCATTAAGGAGAATGTAATGGAAAAAATAATTACCTGTATCGATGGCTCTGTCATTACACACGCTGTAACCGAAGCTGCTATTTGGGCTTCAAAAAAGCTAGATAAATCAATTAGCTTTATACATATGCTTGAAAAAATACAACAAACTAATGTAGGTAACTACACCGGTACAATTGGTTTAGGTGCCCAATCGGCTTTGCTTGAAGAAATGACAAAACTCGATGAACACCGTAGTAAAGTTTCTTTAAAACTAGCAGATGAATTACTCGACTCGGTTGCTGTACAAGCAAAAATTGCTCATATTCAAAACTATGAATTAATTAAACGTCACGGTGATGTAATCGACGCTATTATTGATTTTAAAGATGATACTCGCTTAATCGTTATAGGTCGAAATGGTGTTGATCATCGTGTTGATTTAAATGCACTTGGTTCACACATCGAAACGCTCGTGCGTAGCGCCTCGCAACCAATATTGCTTATTTCTAGAAAGTTTAAGCAGCCTAAATCATTTATGATTGCGTACGATGGTCGCGAAACAGCCGACAAAGCACTGCAACAAGTTATTGATGGCGGTTTATTACATGGGCTTCATTGTCATTTAGTGAGTATTAATAATAATGAGAAGAACTTAGAAGAGAAGTTTCTTAACGCTCAATTTAAACTCAGTAGTATGGGTTTTGAAGTGTCTGCAAGCTTTTTAGAGGGCAATATTTTTGACTCGTTAATGCAATACAAAGAGCAAAATAATATTGATTTGATTGTTATGGGGGCTTTTGGGCACTCTAAGTTAAGGCAGTTTTTTGTGGGCAGTAATACCATTAAAATGCTCGAAAACAACGATGTGCCAGTTATTATATTAAAGTAAGTGGTTGTTTTAAGTAAGCAACTGTTTTAAATCGCATTTTAATGACCCACTTTAAAAAGCCTAAAATCACTTAACTGATTTTAGGCTTTTTTTGTTTTTGGCTTAGCTTCAAACTTTTCAAATAAAAACTGAATAAACGACGTGACCTTTTGAGCCACAAACTTTCTATGCGGATAAATAGCAAATAAACCAAACTCAAAGGTTTTATAGTCCCCCATAACCTGCACAAGCTTACCCGATGCAATATCGTCTCTCACTACTATTTCAGGGATTAAGCCAATACCTCCACCCGCTACAACCACCTCTTTTACCGCTTGTGGATTATTAACTGATACTCGCGAGTTTACGCTTGCCGTTAATGCCTCGCCACTAGGTGAAACTAGAGGCCAATGGCTACCTATTTTAAAGTTGCTATCAATCACCGTGGCGTGTTGTTCAAGCTCATCAACACTCGCTGGTGCGCCAAAACGCTGAATATAATCGGCTGATGCACATAAAATTAAAGGGTAACTGGTAATTTGCCGCGCAATTAAATTAGAGTCAGACACACTGCCAATTCTAATTGCTAAATCAACACCCTCTTCAAGTAGATCAATTGTTTTGTCTGAAAGCACTAAATCAATACTTAAATCAGGGTATCGGCTCAGTAATTCAGGCATTAACGGCGCAAGGTTTGATTCGCCAAACGACACCGGCGCACTCACCCTAAGCTTGCCGCTAGCAAGCGCTGTTTGACCCGATAAGTTATCGAGCATTTCGCTGTAGCTTTCAATTACAGGCACTACGCTTGCGTAATAACTTTGTCCCGCCTCGGTAATCGAAATTCTGCGCGTGGAGCGGTTAAATAATCTAACCCCTAAGTCTTGCTCTACAATGCCCACGTATTTACTAACCAGTGCCTTTGAAAGCCCTAGTCTGTCGCCTGCGGCTGTAAAAGAGCCTGTTTCAACAACCGCTATGATTGTTTTAATGCCAATAATAGTATCCATGATTGTCAATATAGCATTGACATTAATTCCTTACTAGCTCGGTTTTTCAAAACTGATAATAGTGAAAGAATAGCCTTATTAAAAATCACTATTCAAAATTAAAAAACAGGACAACCCATGAGCAACCTAACGCTATACCGTTTTACTTTATCTGGTCATTCACATCGTGCAGAGCTATTTACATCGCTTTTAAATCTTGATGTAAATATGGTTGATGTTGCATTGCAAAACGGCGCACAAAAGCAAGCTGACTTTCTAAAAATGAATATTTTTGGGCAAGTCCCGGTACTTAAACATAACGATGACATTATTAACGATTCAAACGCTATTTTGCTGTATTTGGCACAAAAATTTGATGCTAACAGAACCTGGTACCCTGAAGATGTAACTGTTCAAGCGCATATTCAGCGCTGGTTGAGCGTTGCTGCAGGGCTTGTGGCTTCAGGTCCGTGTTCGGCGCGTTTAGTTACTGTATTTGGCGCAGAGCTTGATCATCAAAACGCGATAAACATTGCCCACACATTATTTAAAACAATGGATGCGTATTTACAAAATCGCGAGTACTTAGTAGGCACTCAGCCAACTATTGCCGACATTGCCAACTTTTCTTACATAGCGCACGCACCAGAGGGCGGCGTATCACTTAGTGAATACCCAAATATTTTAAGATGGTTAAGCAACGTTCGTAAACTTGATGGCTATATAGCAATGCCTGAAACAGAAGCGGGTTTACTAGCTTAGTTTTAAGTTTTTAATACTGTTTTATAAGAGGCTATTAAGCCTCTTTTTTTGTGCTTGATTAAGTGGAATCTGCAAAAAGTGAATAATATTTTTATTTTACAATAAGTTAAAATATATCCTGCGAATGGTTTCTTAAAATGTGCAGACATTTTTATATAAAACAAGGAAAATACTTTCTGGTAAAGCAATTACACATAAATACGATTTTGAAACAGTGTAAATAAGTAATAGTGACAAAGAAAAACTCTTTATCATTTCCTGCATAAAATACAGTAAACTATTGAATGCAAATAGGATTCAAGTTATTATTTTTTAATAACAAATTAAAAACTATTTAATTTACAGGACTATTGTATATATTCAAGGAGAGAGTAAGTGAGTAAAAAACGTTCAAACGCCAAATCTGGTAAAAACATAAAGAGTGATGCCAACACTTCAGGCATGGGAAAGGGCCATAAGCTACCAGAAGGTATAAAAGGATGGAGCTGGGGCGCCTTTTTATTTAATTGGGCGTGGGCAATACATAACCGGACATGGATTGGCGCACTTGTTCTTGTTCCTTATCTTGGTTTTATCATGGCATTTGTCTTAGGTTTTAAAGGACGAGAATGGGCATGGCAAAATAAAAGATGGGATAATATTGAACACTTTCAAGCTGTTCAGAAAAAGTGGTCATTTTGGAGTGCAGCTTGTCTCATAGCAGGCATGTCCATGGGACTTATACTTACATTAGGTGTGCCGCTGTTTCACATATTAATAAATAAATACCTCAGGTAAAGTTTACATATCAGGTTGGAAGGCAACTTACCTTCCACCTTTGTGCCTATTATTAATAAAAAACAATTTCAGGCTTAACTACCGTTAAGTGAGCTTACACACATATCTCTTAATAACGTTAAGCGGCCCCAATACTTTTGCCTCTCAAGCTTTTCAGTTTACACTAAATTAAAGTTTAATACTTTGTTTCAAAACGCTACAGCTCTATATCAAGTTCATCAACGCCTTTGGCGGGTACGGCGCAGCAAATTAGCGCCTGCCCTGTCTCTACTGGGTAACTTACGTTATTGCGATACACCACAGCGCCTGCGTTTATTTTTACAGCGCAACTGCCGCAGCTGCCGTTTCGACAGCCAAACTCAGGTTCTAAGTCATGGGATTCGGCTACATTAAGTATAGTGTTATCGCCTTTATTCCAGCGCTGTTCAAAGCCCGATTTGCTAAATTTAATTACGGTGTTGTCGGCTTCCTCAGTGCTAATCTCTTTGCTTTTATTAGGTGCTTCGTTTGTGTTAAGCACTTTGCGCTTAATACTGGAGGGTCCAAATGCTTCCGCAAATATGTTTTTGTCCTGCACACCGAGCAATAACAGCTCGTTATATACGTGTTGCATAAACGCAGCAGGTCCGCATAAAAAGAACTCGTAATCATCAAGTGGTAAATAATACCTAAACACATCCGCATTTATGCGCCCTTTTAAATTAAAGCTTTCGTCTTTTAAGTTAAAGCTCTTATCTTTTACGTTAAAGCCATTGCCTTGCTTTTCATCAAGCTCTGGCTGCGATAAAAGTGAGTAGTAATCAATTGCCCCGCCACTCGTGTCTGCAAGTGTTTTTAGCTCATTATAAAACGCACGCTGCTGTTTATTTTTAGCACTATGAAAAATATGCAACGGGCGTGTATAGCGGGTTCTTAACCCTTCATTGGTAATGTGTTTAGCCATTGAGATCATAGGTGTAATACCTATTCCGCCACCAATGAGTACCGCAGGTTTGGTACTGGTTGGGTCAATAAAAAACTGCCCTTGTGGGTATTTAGCTAAAATAACGTCGCCTACTTTTACGTTATTATGAAAGTAGTTAGACACCTCACCACTGAGCTCTTTTTTAATCGATAACCGATAAAATAGTTCATGAGGGCTTGATGAAACGGTGTAGGTTCTAATAACAGGTTTGCTGTTACTGTTATTACTACTACTTTTACTTGGTATTTGTACGGTTAAATGCTGCCCTGCTTTAAACGGTAACAAGGTTATATTGTTATGCCCTTCTAAATAAAAGGAGGTAATTACATTACTTTCTTTAATTATTTTAGTTACTTTAAAAGGCTGCCAAGTATGTTTTAGTTTTTCGGCTTGTTTGTTTTTATCAGCCTCAAGCCACGTGCCCGTCATTTTAGTGTTAGGGGAATAAGCATCAAATTTAGCACTAAACGGGAGTAAGTTTTTAAGCCATAGCCCTTTAGTGAGGGTAAATTTCCAGCCTCGGTCTGCGCCAATAAAGCCTTCAAGCTCTGGATGCCCGTCCCATAAAATTTCAACGCTGCCGGTAAGCATTAATACATTGCCGGTGTCAAAATCAGGAAATAACAAACCTGCTTTTGGGTTTAATAAAAAGTTACCCAAGGTATTAAAAAAATTGTTACCTGCGTAATCAGGAATCGTTAATGTGTTGCCTTCGCGCTTTACAAAGCCCGGCAACCCACCACGGTGAGAAACATCAACACCTTCAATTTTTGGATTGTTTTTAGCGGTTATAAAGCTTGAAACAAAAAATGTATCGGTCGTGTTAATTAACGTACTGGCTGCGTTATCAAGTGTATTAAATTCAACTTTTTGTACCGCACTACTTTTAACTAAAGGATCTCTATTAAACGTTAAGTCGCGCGTTTGAATATACTGTGGGCAATTTCCAAAGGATTGATCAACATTAAAACTCACTTTATTATTACTAATTACCTCACCTACGCGCACATTTAAACGGTTACGCCTACGTGTGCTTAGCTCAATGCCTAACAAACCAATTGGCGAACAGGCAATATTTAACGTGTCATGTAAGGGGTCGTTTTTATCAACCGCGTGCTTCATTAATAACGACGTAGGAGTTGGGGCGCTTAAAAAGCCTGACTGTCCTGAAACAATAGATACCCACGGATTAGCGTTTTCATCAACACTGCCTGCAACCACAAATGGTAAGTGCTCAAAAAAGGCTTGATGTTGCTTTGGCATAAATGAGCGCACGGCACGTTTACCAAATGTTTCCATTATTTCTCGTTTACCGAGTTTGTCTTGTATTGCCAGCTCGCCTTCGTGAAAAGGTGAAGCATCTATTGAGTTTGTATTTATCATTTTGCTCGTAATTCGTGTGCGTATTTCATGGGTTAAATTTAACTCAATACACAATGAATGATAATGGGTGTTTTATTGACTGATAATGCACAAAACAATGACAATACTTGCACCCTCTTAGTGCCAGGCGCGCACCAACATATAACAAAATAGGTTTTATCCTCACTCTAAAAATACATTAAATACTATTTAAACAATAACTTAAAAAACTGGCTGTGTTTTTGCAAACATTCTATTAACAAGCCCGTTTTACTTACGGCAAAAATTTAGGTTGTGAGCACAATAGCTATTAGCAACCATCGGCAAAGAAGCCCGCACACAGTTATGCATAATGCGTATTTGTGGCGGGCTTTTTTGTTAATTGTATTTAAACCGTCACTTTAAGGAATGCCCTATGCAAACCTCGCAAAAAATACTCATTATTGGTAATGGTATGGTCGGACACCACTTTGTTGAGCAAATGCGCCAAAGCGATGCCAACGCAGACATTACTGTACTTTGCGGAGAAGCAAATCTTGCATACGATCGCGTGTACTTATCGAGTGTATTTGATGGCAAAACAGCCGCCGATTTAGCACTTACCACTCACGACAACTATAAACAACTTAATATTAATGTGTATACCAGCCAGTGGGTTGAAGGCATTGATAGATCAGCAAAAATAGTGACCACGCTAACGGGTGAGCAATACCCATACGACAAACTGATACTCGCGACAGGCTCATTTCCATTTGTGCCACCTATAAAAGGTAACGACCAACCCCATTGTTTGGTGTATCGCACATTAGAAGATTTAGAACAAATAAAAGCCAGTGCTGCTGTAAGTAAAAGCGGTGTTGTTATTGGCGGTGGTTTATTGGGGCTTGAAGCCGCAAACGCCATTAAGCAACTAGGGCTTGATACCCACGTAGTTGAATTTGCACCGCAGCTTATGGCTGTTCAACTCGACGGGCAAGGCGGTACGCTACTAAAAAATAAAATAGAAAAACTTGGCGTAACGGTACATACATCAAAGGCGACCAGCGAAATAGTAAAAGGCGAAACGAGTCGCTTTAGATTAAATTTTTCGGACGAGTCATTTTTAGAAACAGACCTAATTTTATTCTCTGCCGGTATTCGCCCGTATGACCAACTCGGCAAAATTGCTGATTTAGAGCTTGGTGAACGCGGCGGTATTATTATTAATAACCAATGCCAAACGTCAGATCCTGATATTTTAGCCATTGGCGAGTGTGCCCTGTGGGACAAAAAACTATTTGGTTTAGTTGCACCGGGTTACAACATGGCGCGCGTTGCAGCGAGCCAGTTAAGTGGTGGCGAGCTTGAGTTTTTAGGTGCTGATATGAGCACAAAACTTAAGTTGTTAGGCGTAGAAGTAGGCTCAATTGGCGACGCTCACGCAAAAACCCCAGACTGTAAAGAACTTATATATCAAGATGCTATTCGCGGCTGTTATAAAAAAATCATACTAAGTGAAAAAGGCGATAAATTACTGGGCGCTGTACTTGTTGGCGATACCAGCGATTACGATACTTTATTACAGTACATGCTTAACGACATGGACTTACCAGAAAACCCTGAGTGTTTAATTTTACCAGACAGCGGTGGCGCACCGTCGTTATCGGGCAGCGCCCTACCCGACACCGCTACTATTTGTTCGTGTCACAATGTGAGTAAAGGCGACATTGTAGGTGCAATTGATGGCGGCTCATGCGATTTAGCCTCGGTAAAATCATGCACTAAAGCAGCTAGCGGCTGTGGCGGTTGTGCTGCGTTATTAAAATCGGTTGTTGATAACGAATTAGCAAGTCGTGGAGTTGAAGTAAACAACCATGTATGTGAGCACTTTGCGTATTCACGCCAAGAACTACTGCACATGGTAAAAGTAGAAAGCATTAAAAGCTTTGATGACTTACTAACTAAACACGGCAGCGGTCATGGTTGTGAAATATGTAAACCTGCCATTGGCTCTATTTTAGCCTCAACATGGAACGACTTTATTTTAGAACCCGCTCATGTTGGCTTACAAGACACTAACGATACGTACCTAGCAAATATGCAAAAAGATGGTTCGTACTCTGTAGTACCGCGTATTGCGGGTGGCGAAATAACGCCCGACAAACTCATTGTAATTGGACAAGTAGCAAAAGATTTTAACCTGTACTGCAAAGTCACTGGCGGTCAGCGTATTGATTTATTTGGTGCGCGCTTAGAAGAGCTTCCTGTTATTTGGGAGCGACTTATTGAAGCCGGATTTGAGACAGGTCATGCTTATGGTAAGTCTCTTAGAACCGTTAAATCGTGTGTGGGTAGTACGTGGTGTCGTTATGGTGTGCAAGACAGCGTTGGACACGCAATAGAAATAGAAAACCGCTACAAAGGACTTCGTGCACCGCATAAATTTAAAATGGCGGTATCGGGCTGTACCCGCGAATGCGCCGAAGCACAAAGTAAAGATATTGGCATTATAGCTACCGAAAACGGCTGGAACTTATACGTGTGTGGTAATGGCGGTATGCGCCCTCGCCATGCTGATTTATTTGCAACCGATTTAGACACGCCAACACTGATTAAATACATTGACCGCGTGATTATGTTTTACATTAAAACAGCTGACAAATTACAACGTACGTCGGTATGGATGGAAAATCTTGAAGGCGGTTTAGACTACCTTAAAAGTGTCGTAATTGACGACAGCTTAGGCATTTGCGATGAGCTAGAAGCGCAAATGGAATTAATTACGCAAACCTATGCGTGTGAGTGGAAAAAAGCGATTGAAAGCCCAGATGCTGCCAAACGATTCCGCCAGTTTGTTAATAGCCCCGAAACCGACGACAACATTTTGTTTGTGCAAGAGCGTAACCAAATTCGCCCTGCTACAGAAGCCGAAAAACGTGAGCAACGTAATACACAAAACCGTATTCCAGTAATGGAAGTTGAAGAGGAGCAAGCTGATGTCTTGGCATAATATTGGAACAATCGACAACCTAGTGGCTAATAGCGGCGTATGCGCATTAGTTAATAATCAGCAAGTGGCTATTTTTTACATTCCACAAAATCCAACGGCTGTGTTTGCCATTAGCAACTACGACCCAATTGGCAAAGCTAATGTATTATCACGTGGCATTATTGGCTCAATCGACAATAAATTAGTTGTCGCATCGCCTTTATATAAGCAACACTTTTGCCTAGAAACAGGCGAATGTTTAGAAGCAGAAGCAATACACTTACCGGTTTTTAATGCAAAAATTGAAGATGGAAGTGTATTTATAAGCTCTGAACCAAAAGTTACAACAGCTGTGGCTTAGGGGAAAATAGTATGAGTGTATTGTCTTATTTTTCGGGTATTGAAAACGTGTGGCTAAATAAGCTTGTTGCTAAGTTAACGAGCTCAAATAGTCGCAGTGCTAAAAGCGGCAATGTTTATATAATTGGTGCGGGTCCAGGAGACGCAGAGCTAATTACGGTAAAAGCGCAGCGATTAATTAATACCGCCGATGTTGTTTTATACGATTGGTTAGTAAGCGATGATTTATTAAAAACGCTTCCTAAAAAAGCACAGCGAGTATTTGTAGGTAAACGTGCTGGTAAGCATTCGATGACCCAAGCTAACATTTGCGAACTACTGGTTAAATACGCACAACAAGGCTTAAACGTAGTGCGTTTAAAAGGCGGCGATCCGAGTATATTTGCACGTATTAACGAAGAAGCCGATGCGCTTAGCAAACATAATATAAATTTTGCTATTGTTCCAGGTGTTACAACGGCTTGCGCTACTTCCGCTTATACGGGTATTCCGCTTACTGCAAGAGACGTAGCGCGTAGTGTTACATTTTTAACCGCGCAGTTTGCCGATCCTAACAAGCAACCTCATTGGCAAAATTACGCATTTGAGCAAGGCAATAACAACCCTACTTTAGTGGTTTATATGGGGCTTTCGCGTCTCCAAACGCTAAGCAGCGGTTTGCAATCAGTGGGCTGGCCAAGTAATACACCCATTGCACTAATAGAGAATGCCACTACCACTAAGCAAAAGGTAATTACCAGTACGCTTGAGCAAATAGTAGATGAGCAGGCTAAACAAAACCTTCAAGGCCCTACCCTAATTATGATTGGCGAAGTAATAAATCATAAAATGGCTATTAATCCTGAATTACTGAACAATATAAACGCTAATGCATAATACGACTTTCGCGCTTACTACCTCCCCAGGGGTAGGCGCTTTTTTTGTTTTTAATTTGGGTTCAAGTTGTGTGCAATAACATGTTTAAATGCACCAAATAAGTTAAAAGTAATGGTAATTATAATTATAGAAGCACAGTGAAAAACAAAAACTCAATTTCAACTAACTGTATTAGCTTGATTTTAAATTCAATGATGAAATTTATTAATGATTGGAACAGTGGTTGCACTTTAAAAACAAAAAAGTGTGGAATAATACCAATGGCGACAAGCAATCCTCTCACAAAACAGTTTTTATTAGCGGCTAAGTATCAAGAAATACATGCCCTAAAGCAATTACAAAACAGTTGTGCCTCGCTTACTAAATTAGGCGATTTTGTACACCAGTTACAAAAAGAGCGCGCGATGAGTAATATATTTTTGGCCTCAAATCGCGAGCGATTCAAAAGCCAATTACAAGAGCAGATCCCTTTAAGCAACAGCGCACAAACTGATTTTTATGATTCACTTAAGCAAACATTTATAAACGACAACGCCGATACTGGCCATACTCGGTTATTCAATTTAATTACGTATAGCTTGCAAGCACTCGACGCATTACCCGTCTTGCGAAACCAAATAGCACAACAAAATATTAGTGCAGTGCATGCTACTCAGTCATTCACTCAGTTAATTGCTAGTTTACTCAATATTATTTTAGAGGCAGCCGATGGCGCAAGCGATCCCAAAATAACGCGCTTATTAGTCGCATTTTTTAATTTTATGCAAGGTAAAGAATACGCAGGACAAGAGCGTGCCTGTGGTGCACAAGCATTTGCAGCGAGTAAATTTACCACAGAACAAAAACAACAACTCGCGCATTTTGTACAAGAGCAAAACCACAGCTTTGACTTTTTTAATGAGTACGCCGATGCGCACCTTTTAAAATGTTTTGCCACACTAACAACGCATCAGGTTAATAATCAGGTAGAACAACTTAGAAGTTTACTGCAAAAACTCGATGATGAGAACGCTCAACCGCTCTCACAACTGAGCGAAGTATGGTACGAGGTAACCACTACGCGCATAGATATAATGCATAAAATTGAACAAAATATAGCAGATCAGTTAATTGATACCGCAGCAATGCAAATAGCCTGTGCTCAACGTAGCTTAAATACAAATAAGCAGGTACTTAACAATATGGTAGAGCAACACATAGCCCCTACTTTTGGCCAATTAGCCGTTAAGCAACCAGAGCCAGAAGTGAGCCAAAACATAGCGGCCGATAAGCTCAATAGTAATAAAAGTATGTACGATTTAATTATCGAGCAAAGCCAGCATATTAAACAAATAAACCAAGCGTTACTTGACGCTAAAAAAGTAATTAGTGAGCAAAAGGTAATTCACCAAGCCAAGTACATACTTATTGAGCAGTTAAAGCTCACTGAAGAGCAAGCCCATAAACAGCTACAAAAACAAGCAATGGATACACATAAAACCTTATTTAACGTAGCGCAAACAATTGTACAAATGAGCGATTAAATATGCTGTTTTTACTAGGGCATGTTGCTCTTTAGTAAAAACACTACTCTACATAATACTTATTTATTCAGTCATAAATTTCACGATCAGACTTAGTTTTACCTTATTAGAAAATAGATTCATAAGCTACTGACTATAATAAGGTAAGGCTTTAATTTGGCGTTAATTTATAAAGTGAATAATTCAACACATTCAAAATAATCAACTACAATAAGTTAATCATTTGTTGCATCTCATTTTAATGAGGCATATTTATTTAATATTGTTGTAGGAGTTTGAATGCCCAATGTAGAGAGTTATTTAGAAGGTGTATCATTAATAGATGAGCAGCAATTAACGACTTCTCTTGATAATGACATTCAAACAAGCTTAGAAAGCTTTGCTGAGCTAATTTTAAACATTTTTGATGCAAGCTCATCCTCTATTGTTGCTAACCTGCCTCAACGTGCTGTCGATCTATATAAATCAGGTCCAAAAATAACAGTAGCTAAAGAGCAACTATCTGATGACGTTTTTAATGAATCGATTATCGAGCATGCTCCTAAAATATTTAGAGTGGTATCACCTATTATTTTGCCCTCAAACCTTAAGTTTGGATGGTTGGTATTCGAGCGAGCAAGTGATTCACTACTTACCGAAAAAGAAAAATTAATCTTAAATAGTTTACAAAAAAACTTTGTTAATCAGTTAGTCCAACGTAAAAACTTATTAGATAAAATAAACAGTTCTAAGTTTAACTCAACAATTTGCGAGCAAAACAAAGAAGACGAAACTGAAAAAGATCGCCTAATCAAAAAATTACAAAAAATGAGCGATGAACTTGATGAATTTACCAGTATTGCTTCACACGATCTCAAGTCACCATTAAATGCTATAAAACGTTTATTAGAGTGGATTTATGATGATTGCAAAGATTTACTCCCTCAAGAGCACCTAGAAAACTTTCAGCTTGTGCTCAGCCGGGCTAATAGAATGCAAGTACTGCTAGAAGATTTACTAAGCTACTCGAGAATAAATAGCTGTGATCCAACTCGTTCAAACATATCTTTAGAAAGTATTTACCAAAATGTAGAACAAATTTTAGAAGTTTCACAAACTGTCACTGTTGATATACACGCCAATAACGAAGTACTCGATATACCGCTGATCCCTTTTAAAACTGTTTTTCAAAATCTTATTAGTAATGCAATAAAACATAACAATAAAGAGCACCCGGTTATCGACATTTCACTTATCCCCTCTAATCAATATTACATTATTGAGATAACAGATAATGGCCCTGGAATTAACCCTAAATATTTTTCACTCATATTTAAGTTATTTCAGACATTACAATCTCGAGATGATGTTGAAGGGAGCGGCATTGGACTCTGTATTGCCAATAAGCTCATTATTAATTATGGGGGCAAAATTGAAGTAGCCTCCGATGGGAAACTTGGCAGTACATTCACTATTTATTGGCCCAAAGTTTAACTATGAAATTATCAATTATAAACGAGCATCATGTAGATGCTGCTCTTAGAAGGAACTTATGAATATTTTAATTGTTGATGATGACTTAGTTGATCGCAAATTAATTAAAAAAATGCTTATTTCTGATGGCTCTCATCATCATGACATTACCGAGGTAACGTGCGTATCCGAGGGTTTGAAAGCCATTGAAGACACGCACTTTGATATAATACTGCTCGATTATAATATGCCTAAAGAAGATGGCATTGAAATGCTAATTGAAATGCGTGCAAAGCCTAAACTCGGTAACACCGCAATTATCATGGTTAGCTCCTCAGAGAACTCAGCTTTAGCTATTGAGTGTATAGAAGCAGGCGCTCAAGACTTTTTACCAAAAGGTGATATAACGAGGGATAGTTTAAATAAAGCGCTTATATATGCCAAAAAACGCTTCGAGGCAGAACAACGTATGCACAACAGTTATCTTGCTGTAAAGCATATGGCAGAACGGGATCAGCTTACTGGTTTGTCTAATCGATATCATTTTGAAGAAATACTAAAAGTAATGATAGCTAACAATAAACGTGCTAAAAACTGCGTGGCATTACTTGCTTTAGATTTAGATAACTTCAAAAATATTAATGATACGCTTGGGCATAGTGTCGGCGACGAAATTTTAATACAAACAGTAGAAAGGATTCATAGTTGCCTGAGGCAAAATGAAGGATTTGCACGCTTAGGAGGCGATGAATTTGCAGTTATAATAGGTGGAATTTGCAATATTAATCAAATAGGTATGATAGCAAATAGAATTTTAGCTGAAGTTTCTAAACCCTTTTTGCATGAAGGCAGAACTTTAAATTGCAGCGTTAGCATTGGAAGCGCCATATACCCAAATGATGCTACTGAATCTCATGAACTGCTAAAATGTGCTGATATTGCAATGTATCGCTCAAAGCAAAGTGGTAAAAGTAGAATAAGCTTTTACAAAGAGCAATATCAATATGAATTTAGTCGTCGGGTAGATATTCAAAATAGTATAAAAGAGCATATAGAGGAAAAAAACTTTAGGCTATTTTATCAACCTGTTTATTGTTCAAAAACACAAATAATGACAGGTGTCGAAGCCCTGATCCGTTGGCCAGATACAACCGTTAATTATACCCCTGATGAGTTTATTCCTATTGCTGAAGAGTGCCGATTAATAGCCCCCCTTGGAAAATGGATAATTGCGAGCGCTTTAAAGCAGTTATCTTTGTGGCAGAAAGACTATCAAACGCCGTTAACTCTATCTATTAATATTTCACCGATACAGCTGCAAAGAGAAGTTTTACAAACGTATCTATTAGAGACGGTCGAAAAATACAATTTAAAAACCAGTAGTATTATTCTGGAAATAACAGAAACAGCTTTTATGGAAAACAGTAAAGAAGTGATTGAGATATTAACTTCTTTGTCTAATAAAGGGTTTAGGATTGCTTTGGACGATTTTGGTATGGGTTATTCATCCATATCTCACCTTATTTCCTACCCTATTGATATAGTAAAATTAGACAAAAGCATGCAATCGTTAGGTGGAGAAAATAATAAGCGATTAAAAATAATCGAGAGCTTATCTTTAATGCTGAAGAAACTAGATTTTTCTGTGGTAGCTGAGGGAATCGAAACTGAAACCCAGCATCAGCTGTGTAAAAAATTAAATATAGACTACTTGCAAGGTTTTCTCTTTTCAAAGCCTATGCCTGTAAACGAAATTAATTTGCTGCTCGATGACTATAGTAAAAAAATAAACCTTTAATAAATAGGTTATTTTGAGCCTTTGTAAAATTGAAGCTTAAATCAAACATCTGTATAAAATTAAGCTAAAACCTTTGGTTTGTGCCACATACTCAAACTAAAGGTTCTCCAATTGGCACAGCCTAGCGGGTTAAAACCTAAAACACATGCAAATCAGCTGTGTTTTTCCAAATGCTGACCGATGACAGCCAATACTTTTTCTTTTAACTCTGCTGCCTGAAAGCTTCCTTTTACAAGGTAACCTTTAACAAAATCGTGTGACATTATAATCTTTTTTTCTTCTTCTCTTTCTGATGAGCTAAACATCATAACCACACACGAGCTGATTTCTATCATCTTCCTCAGTTTAGAAAACTCTTCTAAAAACTGAATACCATTGACTCTTGGCATATTGATGTCCAAAAATATGAGTATTGGAGGAAATCCATCAGGGTACTCTTTTCTGTTAGCTTCATAATTTTCTAGAAATTCTAATGCTTCCTGGCCATCTTTTTTTTCAAAAATTGTAAGATCTAATTCAGCCTCTTTAATTAATCTTTTAAGAATATACCGGTCAACTTCATTGTCATCGACAATTAATATAGGGGGTTTAATTTTTGTCATGTTAGCTTATCCATTGGTATTATTATTTTAAACGTCGTACCTTCATCAGAGCTTTGCAGTGATACTTCACCATTTAAATACTCAATATGTTTTTTAACCAGCGCCATCCCTAAACCAGAGCCTGTGCTCGTCTGTGCATGAAATCGCTTAAACATATCAAACACTTCACTTTGATGCTTTTGTGGTATTCCCATTCCGTTATCTGTAACAGTAATAAAAAACGTCTCTTGCTCATTAAAAATATCACAGCGGACATAAGGCGAATCTTTATTTCTGTCGTAATACTTCAACCCGTTTGAAATTAAGTTTTCAATAATTTGAGCAAAACGCGCTTTTTCTGACCTTATAGGTACTGATAAATTAATTGTTGTTTCGAGCGTACAAGGGTTATCTTTCATGAGCCAAGACAGTCGTTCTTTCATATCAGTAATTAACTGATTAAAGTCAATTACATCTTTATCTTCATTACCAATTTCAGCTTTGGCTAACAATAAAATATCAACAACAAGTGTTTCTAACTTTTCCATTTGTTGATAAATAACCAGTGCATTTCGGCTTGCCTCCTCTGTGTCTCCCGCTTTTATATCTTCGATAACAAAATGCGCTAAGGATTTAGCCCCTGACAGCGGTGACTTCAGGTCATGGGAAGCCCGATAAGCAAACTGGGCAAGCTCATCATTTGCTTGCTGCAGGGAAGCTGTTTGGCTGTTTATAATCTCTTTGAGTTCAATACTGTTTTCAATATTTAAAAGATCATTTTTAATTCGCTGTCTGGCCGCGATAACGAGTGCTTTTAATTCACCCGACGTTTTTATATCAAGTTCATCGTCCAGATTAATATTGTTTTCGGGCTTACTTGATAAAAGTAGAGTTAGATTTCGAATAGAGCTCGATATTGTGCGAGAAAGATAACTTATAAAAAGAATATTAAAAAAAGATATGATTATAACAAGTGGAATTAACGTCATTAGTATAAACGATACTGTTTTTCTAATTGGTTCCTCAAACAGCTCCGTATTTTTATTAAAGCCACTTAGCGAAGTATTAAGATTTAGTAAAAAAGCGTCTCTACTAAGTTCCCCCTTTTTATACTGATTAACTGACAATAAGGCTTTATCAGCAATTTCAATATCGTTTTCACAGATTGTTAATGTATGATCTGTGTTAATAACTTTCATAACAGTATAATTTAACGGGTTTATTTGTTCAATACATTCAATAGGTTGCTGCCTAATTAACAATATATCCGACTCAATGGCATTTATATCTATGGGGATATCATTTTCTATTTTTTTAACTGACTTGGTAAGTTGATGTGTATACTTTAAATGAAGAAAGTTAAGTTGATGAAACTTAGCCCCTTTAGCTATTTCAAAAGCTGAGTAGACAGTAATACTTATCTCTGCTGCAGTTAATATTACAATAAGCATCAGTTTTCTTGAGATATTCATATACGACACCTATTTTAGCTACTAACCCAAAAATCTTTAAATAACACTATAATAATTATAGTATTTATAACCTTAGGTATAGCAGATTTTATCTTTTTTACTAGCTCCTCTATGAATAACAGTTGATATTTAGCTTTATTCACTTTTAATAAAAAGATCCTTTATTAGTTTTTTGCCACTATAAAGCAAACTTGGGTAATATTACGCCTCTAAAAGTGCTGGTGCATTGGCAAATACACCAGTAGCTAAATACAAAACTTTGTTAAGTCATCCCATATTTAAAAAGTGTATTAACATGCAGCATTTTTTGAATGAAAAATATAGGCTCGTGTGTGGTCGTACACTAGGTTAAAAGTAAAAGCGTAAAGGGTTATAAAAAAAGTTACGCCGATATCCATTATTAATGCTTCCCATAAGCCTACGTTTAAAATGCTCGCCATTACGGGAATAGTAAAAACAAGTAACCCGCCTTGAAATAAAATCACGTGAAAAATACGGAATAATACAGAACGTTGCTCTTTTGCACCGATAGCTACTTTGTCAAAAAAACAATTAAAAACAAAATTCCAACACATCGCAATCGTTGCAATTATAATCATAGTGCCCGATAAAGCCGATATTGCATGCTCTGTAAATACAGCCAAACCAATAATCGACAGCGTTACCGCTAATACTTCAAACAAAACAGCCTGAAACATCCTCTCTAGCGACCCCATTTTTGCATCCATAATTAACCCCTTTTACGCCAAATAATTAAAGAAAATAATAGTGACATAATTTAATTATTTGCAAAGTTAGTAACCATCACCTTTAGTGATAAGATGAGCAAATAAGTACTCACCTTTAAGTTGAATGATATGTATAGTTTTGAGCAACTAAAAATTTTTGTAACCGTGGTAGAAACAGGATCTTTTTCGGCAACAGCCCGAAAACTTAACCGTGCACAATCGGGAATTAGCCAAGCTATTTCTAATCTTGAAATAGCGATTAATCAAACATTGTTTACGCGTAATAAAAATATACCCAGCTTAACGATTAGCGGTAAGGCATTGTTACCTGTCGCATACTCTATACTTCATCAGCAAAAATATTTTGACCAAAAAGTGGATGCATTAGCAAAAAATTATGAGCATGAGGTAATTATAGCTATTGATGAAAGCCTAAATAATCAAGATATTTTAAAAGTGATTGCCCCACTTGCTGATCAGTTCCCGATTACTAATTTTGAAATAATATCGACAACAACTGACGATGTAGAAAACTTAGTAAAAATAGGAAAAGCACAACTAGGTATCATTTATAGTGATGGGGAACTAAAAGTTGATATGGATTTTTTTCTATTGGGCCAAGCTCGATTTTTAACGATTTCATCACCAGAACACCCGCTTGCAAAGCTAAAGGCTGTAACAAGCAATGATTTAAAAGCCCATAGGCAATGTGTTCATCGCAGCCTTAGCCAAAAAGAGTTATGGTTTAGCTACGCAATTAGCTCTAGAATTTGGTACGCAAATACACATCAAACTCTTATCGACTTAGTAGTTCAGGGTATTGGTTGGGCGCTTGTACCCGAGCTTGCTATTAAGAGGTATATAAACCAAGCTGAAGTGGTAACGCTACCCGTTACTCATGAACAAGGCGGTTGGCTTACTCCTGTGGGATGCGTTGTTTCAAGAAGCCGATCAACAGGACCTGTTCTTCAAAGTTTAATAAATAGGTTGCAGCAACACTTTTTAAAGAGTGATAGCGCGGGAATAAAACAGTTTTAAACTGCTTTATTCACTTTTAATAGCAAGCTTCTTCTTTAGCTTTTCTTGCCACTCTACAGCAAGCTCTGGCAAAGTTAATGCTTCTAAAAGTATGTCTTCATAACCTACGTATTTTTTATCAAAAAATGCCTGGAACAGTTTTTTAACTGATATGTCGTGCGAGGCTTTCTTCTCGATAACAACACTATCACCCGTTTTTGCAACGCCTTGCTCTAGTACCCTAAAATAAACGCCAGTGCAGTAATGCTGCGTAAACAGTTTAAGACTGTTTTTATTATTAAGGGCGATAGCGAGTTTAAAACAGGGTACACGAGGCTGGCTTACTTCAAGCAGTGCAGTACCAATTCGAATATGGTCACCTATGTGTATATTCGCTTCATCAAGGTCAGAAATCGTGAAGTTTTCGCCAAAGGCACCTACTGCCAAATCATCATTCTCGAGGGTTTGTTTCCAATACTCATAATGATTGTGCGAAAAAGCATATACCGCTTTATCTACCCCGCCGTGATTAACTAAATCAGCTTGCTCGTCACCTATAATGTTTAGCTTTTCAATCACTACAGGTTCGTTAGTTGGGGTTTTGAATATTCCCGTTTTCACCTCTTTACCATTATGAATAAGAGTTTTAATTTTAGAGATATTAGTCGAGATGATTTTCATTGCAATACCAACGGATGAGGAAGTAAAGATTAATTATGCAGGTTTTAAAATTATTATAAATAAATTTAAGCAAAAAAATGACCGCTTAAAGCTAAGCAGTCATTTTAAAATATACAGTTTTTATTATTCTGCTTGTTTTAAAAAATACGTTTCGGCCAGTCCGTTATGTATTCCAGCTAAGTCTATTTGTATTTCATCGATAAAGTCATGCAACAGACCATTTTTAAGTACTCGTACGTCTTTATTTTCTAACTCAACAATTGCATCATCAATTGATTTAATAATTTCTGTTGAGTTTGGCAAAGGTAAAACCAATGCTTTTAATTCATTCATACAAAATAAAATAGATCGTGGGAATACTTTGCTGTGCATCACAAATTCTATTACATCAGCACGCTGTACTCTGACGCCCATTTCTTGGCGATACATTTGATAAGCACTTAACGAACGCAATAAACTGATCCACTGAATATTATCAAACGGCTTCACTTCTTCTTCATTAGTAATTAACGTAGCAGAGCGAATATCTAAAATTCGCGATGTCATATCTGCGCGCTCTATAATCGAACCAAAGCGGATAAAAACATAGCCCTGATCATGATTAATTGTGGCATCTAACGCCCCAAATATTTGATGGGCTGAATCTATAATCTTTTTTAAATAATCAAAACGTCCGCGCTTTGTTATCCCTTCTTTTTGATTATCTTTTACATAATAATAAAGAGAGTTAATTTCTTCCCATACATCTCGAGGTATTACATCGCGGATTGTACGTGCGCTTTCTCGTGCCGAGGTAATAGAGTTTAAAATTGACGAGCTGTTATCACTACCAACAAGTAAATACCTTAATGCTTTTTGTTCAGTAAAATCAGTATGGTTTTCTGAATACGCTTTACGCACACCAATAATATCAATTAATGGCTCCCAGCCAGTACATACGCCTTTGGGTAAGTCCATCATCAGTAAATTGTTAACGTTGATTAAACGAGCTACATTTTCCGCGCGCTCAATGTATCGAGATACCCAATATAAAGTTTCGCCTACTCTTGATAACATATTATTTAGCCTCTTCGTCAACAATCCAAGTATCTTTACTGCCACCACCTTGTGATGAATTAACCACCAAAGAGCCTTTAACCATAGCAACACGCGTTAATCCACCAGTGGTAACTTGCGTATCTTTACCTGATGATAAAATAAACGGTCTTAAATCGGTATGTCGACCATCTGGTTTATTACCATCAAATGTTGGTACTGTTGATAAATCTAATGTTGGTTGAGCTACCCAATTTCGTGGGTCCGCTTTAATTTGAGCAATACACGCTTCTTGTTCTTTTTTAGTCGATTTAGGACCAATTAATAATCCATATCCGCCAGATTCATTTGCTGGTTTAACAACAAGCTTATCGATATTTTTAATCACATGGTCGCATTCTTTCGGATCTAAACATTTGAACGTTGGGACATTAGCAAGTTTAGCTTCCTCGCCTAAGTAGTACTTAATCATCTCAGGTACATAGGCGTAAACTACTTTATCGTCAGCAACGCCTGCGCCTGGTGCATTAACCAAAGCAACATTACCTTTAGACCAAGCACGCATTAATCCGGGAACGCCAAGTTGGGATTCTGGTAAAAAGGCTTCTGGGTCTAAAAATAAATCATCTATACGACGATAAATAACATCAACTCGTTGTAGCCCTGTGATTGTTCTCATGTATACACAGTCATCTTTTTCAACAACTAAATCGCGCCCTTCTACCAGTTCGCAACCCATTTCTTGGGCAAGGTAACAATGCTCAAAATAAGCGGAGTTAAACACTCCAGGAGTAAGTACCACAACTTCTGGTTTATCTTGTGGACGAGGCGACATTGCCGCTAACATATCAAATAATTGTGAAGGGTAATCATCAACAGGTAAAATCGACACTTGCTCAAATAATTCAGGGAATACACGCTTCATTACAGAGCGATTTTCAAGCATATAAGATACACCAGAAGGAACACGCAGGTTATCCTCAAGCACATACATTGTACCGCTACCATCGCGTACTAAATCTGAGCCACAAATATGCGCCCATATTTTATTTGGCGGGTTGATTCCCACGCATTGCTGGCGAAAGTTAACTGATTTTTCTAGTAACCCTTTTGGAAAAACACCATCTTTTATTATTTTTTGGTCGTGGTATAAATCATCTATAAAAAGGTTAAGCGCTTCAACACGTTGCTTTAAACCAACCTCTACGCTTTGCCATTCTTTTTTACCAATAGTTCGAGGAATAATATCAAACGGCCAGGCTCTATCAATCATATTACCTTCGTTGTAAACCGTGAAAGTAATACCCATTTCTTTAATTGCTAAATCAGCAACCGCTCTGGCTTTTACTAATTCTTCTGCTGATAAATTAGCAAAAAATTGTGCTAATTGTGTTCCATGCGATCTAACGTTTCCTTGTGCATCAATTAATTCATCAAAGAAACCTTTTGTTTGGTACGCTTTCCAATCAATTTTCATACACTCTTTCACCTTATCCATCATCATATATGACGTAGTTAAACTGCTATTCCATTCTAATCATATCAACCGCTACATCAAGCAATTGACTACCGCCACCAAATACCACTCCTTTTAAAGGAGTTACGTCAGAAAAGTCTCGCCCTACGGCTAGAGTAATATGCTGATCGCGTGGTAAAACATTATTTGTTGGATCAAAATCAACCCAACCAAAGTTTGGCACAAATACCGCAAACCATGCATGAGTTGCATCTGCACCTTCGAGCTTTTCTTCGCCTTCTGGCGGCATGGTTTCTATGTACCCACTTACGTATCGACCTGCTAACCCTACGCTGCGTAAGCATGCAAGCGCAAAGTGTGCAAAGTCTTGGCAAACGCCCCTTTTTTGTGCAAAAACAGTGCTCAAAGGCGTACTAATTGTTGTAAAACCAGGATCATAATGAAATTCATGAAAAATCCGTGCCATTAAATCTTTGCATGCAGAAATTATATTTTTGTGTGCATCAAACGAAATTAATGCGTATTCCTTAATTCCTTTATCTATTGGAATAAGTTGTGAAGGTAGTACAAATTCAGACGTTTTTAATAATTCCGCTGTATTTGGTTTAACCAATAAATCACGTACTTTTCGCCAAGCAATATCAACACTCTCTAAATTGCTATTAGCGCCGACTAACAGTTCTACCTCGCTGATCATCGTTACTTTAAGTTTTTTATGCTGTATTGCTATTTCAAACGCTGTTACCTGATTATTAAAATAATCAGTAAATGTTTGTAAGTAAGTCGGTGTAGGTTCAATTTCTACACGGCTACTGTGGCATATTTGCCCGCGATTCGTTTTTGGCGTTAATCGCGCTTGGTTTTGACACAAACTAACAAAGTCTGAATAGTTGTATGTAGTCGAGTGCTTTATTTTATATTTCACGATTGAGCTTGCTCAATATTAGTCCAGTTCAATTTATTTGCCGTTTGGGTATGAGAAAAATACTGTAGTAATAATACATCACAAAATGTATCTAAGTTCATACGCGTATTATGGTTAAATTCGATTAACTGGTTACGTTGTCCATTTTCACTTTTTTGTAGGTAATCTTTCTCAGTTACATAACAACTTGTTTTAGATAGTAAAATTGCTTTTTCGTGTGCCGCAATTACGCCTTGTCTGCGTTTTGTGGGTAAATGCTTACACAACTTATTAATTTCCTCTAACTGAAATAATAAAGAACGTGGGTATTCAGCATCTAAAAGTAATAACTCAAGCCCTGTACCAATGGTTTGATACATTCTGTATCGGCGCTTATGCGTAACTAAACTAACTTGGCAACTTAGCACGGCTTCAAGTAAGCCAAGCTCTTCGGGCTCGTCTAACTCTTTGGTTAATAAAGCCGCACTTAGTGATGTAATTTGTAAGCTACGCTCTACTCTTCTACCCATTTCGAGTAAAAACCAGCCGTTACTATTTGGCATACAATCTGTAATCGAGCCATTAAAAGCCATAATTGAGCCTATAACTCTATCTAGGCTGCTTTGCATTGCACGCGTTGGAATATTAATATTTACATTTTTAAATACTTTAATTTGCTCATTAATATCATCAATTATTCGGCGACTATCATGAGATAGTAATTCTTGAATTTGCACCGACGCATTTGCAATGTACTTTAATGTATTAATAATACTGCCAGCGCATTGCTCGTCTGCAAGGAGTTGAAAGGCGGTTTCTTTAGACAGATTTACATCAATGCCATCTAGTTTTAAATCAGGTTCTATATAGGGATAAACAATATATTGCGACCTAATGGCATTAGAAAGCCGTGCAACTATACTTTTTCGTATTGAATCTGGGTAAACAGAAAATTCGGTGTACTTGTCTATAAAAATGCGCAATATACGTATGGTGTTTTCGCAGCGTTCTAAGTATCGACCCAACCAAAAAAGGTGCTCAGCCGTACGGCTCGAAATAACCCCTTCAAGTAGCGTTACATCCATTCTTTTTCTAATTGGCACCGGTGGATTATGCTCGCCTAAATCAACTCTATCGGCTGTATTTATCCATGTATCTTTGATCCAACCAGATATTCTCGGGTTGTTACTTTTTTCGTTCGAAAAACACAGTGCTGAAGGAAGTACTTCTACGCCATTTTCTGTGGTTAATGCATAACACCTAAACACCACTGGCTTGGAGATTAATTGCCCGTCATGCCAAAATGGTGCACTGCTAAAAGAAGGCTTTTCTTGGAAAAAGTAATTATCGGGTTCTTTGCTAATAAGTAGCTTTATTTCTTGCTCGTCTAACACTCCATCTAACTTAAGTGTAGGGTCTATAGCAGATAGTAGTTCGAGGTTATTCCAATCAATGGCTTGCGCTTCTTTTACACTTAAGTAATTTGGCTCACCTAACAACAGCGGTTGTTTTAAAATTTGCTGCGATAACTTTTCTAAGTTGCATTTTATTGAAGATGACGAGAGCACACCACTACCAAACGGGTTTAAAACCTTAACCGACCCTTGTCGTACAGATTGTAATAAGCCCGGAATACCATGAAGTGAATATTCAGTTTGCTCTAAAGAGTCAATACAACGATCAGAAACCCAGCGTAAAATGACATTAATTTTACCCAAGCCTTGTAACGATTTTAAACAAACGTCACCACCACGTACGGTTAAGTCGGCGCTTTGTACTAATGTATAGCCAAAATAGGTAGATAGGAATGCATGCTCGTTGTAGTTAGGGTCATCAATTCCTTGGGTAAGAATTACAATTCGTGGGTCATCCATATAATGGGTATATTCGTTAATACCCTCTTGGAATAAATTTAAAAATTCTTTAATTTGCTGAACATTACATTCGGCAAATTCTTCAGCCATTACACGCCTTGCAATAATACGGCTTTTAATTAATAGCCCTAAGCCCAGCGGGCACTGACAATGATCGCTTAATACTTTAAATTCGCCTGTTGGCGTGCGGTAAACATCTAATGCAGTAAAAAAAAGTGTTAATTCGTTACTAGGTAAGCTAAAACCTTCGCGTAAGTAATTAGGGTCTTGAAAAAGCTGCTTTGCAGGAATATGACCATCAACTAATAATGTTTGGTCACCGTAAATATCTTGCTGAATTTTATTTAATAAAAGGGTTCTTTGTTTTATTCCCTCTTCGAGCAATGCCCAATCGGCTTTAGATAACATAAATGGCAACGGGTCGAAGTGCCACTGCTTATTGCTTTCATTTTTAATATTGCCATTTTGTAGCAATTGGCTAATTTCTGTAGCGCGGCTACTAACATCATCTGCTGTTAGGCTAGCTAAACGCTTAAATAAAGTATCCCAATGGTCTGGGTTTAAACCACTGTGGTTTGCTAGTTCATCATGTCCATGTGATTTATCAAGGTATAAAGACAACCACTCAGGCAATTCCGGCATCGCGTTATTGTTAATATACAAGCTGAAAGCGCTCCAATTTATAGTAAATAGCCGTGTTCATAATGATGCTTTAAAAATATTTAGTCATTCCACTTTAAATAATTTCAAAGTGGAATGACACAACTATCAATTATTATTTAAAGTTAGGCTGCCTGCGTAAATCCAAGGTATTTGGATAATCAGGATTACTACTTTCTTCATCAGGTACCACGTATTCACTTGCGCTTTGCGCCGATTGAAAACTATGCGTAACCGCCGATGGGCTCCAGCTTGGTTCTGCTGATGCAAGTAACGATGGTGTATGCCCATGCTCCCAAAATCTTGCAACCCTGCGCCCTTCGGCTTCAAATGCATTAACCGGTAGCGTTTCAGGATTACGACCCCCAGCATGGCTCACATGATATACAAAGCCTCCAACTGAACGACCTTCCCACGTATCGATTAAATCAAAAACTAATGGAGCATGTACGCCAATAGTTGGGTGAAGCGCTGTAGGTGGTTGCCAAGCTCGGTATCGTATACCCGCGACCATTTCATCTTTTGCTTTACCTTTAACCGGTTTAAGCGGCACTCTTCGACCATTACACGTTACAACATAGCGATCGCTCATTGTTCCTTGTACTTTTATTTGCACTCTTTCTAATGACGAATCTACATAGCGCGCCGTACCCGACGCACTTGCCTCTTCGCCTAGTACATGCCAAGGCTCGATTGCGGTTCTAAGCTCAAGTGTAACGTTATCAAGTTCTCGCGTTCCACATACCGGAAACCTAAATTCAAAAAATGGATTTAACCAACTTAACTGAAATTGAAAACCTGCTTGTTGTAAATCGCGGCTTACTTCAGCTAAATCGTTTTCTACATATTGTGGTAATAAAAACTTGTCGTGTAACTCTGTACCCCAACGTATTAATGGCTTGTGGTAAGGTTTTTTCCAAAACCAAGCAAGTAAAGTACGCAACAGTAGCATTTGCACTAAGCTCATTTGTGAATGTGGAGGCATTTCAAAGCCTCTAAATTCTACAATCCCTAAACGACCTGTGGCTGAGTCGGGTGAATAGAGCTTATCTATACAAAATTCTGCTCTGTGTGTATTACCCGTTAAATCCACTAATAAATTACGCAGTAACCTATCAACTAACCAAGGTTCAGGCACCTCACCTTCGGGCATATGCGAAAAGGCAATTTCTAGCTCGTATAAAACTTCATCACGGGCTTCATCCACTCGCGGCGCTTGGCTTGTAGGACCAATAAAAAGCCCCGAAAATAAATACGACAAACCAGGATGATGCTGCCAATAGGTAATAAAACTTCTTAAAATATCAGGTCTGCGTAAAAATGGGCTTTGCTCAGGTGTTTCGCCACCAAGCGTTACGTGGTTACCACCACCAGTACCAGTATGGCGACCATCTGCCATAAACTTATCAGTACCTAATCGGCATTCTTTTGCTAAACCGTATAACGTTGTAGTTCGACTGACTAATTGATCCCACGATGTTGAAGGATGAATGTTTACTTCAATAACACCTGGATCTGGCGTTACAGCGTATTTTTCTACGCGGCTATCTTTAGGTGGGCTATAGCCTTCAATAACAAGCGGCATTTTAAGTTCTTTAGCCACACTCTCTATACTACTTATTAAACCCATGTAATGTTCAAAATGACTTGTTGGTGGCATAAATATATATAAACGCCCCTCTCTCACTTCCATTACAAGCGCAGTTTTAACCATTTCTTTACCAATAAAGCCCTTTTTAAGCTTTTTAGCTTTGGTAAAATTTTCTGGAATATCAAACGGGTCGCGGTCAATAATATTGCCGCTCCACTCAAGGCTGTCTAAAGGTAGGCGATAACCAAGTGGTGATTCACCCGGTAATAAAAAACAATGACCCCGTTTAAACTCCCACGTACACGACTGCCAACAGTTTTTACTATCGTTCCATTTTAAAGGTAGAACATAGCCAACAGGCTTTTCTATGCCTTTATCCATTTTGGCTAAAAAGCCTTTTCGGCTCATTGCATGGAGAAGTTCTGGTTGATCTGGCTTTATTTCGGTAGGTAATGAGGCTTCTTGCCACATGTGATATAAAATATCTTCATAAGCCGTAGTAAGTGCCTTGGTTTCAAGACCAAGTGAGTCACACAGTTTATCAGCAAACTTTTTAGTATCGGTATGATCAAATTTATAATCTTTATTAGGATCGGCTAATAGTGCAGCATCTTGCCATAAAGGCTCACCATCTTTGCGCCAATAACATGCGTATTGCCAACGTGGTAATGGCTCACCCGGATACCATTTACCTTGTCCGTAATGAGTAAAGCCACCTTTTGTGTATACTTTATTCATTTCTACAAATAAATTTTGAGCTAATATTCTTTTTTCTTTACCATCGGCATCAGTATTCCACTGAGGATGTTCCATATCGTCAATAGAAATAAACGTAGGTTCGCCACCCATAGTTAAATGTATGTTTTCTTCATTGTAAACATTGTCAACGTGCTGACCTAAGCGGTTAATTGCCGCCCACTGCGCCTCAGAATAAGGCTTAGTAACACGTGGGTCTTCGTGTACACGCGTTACTTTATTATAAAAGCTAAACTCAGATTTACAGTCGTCTATACCGCCGGTTACCGGCGCTGCCGAGCTTGGCTCTGGCGTACACGCCAATGGAATATGACCTTCACCAGCAAATAAACCCGAGGTAGGATCAAGCCCTATCCAACCTGCACCCGGAATATACACCTCGGTCCATGCATGCAAATCGGTAAAGTCTTCTTCAGGACCGCTTGGACCATCTAGTGATTTTTGATCAGACGTTAGCTGTACTAGATAGCCCGATACAAATCGAGATGCCAACCCTAAATGACGAAACAGTTGTACTAACAACCAAGCAGAATCACGACACGAACCTGTTTTTTTACTTATTGTTTCGTTTGCCGTTTGCACACCTGGTTCTAGCCGAATGCCATAACCTACTAATTCATAAATAGCTTGATTAACAGCCACTAAAAAATCAACGCTTCTGAGCGGCTCTTTAGGGTTTAAAGATTCAATTAATTCTTTAAATTTTGGACTGGCTTTGCGTTTTTTTAAATAAGGAGTGAGTTCTGACTTTGAAATAGCATCGTAAACAAACGGGAAGTTTTCGGCGTAATCTTCTAAAAAGAAATCAAAAGGATTAATAACCGTTAGTTCGGCGACCAAATCAACTGTAAAACTAAATTCGGTAGTTGGCTTGTTAAACACCACCCTCGCTTGGTAATTACCAAAAGGGTCTTGTTGCCAATTTATATAATGATCTTCTGGAACTATTTTTAAAGAATAACTTTTAATTTTTGTACGGCTATGTGGCGCTGGACGTAATCGGAATATATGCGGCCCCATATTAACTGACCGATCGTATTTATACTGAGTATGGTGCGAAATCCCAACTGTAATTGTCATCTATTAATTCCCCTTTAATAATGTATGGCCACAATATAACGCTGAAAATATTATTTGGACTAATTCACCTTTGCAATTTTTATACCAGAAGACTTGCTTAAGTAGTACTGTTCATCCACTCGCGGCTCTTGCACAAAGCAACGTTATGCATAAAGGTTTTGACCTAATTAATAGGAAAAACACACCAATTCAATAAATAGTAAACTTAGTGTAATTTAAACCATCAATTTTAGATTTTTAATGGTGCAGAAAATGCACCAAAACAGTGCTTTAAAATGACTTACAATTAAAGCTAATTAATTTAAAATATTGAAATAAAACAAATAAAATTAATTTTTCAAAATACTTACTCCGTTATTTATAACGCTAAACGGGTATAATTAAAAGTATTTATTTAGAGTTTAAAAATCATTAAAAATAATCATTAAATAGTAAGAAATAGTTCACAATAAAGCTGCTGTTAAAGTAAGTAACGGTGCTATACTAGATCGATTTTTAACCGCTTACGTTACAGCAAAACTAACAATATCGATGAGATAAAACAAGTAACTTTTAATACAAAGATGCTTGTTTTAAAGATTAGTTTTGCAGTGGTGTGTTTTAATTTCAAACAAAACAGAACACGTCCAATTTGAAAAACCAGCACACCTCACTAACCTGTTAATTTTTCATTATCATCAATGCTAAAGGTAATGCAGCCCTGGCGTATTTTCAGATTTTTTAAATCAACCCAATCTACCTAATAGGATATTTTCTTATGCAAAAGCTAACAGATGTCGGTGAAAACTTAGTTAATGGTATAGCATCTCGTTATAACCTCAGTCACGATGCAGTAATTCACATGTTAGTTAGCGTTAATAACGGCGGTTGCTCCATGGCACAGTTTAATTGCCCAGAACTTGGTGGTTCTGGTCAATGGATGCGCGGCGGAATGACAATGGTTGGCGACATGTTTAACAACGGCTTAAAATCAACCGTTGATAACTTGTGCAACGAACTTGCTAATATATTGAGCAATAACCAAATATTTCCGGTTATTCCTGCAGGATCGCCTGGCAGCAATCAGTGGTGGCCAGGTAATCTAGGCAGCCCATTTAGCAGTGGTGCGCAAAATAATATTCGCTACGCTATATTCCCTAATCGCTTAGCCGTTGAATTAAATGGACAAGTGAGCGTGTACGACACGTTAGATCATAATATTGGTGGTGTAAGCCAACAGCAAGGCAATAATACCTCTCTTACATTTAACAGTCAGTGGGGGACAATTAATGTAAATACCCTGCCATTAATTTCCGGGCAAACGCCAACACCTCCAGAACCACAAAAAGACTTTACGCAGCAAGTAGTCAAACCAAATTTTGTACCGTTAACACCAAACCAAGTTGAAGCACCGGCTAATAATACTGTGGGGCAATACTCGGTAGACGAAACACTTCAAATTATTGAAAAGTTAGCACAACTTCGCGACTCTAATGCGTTGAGTGATGATGAATTTAATATTAAAAAGTCTGAACTTTTAAAAAGGATTTAACCACTATCCTCCAATAGCATAGCGCTAAGTAAAAGTGGTTTATACGGTCTCTTTTTTATTCGGTAACATATGAAAACATTTAAATGTAATTGCACAGATCAACTTATTTTATTTTTTGAAAGCAGCCATTGTTTGGCTTGCGGTAGAACCGTGGGTATTGATGATGAGTTCGACCAAGTTGAACCCTATGAAATTGATGAGCAATCGGGGTTATTTTACAAAGCAGAAGCGCCTGAAGTTTTTTATAAAAAATGTGATAACAACGCTCAGTATCACGTATGCAATGGTATGGTTAATTTAGACACATTTATACCTGTTGCCGATAAAGACGAAGTGCTGTGTTTTTCGTGCCGCTTTAATGAAACGGTGCCCGATTTAAGTATTGTTGAACATATTCCATTATGGAAAAAAATGGAGACAGCAAAACGTCGCGCTTTGTATACATTAAAATCATTATCACTCCCTTTAAATACAACGATTCAAGAACCTGAAAGCGGATTAAGCTTCGATTTTATAGCAGACCGTAACGTAAGCGATCACTTTGTAAGCCCTATTATAGGTCAAGACGTTGTATTTACAGGACACGATTGCGGGCATATCACTATAAACCTAGCTGAAGCAGACGATGTAGCACGCTCTCAAGCTAAAATAGCAATGGGCGAGCGTTACCGTACTTTACTTGGTCATTTTCGCCATGAACTTGGTCATTATTATTTTGATCAACTAATCGCAAATTCACCAAAAAAACATACTTTATGTAAGCAATATTTTGGTGATGACGAATTAGATTACCAGCAAGCGCTCGATACTCATTACAAGCAAGGTGCGCCAGCTAACTGGCATGAAACCTTTATTAGTGAATACGCTACTATGCACCCTTATGAAGACTGGGCAGAAACATGGGCGCATTACATGCATATTATCGATACTTTAGAAACAGCCAAAAACTTTTCAATTACAGGCTCAACAACGGGTAATGAGTTTGAATTAGATGAAGCAGACGAGCTTCGATTGCCACAAAGTGCTTATTACTTTAATTCACAAACATCGATTGATGCTATTTTAGATACTTGGATGGAATTTTCGATCATTCTAAATTCACTAAATCGCAGCATGGGACTTGCCGATGCCTACCCATTTGTACTTACTCAAGCGGTGCGAACTAAGTTATCTTTCATCCATCATGCTATCCATAACAGGCTCAATTTAATGCCTGATGTGAGCATTGGAAAAGTGTAATAAAATAAGCTCAGTCCAAAAAACATTTTAATAAAGAGCCATTTATTCTTGCTATGACTTTTCATGCATAGGTAGGTGGCTTTTTTATGATGAGAAAAAAGCCGTAAAAATAGTATATCCCCTACTTTCTCGCTGAAGCTTTGTTAGTATGTCACAGCGAGGTTATTCTTAAGTCGACTTATGATTTTTTCTTGGTAAATACTAACTGTAGAAAAATTTTGTATTGAAACAAATAAGTCAGTTAGTTTTTCGTTTGATATATCAGAGATATTAATCCCTTTATATATAATAGGTGCATTATTTTGTTTGGTTAGATTATTCGACAGTAAAATATTCAATTTTACTGTACGTGCTAACTCTTCTTGATATAGAAAAAATTCTCTTAAATGTGTGCTAACAATATTGGCTGCTTTTGATCTGTCTATCATTAAAATTTCGTCAATTAGTCGATTTAACCTGCTGCGAGACTCTATTGCTTCGTCGAGAATATCTAACCAATTAAGCTTTGTATTTGATAGTAAAGATAAAAAGTATACCGTACGTGCTTTATTGTAATTAATAAAACCAGGCCACATAACATCTTCGCTAGATACTTTAAGTGCTTTATCGAACTGCTCAGCGGCAGATTTAAGATACATACTTACTTCTTCAAGTATTGATGGCTCTATGGTATTAATGTTTTTTTGAGCCAGCTCTAAACCATCAATCGACAAAATATCTACAGAGTTCATATTTAGCGACTCTCGTAATAAATGCATGCCTTTTTTGTTGTAATACAAACCTAGGTAATTGTGGTAAATGGTTTTTGTAACTGGATTACGAAGAATTGGACCTCTCACATGAAGTAAGTCTGCATGAATATTAAAATTATCATCAGCTACAAAACTTTGGTAAGACACAACAGCTTTAAATAGCTTTATCGTTTCCGTTATTTGAATTGAATTACCTTTACTCACCGAGTGCAATATTTCACAGCGCCTATCAACTTCTGACAAAATTGTATCCATACGCTTTTTATAAAGCACTTTGTTAGTTTCTGATGCATTAAAAACAGCTGGAAATAAAACAATTAGGTCAATTATATATTGCAGGGTATCGGCAAAAAGAACGGCGGTTTCTGACTCTTTTTTTAGTTTATGCTCAATAGAGTCAAAAATTTCTTTCTCTAGTGTATTTTCATCTTGGGACTTAAACTGGTTAATCAACTCTGGAAGTGAGGTTACGTAATTTTCATTATCTAAAATGTTACCTTCCATTTTGCTAATATTATTTACACTATCAATTGATGTATATGTTCTAACAGTAATAAATAAAGCTAATACGGCTATACAAAAGCTTACTGTTGATATGGTAAAGCTTAGTAAATCTTTACCTTCTTTTAAATCATATACCCATACAGCAAGAAAAGCTGAAAGTAGAACAAGTAATAATATTGTAAAATATAACATTTTTGATGTGCGCATATGTCTTCCAGACTTGGGTCGAGCTAACAATCTAATATTGCTGATTTATAACACGAAAAACGCAGACTTCGCACGCAAACTGAGAGTTACATAAGTTATTTATTATCGAGCTATAAAGCCTTTACTGAACGTAAATAATTAAATATCTGTATCACTCTTCCCACTTGCCCAGCGCTTGTTTGTCACTTTGTTTAAACTCAACCCAATTTGATGAGTCTTTAAAGTGCTCTTTTTTCCAAAACGTGGCGTGGTTTTTTAAATAATCCATTATAAATTGTGCGCCTTCGAACGCGGCTTGGCGATGGCGGCTGGTCACGCCTACAAATACAATTTGCTCGCCAAGTGCTAAGTAACCAACGCGATGAATAATGCATATTCTCGCCAGTTGCCAGCGAGTTTGTGCTTGCTCTGCAATAGATTGAAGAAGTTGCTCGGTCATACCAGGGTAGTGTTCAAGCTCAAGTGCAATAACGTTATCGCCACTGCTGAACTCTCTTACCAAACCTGTAAAGGTGACAACAGCACCATCGCTTTTATTATTACTACAAAGCGTATTGTGCTCGTTACCTACATTAAAATCATCGGTTTGTACTTGAATATGTATGCTCATTAACCACCTGTAACCGGCGGGAAAAAGGCAAGCTCATCCCCTGCTTTCACTATTTCGTCGCTTGATGACATAGTTTGGTTAAGCGCTGCAAGTAGCTCACGCTCCTCCAGCCACGGTTGCCAATGCGGGTATTGGCTAACTAATCTTAATTTAAGCTCTGAAATAGTAAGCGGCTGCGTAATCTCAAGGCTTAATTTACTGCACTTTAACCGCTCTTTTAGTTGCCCAAAAAACAATAACTCTACTTTTTGGGCGCTAGATATAGCATCGTTTGGATTAATCTCGCTGCCAACTGCCATTTTTGCCCCCAGCTTTTTGAGTAACGCGCATGCCGCTAATTTCCATTAGTGGGTCGGCTGCTTTACACATATCAAACAAAGTAAGGCTAGCCACAGATACCGCTGTTAACGCTTCCATTTCTACGCCAGTTTTACCGGCAAGTTTGCAGTAGCTGGTTATTTTAATTTGGCTGTTTGCTTCATCAAGTTCAAAATCAACAGCTACTTTAGTAAGTGCAAGCGGATGACAAAGCGGAATTAAATCGGCGCACTTTTTAGCGCCTTGAATACCCGCAATACGTGCCACGCCTAACACATCACCCTTTTTGTTTTGATTAAGCATTACTTGTTCAAAGGCAAGCTTGCTCATGCTAATAAATGCTTCAGCTGAGGCATCGCGCAGGGTTACGTCTTTGAGCGATACATCAACCATATTAGCTTGGCCGTTTTCGTCAACGTGGCTTAACATACTATTGCTCACGCGATTCACACTTTTTACCAATGGTAATATGCGGTACAAAGTTACACGGTTTATGCATTGAGTTAAGTTGATCTTTTATAATGCCTGTCCACGCTGTTTTACATGCGCCTGTAGAGCCTGGCATACAAAAAATAACGGTGTTGTTAGCAAGTCCCGCAAGTGCACGAGATTGAATAGTTGAGTTACCAATTTCACCGTACGATATATGTCTAAATAGCTCACCAAAGCCGTCTACGCTTTTATCAAACAGCGGCGCAAATGCCTCAGGTGTTGAATCACGTTCGGTAAATCCTGTACCACCAGTCACTAAAATAGCGTGAATGGTGTCGTCGGCTATCCACTGCGATGCAATAGCGCGCATTTGGTACACATCATCTTTTACAATTTCTTTATCCGCTAAGTGATGACCCGCCTCAGTTAGCGCTTTAATTAAGTAATGACCAGAAGTATCGGTAATCGCATCGCGCGTGTCGCTTACTGTAAGTACGGCAATGTTTAAAGGTATTTGTGTATCGCTTGTGTGGCTCATAATGTTCTTCTCAATTGGTTAATGCTTAGGTCAAAATGCTCATTTACAGCTTTAAATTGCGCCGGTGTATTGGTGTTTATTAATGCATGCGCTTTATTACATAAAAGCGTTTGCACACCAATGCTTTGGGTAAACTGTTTTATTGATTTATGACTGTTTGCGTTTGTGAGTATGTGTTTTAAATGATTTTTTACACTGCTTGTATTACGAATATACAGCGGTAGCGGTTCATTTTCAAAGTGCCAAGCATGTATTTGTGACTGATTTAATTGATTGCTCACACTTTGTACGTTATTTGTCTGAGAAGCCAGCACTATTGTGCTTAACAAACTACTCGTAAGCAGTGGCATATCTACCGCAGTAATAAGTAAATCGTGCTCAGTGGCTATTAATGTTGAGTAAATTCCGCCAAGGGGCCCACTGTTTGGGTATATATCTTTAACGTACTTTTCTGAAGGATAATCGCTCGGTGAATAATGGTTCAATGATTTGATTGGATTTGTAACGTTGCGGCTTATCAGTATGTTTTTAGCGCCTGCGTCTTTTAATAAATCACACGCATTGTGCAATAGCGTTTTATTTTTTAAAACTAAATCGGCTTTGTCTGTGCCCATTCTTGATGACTTACCACCAGCAAGCACAACACCTGTAAAATCTCGATTAGCTTTTACTTCCATATTAGCCGCCCAACATAGCTAAGTGAGTTGTCGCACCTGTTAAGCGTTTATCTAGCTCATGGCTTATTTCTTTATTGCCCATAGCGGCTCGAATTGCCTTTACGGTCGCTGCAGTATCGTCCTCGTTTAGTAGTTCGCGTAAATCTATACCTTGCTCGGCAAACAAGCATAAGTGTAATTTACCCAGCGCCGACACCCTTAAGCGATTACAGCTTTTACAAAAATCTTTACTGTACGGCATTATTAAACCAATACGACCATCGTAATCAGGATGACAAAATTCCTCAGCGGGTCCGTTTAGTTTCCCCCTAACTACTTGTAACCAACCTTGGTCGAGTAATTGGGCTTTAACCGTTTGCCCACTTAAGTGGTTTTCTTCAAAAAAGGTTGCGCCGTCACCTGTTTCCATTAATTCTATAAAGCGAACCGTAACTTTGTGGTGTTTTACCCACGCTAAAAAATCCTTCAATTGGTTTTTATTAAACTGCTTGGCAAGCACTGCATTTATTTTTATGTCTTTTATGCCCAGCTCTACCGCGCGCTCAATCCCTTTTAAAATAAGGGTAAGTTTGTCGTGCCCTGTTATGAGTTTAAACATACTCGGATTTAAACTATCAATGCTGACATTAAGCGCATCAAGCCCTGCTTCTGCAAATTCATCAATTTTATTTAATAAATTAAACCCGTTGGTAGTAATAGCTACTTTTTCTATGCCTGGCGTATTTTTACAGAGCTTTATAATATCGGTTACGTCGTTTCGTAAGCATGGTTCGCCACCTGTAATACGCACTTTTTTAGTACCTAGTTCTGCAAACGCATTTACAAGCGTGCTAATTTCGTTTTTATTTAAAAAATTACGCGGCGTATCGCACTGATACCCGTTTGGTAAACAATAACTGCAACTAAAATTACATACGTCGGTTATTGAGAGGCGCAAATAGTTAAACTGCCGACCAAATTGATCATTAAGCATATGCTTCCTTTTTTCTTTACATTACAACCGCAACATCAATGCTGTTTTTAAGGGAGTAATGTTGTTTTATTAATTGGCTTAATTGTGTTTTACACGAACCACAGTTCGTTCCACATTTAAGTTCAGACCCCAATTGCTCTACTGTGTTTGCACCGTTTTTAATGGCGTTTATAATTGGCTGCTCTCTTACTTTAAAGCAGCTACACACTTGCATGCCTTGGGTAAATTCTTCATCGGGGGTTGCATAAAGCAAAGACTGTAACTGTGTAAACGTTAGGAGTGGCTCTGCAAATAAATGGTTTATCCACTCAAGTGATATTTCTTTTTGCTCATTAGAAATAACAGCAACAAACGCTAATTGATTGTTTTCAATACACTGCACATGCATAGCTTTTGCCGTATTCATAGCCGACCACTGCCCTTGTAAACCGGTTAAGGTTTGGCAGTAATACAGTAAATCACTTTGTGGTTCATTAAGCGCCAACTGATAATTAAAGCAATTACTTGCATTAACCTTTAGCCAAAAATCACTGTTTATAACAAGTTCGTTTTTAGCAAACAGCTGCATATATTGCGCATACGGTGCTTTAACTATATCAACAGCGCCGTGTTTGCACTCAGCCTGACCAGATAGAGGGTCAACTACCGATTGATACAACCCACTTACTGTAGCTGATGATGCAAATTGCTTGTTCCAATGAATAGGCATAAAGCATTCGCCTTTTCGCACGCCATCGGTTACTTTTGCATGCGCGGTAACCTGCCCTGTTTGGGCAATCGCACTAATTAAATCGTTTTGTTTAATTGCTAATTTACTGGCATCAAGCGGATTAATTTCAATATACGGGCGTGTAATATGCGATGAAAGCGCAGTGCTTTTACCCGTGCGGCTCATAGTATGCCATTGGTCTCGTATACGACCCGAGTTCATTACAAACGGGTAATCACTTGATGTTTTTTGCACAGGTAATTTCGGCGTTATGGGTATAAAACGCGCTTTTTTATCAGCGGTGCTAAATTGGTTATCTGTAAAAACCTGACCATTTTTATAAGGCTCGTTTTTAACAACAGGCCACATAATGGGTTTTAAATTATCATACTGATTTTGTGTGAGCCCAACTAAACCAGAGAGGTTTAATAATCGGCTGCCGTTATTTTCAAAGTCGGTTAATTGCGCCCATTCTTCAAAAATGCCACTTGGGTCTGTAAAATCAAACCCTTCAAAGCCCATTTTTTTAGCAACATCGCACATAATTTGCCAATCGTTTTTAGCTCCCGAATAAGGCGCTACTAACGGGCGTTGCCTTGATATTCTGCGCTCTGAGTTAGTTACTGTGCCGTTTTTTTCACCCCATCCGGTTGATGGAAAAGCAACATCGGCAAATTTTAACGTATCACTTTTTGCAATACAGTCAGATACAACTACCAGCTCGCAGGTCTCTAATGCTTTTTTAATAGCGGCGTTATTGGGCAAGCTCACCATTGGGTTTGTTGCCATTATCCACACTGCTTTTATTTTACCTGCGGCTATTTCATCAAACATATCGATGGCATTGCTGCCTGCTTTTTTAGCAATAGTTGGCGAGAGCCAAAAACGTTGCACAAGTGATTGATGCGCTTCGTTTTCAATATCTAAATGCGCCGCTAACTGATTAGCCAAACCACCTACTTCGCGCCCGCCCATCGCATTGGGTTGCCCAGTAATTGAAAACGGACCACTGCCTGGCTTAAGTAATTTACCTGAGGCTAAATGTGCATTAATAATGGCGTTGCATTTATCTACACCCGAGCTTGACTGATTTATACCCATTGAATAAAAGCTAATCGCACTTGGGCTTTTAGCAAATAGCGCATAAAACTCAGTTACTTGCTCAATTGCTATATCGCAAAAGTCGCTAACTGCCTCACAGCTCCACTTTTGTGCCTCTTGCAGTGCGCTTTCAAAGCCGTTTGTGTGCTGAGCAATAAATTGCGTGTCGAGGTGGTTATACTCATTTAAATAATTAAGTAAGCCGTTATAAAGCGCGGCGTCACTGCCTGGTTTTATATTTAAAAATGTGTCGGCAAGCTCAGCGGTATCAGTTTTACGCGGATCAATAACCACCACTTTCATATTTGGGTTAAGCTGCTTTGCACGTTCCATTCGCTGATACAAAACCGGGTGAGTCCATGCTGCATTAGAGCCAATTAAAATAAGCAGCTCAGTTTGCTCTAAATCCTCGTAGGTGCACGGCACTACGTCTTCACCAAAAGCGCGTTTATAACCTGCCACAGCAGATGACATACACAGGCGCGAATTTGTATCAATATTGCCTGAGCCTATGTAGCCTTTCATTAATTTATTCGCGATGTAGTAATCTTCAGTAAGTAACTGCCCTGATACATAAAAAGCCACAGCATCGGGTCCGTGCTTTTGTATTATGTCGTTAAATTTATTGGCAACGTGGTCGGTTGCTTCATCCCACGTAACAGCTTGATTATTAATAAGGGGTGACGTTAAGCGGTTATCACTGCCTGTGGTGTCGAGCAAATGGGTGCCTTTTACACATAAACGACCAAAGTTTGCGGGATGCTCTCGCATGCCTTCAAGCTTGGTTGGCACATTATTAAAAAGTGAAATATCAACACCACACCCTACACCACAGTAAGCACATGTTGTTTGTTTTAAACTCGTTTTATTTATAGTTGGTGACGTGTTTGCGGTTGCCATACTGCTCTCTTTTAGTGTGCTTTAATTTATGCGGGCTGTTTTACAGGCTCATTAAGGGTAACTACGTTAATAGTGTTACTTGCTTTAGCGAGTGCGCTGCTTATTACGTTTTGAACGAGTTTTTCACAACCTCCACAGCCTGTACTGGCTTTGGTGCTTTGCTGCACACTTGCCAAATCTATGCAGCCTTTAGCGACTGTTTGTTCAATGGTGTGTTTAGTTACTTTATGACAAGCGCAAATAATAGCGTCATCAGGCAAGTCGTCGGCGCTTAGCTCTGCTATGTCGCCAGCAAGGGGCATAATGAGCGCTTCGGGAGCGGTGGTAAGTTCAATGTCGTTTAAATGATATTGCAGTAAATTATCGTAATCGCTGGTATCGCCAACAAGTACCGCGCCAATCAGCTTATTACTTTGTGAATTAGTGACTACTTTTTTATAAATGCCATTGGCTTGGTCTTCAAAATAATAGCTTATTGCGCCTTCGCTGCGTGCATGCGCATCGCCAATAGAGCCCACTTCAACACCCATTAATTTAAGCTTGGTGCTCATATCGGCACCGCTAAATTCATCGGCTTTATTGTCTAAGCCAGTACTTTGCAAAGTACCTTGCTGGGTCTGTTGTAAAATATGCCCAACTGCAATTTTAGCCATGGCGTAACCGGGTGCCACTAAGCCAAAAATAAAATTATTCCATAGTGCACATTCACCAATTGCGTATATGTTTTTGTCGCTCGTTTGACAGTGGTTATTAATTACAATACCGCCGCGCTCGCCTAACTCTAAATTAAACTCGCGGGCTAAATTATCATAAGGGCGAATACCCGCCGAAAATACAATCATGTCGGTTTCAAGGGTTTTGCCGCCTTTAAAACACATTTTGTAACGGCAACTTTCACCTTCTACTATTTCCTCAGTCGCCACTGACGTATGTACAGTAACGCCCAAATCTGTAATTTTGTTTTTTAGTAACCGACCGCCCCCCGCATCAACTTGTACACCCATAAGTTGCGGTGCAAATTCTATTACGTGGGTCTCTAAACCCAATTGCTTTAATGCGTTTGCAGCCTCAAGACCCAGTAAACCGCCACCAATTACCACGCCTACTTTGCTGCCGTGGGCTGAGTTTTTTATTGCGTGTAAATCGTTAATGGTGCGATAAACAAGGCAATGCTCACGATCTTTACCCGGTATAGGCGGTACAAATGGGAATGAACCTGTAGCAAGCACAAGCTTGTCGTATTCAAACAACTCCCCTTTAGCGGTTGTTACAGTTTGCGCATCACGATTTATGTCAACCACTTTAGAATGAGTATGAAAGCGTACTTGCCAATCGTCATAGGTTTTATTGCATGTAAGTGCGAGGTCGTCTGCGGTTTTGCCTTTAAAAAAAGAGGATAGTTGCACGCGGTCATACGCTAAACGGTCTTCACCGCTCAATACGGTAATTTCAAATTGCTCATCAGCCTGATTTTGAGAAACCAGCTGCTGCACAAAATGGTGCCCCACCATTCCGTTTCCTACCACTACAACACGCTGCTTGCTTAGCATTTACTCACCTTAAAATGATATCTACTTTAGTAATTGACTAAAATTGAAATCGAATGATTTGTTATAGGATTGTTATAGCAATATGTAAGCCAAATATATAAGCATTTAAAATCAGCAAGTTGCCTACATTGGTGCAGAAGTAAAAAGCATAAAGCCCCACAAGATGGTGCAATTGCACCATCTTGTGTCGCTATAAATTACAAGAGGATATTAGAAGATAGTGAGGGTTAAAATTTAGCGCTCATCCATACCCACAATTTTTGAGTATCGACTTTATTAGCTGCAGTATCGCCCGCTGAGTAATCAGCATATTTAACACCCACTGCGTATTGTTTATTAATAGGTTTAACGTATTGTACGTTTAGTTCAGTACCCAAATCGTCAACCCCATTTGATTGCTCATTAGCATCAAAACTGTGATAAGCCACCAGCCATTTTCCGTCAAACGCTTTACCATTTAAACTTATGTAAGTGTCGTCCAAGCCTTGTGCGGGTGTATTTAAAAACGTATCTGCCCAACCATTAAATTTATGTAACGTGGCAAGTGGTGTTGCAAACCCGTAATCGCCATTGTCAGAGCCAAGTGACTCTATGCCGACTTTTAATGTTACTGTCTTATTGCCCAAACCATTTAAATCAACAGCGCCTTCAAGTGCATAGTAATCGGCATCAAAATCACTCACGCTTGTTGAGGCAGACTGCGTTGCATACTCCGCTTTGTAATAAAACTTTATGTCGTTTAGGGTTTTATTACCGTTAAAAGAAACGCCATAAGTGTCTAAACTGTCGTCTTGTAGTGCATCGTCACTTAATAAGTAACTGTATAAAACCACTTTGCCGAAGTCTGTTTTAAAGCTTGCATTAATTAGATGATCGGACGATTTAATGTCTTTATCGTCAGCAAATATGCGGTTACGCTTATTTAAATAACTGTACTGTAAATCTATGTTATTAAATGCGTAATTAACGGTTGCTGCATCAAAGGTTTGTCTGTCTTGGCGCCAACCTACGTGCCCAACAAAACGCTGCCCATCAAGTGCTATTATTTGGCGCCCTACTTTTAGCGATAAACCATCGCGTACATATTTAACAAAGCCTTGGTCAATCTCAGTGTTTTCTGGGTCTGCAATAACAGAGTAATTAGTATTTTTCCCCACCGTATTGTTGTAATCATCTACGCCCAATAGGCTGCGAATGTCTTCTACTTCAATAAGGGCTGAAAAACCATTCACCTCATCTGTTTGATGCGTTAAGCGGGTTCTAAGTGTCAAGCCACTTGCATCTTTTAAAACATTGTCTTGATCAACGCTTTCAAAACGCAGTCTAAAATCAAGAGCAGTTTGCGAAGCTTGGCTTATTGAAGGCGCAGTGAAGCAACCCAGTATAAAAATAATAGGTAAGTTGTTCTTATAGTTAAGCATTTTGGTTCTCTAAGTTTTAATTATTAATACACATACCAAAGCAATAAATAAACACAGCGAAATACATTTCCAGACCATCACTGGATCGCGTTTTAGTATAGAGCTTTTATTGGCGGTACTTTCTAAATAAGGGTTAGGTTTATTGATATCGTTTATAAACTCAGAAAAAGCTTGGTATCTGAGCTCAGGTTTAGGGGCAAGCGCCTTCATAAGGGCTTGATCTAACCAAAACGGAATATCGGCTCTGTATTTACGAATACTTGTGTAGTGCCAATGGCTATAATCTTTTGGCGCTACGTGGTTAAGTGGCAGTGGTTTATAAGGTAGTTTTGAGCACAATAACTCGTATGCAATAACGCCAAGTGAAAACAAATCACTTTTAAAATCGGCGTGCATAGTAATCAGTGTTTCGGGCGCGGTGTAGTCGGCAGTGCCTTGCGGGCAATCATCCGCAATTTGTTTAACCGACTCGTCCATAGCCGCAACACTTACTGTGCCGTAATCAATGAGCGTTACTTTGCCGTGCGCATCTATCATTACGTTATCGAGTTTTAAATCACGATGTACCATATCGAGTCGCTGAAACGCCCTTAGTGCATGTACTATTTGTTCAACAATACTGCGTACTTGGGTTATTTCTGGGTGCGGCACGTCGTGCTTCCAATCACTGAGTGTTTGCCCGTCCATGTACTCACAAATATGATACAAAAAACGACTTTGCGATTGCGTACTCAGTACTTTCATCACGTTTAAATGGTTTATGCGTTGCCCAACCCAGCCTTCTCTTATAAAGCCTTGAAGGTAGTGCACATCGTCTTCAAAATTAACCGAAGGTGCTTTTAAAACCACTGGCGGTATATCGGGCGCTTGTTGCACTAAATAAATATGCGAGCGACTACTAGCATGCAATTTACGAATAACCGTGTAGTCATCAATTTTTTGTCCAACATTAAGCGCAGGTGGAATTTTTCGTCGTGTTAGCGAATGATAAAGCTCATCTAGTTTTTGCTCAGCAATGTTTTCTACTTTTACCAGTAAGCAACTTACGTTGTCGTCACTGCCTCGCGCTAATGCAAGTTCGGTAATTGCTTTAGCTGCATTTTCTAAATTAGTGTGCTCATTAATTAATTTAGCTATATCACTACTTGGGAGCACATCGTGTACGCCATCGCAGGTTAATATATAAATATCGTCTGCTTTTAGGTCAACTTCGTAAACATCTATTTCTTGATGAAGTTGTGCGCCAAGTGCACGCGTTAGCGTATCGTTTACTTTGTGATCCCGTGTTATCGCCTCTATTTTAGTCCCGCGTAGGCGGGTGATACGCGTATCACCTAAGTGAAATATATAACCCGTTGCCGACTTTAAAATAAGCGCTGTAAAAGTCGTCATCCAATCAGCTTGGCGCTGACCTAAGTGATTGTAATTAACTGATTGCGAATACAGCCACTGATTTAAACTTGCTAGCACCTTCGACACTGACTTTTTAACAGCCCAACTTTCGGGGGTATTTAAATACTCATTTATAAAATGAGTAACCGAAAGTTGAGACGCTTGTTTAGCATTTTTTGCTGATGAACACCCATCGGCTAAGCAGGCAATGACGCCTTTAGACTCTTTTTCTTGCGCTTTGGTATTAAGAGCAGCAAACGCATCTTGGTTTTCTGCTTTTAACCCTTTAGCGCTGTGGCCGCCAAATGAAACATTGAGTTCATTTTCAAGCGCTTTAGCGTGGTGTGTTTCATCAAACATAGTCAATAATGCCTTAAGTCACTGAAATAAGTTCAACGGTGCCGTCTTCATTTACTTCGGTAATATGACCATCAGGTTCTTTCATAAAAAATAGTGCGCCTAAGCCAAGTAATGCACTACCCGCAATAATGAAAAAGAAGGTTTGATAATCAACAAGTGACAATGCCGTTAAGTAAACTACTGCACCAACATTACCATAAGCCCCTGTCATACCTGCAATTTGCCCTGTTAAACGACGCTTAATTAGCGGTACTGCAGCAAATACGGCGCCTTCACCGGCTTGCACAAAGAACGAACATGCCATAGCAGCCACAACAGCAAGCCATAAAGGCCACGATGCATCAACCAAGCCCATTACAAAATAACCAACAGCAAGACCCATCGTAAGTACAATAAGTGTTATACGGCGACCCAATTTATCTGAAATCCAACCGCCACCAGGGCGAGATGCTAAGTTCATGAATGCGTAAGCAGAGGCTAAAATACCCGCGTACACCATATCAAGCGCAAACACATCCATAAAAAACAGCGGCAACATAGAGACAACCGCAAGCTCAGAACCAAAAGTTGTAAAATATAAAATATTTAAAACAGCCACTTGCTTAAACTCATAACGATGCGACTCAGGTACAGGCTCTTTAAAAATATGACCATTTACGTCAAAGGTTTTATACACTTCGTAAATATAAAGTAGGACTAAAAAAGCATACACAGCAAGTACAAAATTAGCCGAAATTAAGTTAGCACCGGTTGGCGAAAGCTTCCAAGTAAGTAATGCTAATGCGCCGTACATAGGAATTTTCATAATAAGCAGTAATACAAAGTCGCCTTTACTGGTAACTTCCATTGCGCCTACTTTTTTAGGTTTAAAGTATGTACCGCCTTTTGGCGTATCGGTTACATTTAAGTACCAAATAACACCAAATATAACGCTTAATATACCGGTTAAACCTACTGCATAACGCCAGCCATCTTCGCCGCCAAACATTAGTGCAATAATTGGCAATAACATAGCCGCTGCTGCTGAACCAAAGTTACCCCAACCGCCATAAATACCTTCAGCTATACCCAACTCATTAGCAGGAAACCATTCACTCACCATACGAATGCCCACAACAAAGCCAGCACCAATAAAGCCTAAAGCAAAACGCGCTATTGCGGCTTGCTCAAATGTGGTTGCCATAGCAAACATAAAACATGGAATACTACAGCTAATAAGTAGTGCCGCATAAACAATACGGGGACCAAATTTATCGGTTAGCATACCCACCACAACACGCGCTGGAATAGTTAACGCTACATTTAAAATTAGTAATGTTTTAACTTGTGCCATGGTGATCCCAAGTGAACCCGCTATGGCACCTAATAAAGGAGCATGGTTAAACCATACAAAAAATGACACAAAAAAGACCATCCAACTTAGATGCAATACTTTCATTTTTCCGCTAAACGATATTAGGTTAAACCCAGAACTCGGTTGCATGTTTATTTTCCTCGTAAACGTATTATTGTTTTATTAATGCCCCACCCTTTTATATGAGTAGCAGCCCAATGTTTGTTAAATTTAAGTTAACCCGATATAGCAATTACTGAGCCACTAATTAAAAATCATAAATTTCATATGGTTACATGCAACACTTGTTTTTATACGTTATAGTTGCACTATATGAGTGAAGGGCTCTGGGTTGTTAGAGTGCAAATAAAAAGCGTTACTACTTGCTCTTGGATTTAACAACTTGGTATTGTTCAAAAAAAGGTTGAGATTTTAAAAATGCAAAAGCCACCGCTAACTTACCAGCAGCAACTGCGCTATTCTCGGCACATTATGCTCCCGCAGCTTGATATAGACGGACAAGAGCGACTATGGCAATCGCATGCTTTAATTATTGGTGTGGGTGGGCTTGGGTGTGCGGTAGGTCAATACTTAGCGGCATCTGGCGTTGGGACCCTTACCTTAGTTGATAACGATGAAATAGACGTGACCAACCTGCAAAGGCAAATACTGTATAAAGAAAGTGATATTGGTAGTTCAAAATGCAGTGCTGCTAAAAAACAGCTTAACGCGCTTAATAGTGAAATAGACATAAACACTATTGAGGCATTTTTTGATGCAAGTACCTCCACAGAACAGCTATTTAATAACATTGATATAGTGATTGATTGCTCAGATAACCTAACAACGCGCAATGCACTTAATAGCGCCTGTTTTAAGGCTAAAGTTCCACTGGTGTCAGGCTCTGCAATACGTATGGAAGGACAAGTCGCCTGTTTTACTATGGATGAAAACAGCCATTGTTATGGTTGTTTGTCGCAATTTTTTAGTGAACAAACACAAAGCTGCTCTGAATCCGGCGTACTTTCCCCTATTGTGGGGCTAATAGGCAGCATTCAGGCTACTGAAGCGCTAAAAATGCTTGCTGGTTTGCCAAGTGGTTTAAGCGAGCACTTATTGCTGGTGGATGGTTTAAGCATGGAGTTTAATCGTTTTAAAATAGCTAAAAACAGTCAATGTGCGGTGTGCAGCATTTAGTTATTCTAGATTACTGATTGTTGTATAAAGCACATCGCCCACTTTAAAGTCGTTTTTGTCCCACACTCGTCTTGATACCAAACAATACAATGTTTGCCCATCTACATTAAGCGTTAACTGCCACTTATTATTAATAAGCTCAGCCTGAATTAATACCGACTCTAAAACATTGCTATGCGTTGTTTGCTCAGGCTTTAACGCACTAAACGACATTTGCTCACTTTCTATAATTAGCTTATTACTGCTATCTACAAGTGCAGGAAGCACAAAAAGCGGCTGCTCACTTTGCTGTAATTGTAGTTGATATAGCCCGTAGTCTTCATCAAATTTAACCACGTCGTAATTAATTAAGCTCAGCGGTGTTTGTCTATCGTTTGCATAAATAGCCTTTGCAACGTGTGCACTTGCACCTTGGTTTATCACCTTACCTTTATCAAGCTGAATAAGGGTATCGCAGCAAAATAGCAGCTCTTTTAATGAGTGACTTACTATTATAAATTTAATATTAAACTTAACTGCAAACTCGCTAAGTTTAGTGAGTGTTTTAAAACGCAATGACCAATCAAGCGCGCTAAAAGGCTCATCAAGCATTATAAATTTTTGACCGGCAAGCAAAGTGCGCGCAAATACTACACGTTGGCGTTCGCCACCCGATAAGCTTTGTACATCACGGTTTAGTAAGTCTTGTAATTCAAGTGTTTTAACAACGTATTCTAGCGTTAAGCTTGTTTGCTTATTCCCGCAGTGTTTTTGTGTAAACGCTAAATTACCTGCCACATCTAAATGAGGAAACAACGGGCAAGATTGCAACTGAAGCGTAATACCGCGTTTATCGCTTGGCAACTCATGCACTGGCTGATTGTTTACATAAACACTTTTTGCAGGCTCTAAACCGCTAATACAACGCAGTAATGTTGACTTACCCGAACCGGAAGGTCCGTAAACACCCAATACATTAAACGACTCAAGCTCAAGGTTTATATCTAAATCAAAATTATTGAGTGCTTTAAAAAGGCTTAACTTAATCATGTTATTGCTTAACCCCTACAATGCTTTTATTAAACTTAAATAACAGCACTAAACAGGCAAACGAAATAGCCAGTAAAATAAGTGAAAGCTGATGCGCCGCCGTATAATTTAACGATTCAACATGGTCATAAAGCGCAATAGACACCACCTGTGTTTGCCCCTGAATATTACCGCCAATCATTAATACCAAACCAAACTCACCCAATGTATGCGCAAAGCCTAAAGCAAATGCGCTACCAATACTGGGTTTTAAAAGCGGAATAATTAAATGCACAAAGCGTTTAAACGGGCTTAACCCAAGCGCAATGGCTGCTTCGTTATAGGTTTGATTAATATGCTTAAACCCAGCCACAAGAGGCTGCATTACAAAAGGCAGCGAATAAAAAAGCGAGCCAATAACCACGCCCTGAAAACTAAACGCAAGCTGAGTACCCGTTAGCCAAAACCAAAACTGCCCAAAAGCGTGATCAGGCGAAAACAAAACAAGTAAGTAAAACCCTAATAACGTAGGCGGCAGCACTAAAGGCATTGCGATTAATGCCTCTAAAAATGGTTTAAATTTACCGTTATAGCCAGCGAGCTTGTAAGCCAGTGGAATACAAAAAACAAGAAGGAGCACTGCGGTTATAAAGGCAAGTTTTATAGTTAACCACAGCGCGGTTAAATCACTTTGAAGCATTGTTGTCCTTTATTCTGTAACCTAATTCAATTAACTGCTGCTGCGTAGCCTGCGTCATTAAAAATTGCATGAGTTGCTTAGCGCTAGCACGCTTTTTAGTCGAGCTAATAATAACGCCTTGTTGAATTATATCGGGATATTGATTTGTAGGCAGCACGGTGTAATCTAAATATTTTTGATCTTGCGTGTTACTGTAAGCTGCCTTTAGTGATGAAACAGCCACCAGCCCTATTCCTACATTACCACTTTCAACAAACTGAAATGCATGCGTAATATTATTACCGTACACATAATTTACTGGCTTTTTAAAATGGTTATTCGCGTAGTGCTCTGAGGCACGCCCGTATGGTGAAAAACGCGGATTAGCAATGGCTACTTTATCATTTACTTTTTCAGCTTTGGGTTGCCACAAAGCAAGTTCGCCTAACGCGTAAGTGATTAAGCTGCTTTGCTCGGCATAGCCTTCTTTAATAAGTGATTGCGGTCGAAAATCGTCGGCCGATAAAAACACATCAAATGGCGCACCATGAACTATTTGCGAATATAAAACACCGCTAGAAGCGGCTGATATTTTCACTTCAACATTAGGTAATGGGGATTTTTTTAGTAGGGTTTGCAATACAGTTTTAAAATTACTCGCTACGGCTACTTGCAGCGTTTCTTTTGCGTTTACGCCGCACGAAAGCATGCATGCGATAAGCAAAAAATAACCCAACCATGTATTGTAAAGCTTTGACATTATAAGTATTGTTTCAAAATAAAATGATTTAAGTAAGCAATATATATGAACGATGTTTGCAATGCACCCGGTTTATTGCCAATTGAAACTGCAATACAAAATATACTTGGCTCAATAACGCCAGTTAAAGACGTTGAAACCATCACTATAATGCAAAGCGTTGATCGCGTTTTAGCAAGCGATGTTAAATCAACTATAAACGTACCAGCTCATAACAACTCTGCAATGGATGGCTATGCGCTATGTATTTCAGATAAAAGCTTAACCTATACACAAGTAGGTAGCGTGTTTGCGGGGCAAGTTTTTGAAGAAACGCTTACCCCAGGGCAATGCGTAAGAATAATGACCGGCGCCGCCATTGCACCAGGCGCTAACGGCGTTGTAATGCAAGAAAACGCCTCGGTTGATGGCGATAAAATTACGTTTACTGCGCAACCTGAGCTAAATGAAAACGTGCGTTTTGCTGGTGAAGATATTGCAATTGACGATGTTATTTTAAAAGCAGGCGATAAATTAAAAGCCGTTGATGTGGGGTTACTTGCATCTTTGGGAATTGCCAATATAGACGTGGTAAGAACCTTAAAAATAGCCGTGCTTTCTACCGGCGATGAGCTAATAGAACCTGGTCAGCCGCTTAAGCAAGGCGCTATTTTTGAAAGCAACCGCGCTGTTATTATTAGTGCGCTGCAACAAAAAAATATAGACGTGATTGATTTAGGAATTATTCCTGATGACAAAGAACTCATCACTAATGCATTTTTAAAAGCGAACGAACTTGCCGATGCCGTAATAAGCTCAGGCGGTGTATCGGTTGGTGAAGCCGACTTTACTAAAGAAGTGCTCAACGAAATTGGCGAAATTCACTTTTGGAAAATAGCCATGAAACCAGGCAAACCTTTTGCCTTTGGTAAACTAAGTAACAGTTACTTTTTTGGCTTGCCAGGTAACCCTGTGTCGGCTGCAGTTACGTTTAATCAGTTAGTAGAGCCGGCACTGCAAAAGCTGTCGGGTCTTGGTGAAGTAAACCCTAAAATGCGTTTTAACGCTGTTACTACATCCGTTATTAAAAAGCGCCCTGGCAGAGCTGATTTTCAGCGCGGTACAGCAACAATTAACGAGCAAGGTGACTTGGTGGTTGCCCCGTTTAATAAACAGGGCTCGGGTGTACTTTCGTCGCTTAGTAAAGCTAACTGCTTAATTGTAGTGCCAGCACAAAGCGGCAATATCGAAAAAGGCGCAACAGTAAGTATTGAGTTGCTATAAAGCCTAAAATGCTACAGCTAACTGTATAATTTAGCTGTAGCGCTATGTAGGTCTTAAAATATTTTTATATTTAATGTTTGAATTAAACAATTTAACTTTTCGCTATGTCCTACAAACTCTTCTTTGCTTAATCTATTAACACACTTTAGCGCATTTTTAGTCGCAAAGTATCTATCATAACTTAGGCTTCTTTCGCATTTAACACTATACGTTGAGGGCCAAGAGCCACCGGCACCCGTTGCTATGCCAACAACGTTACATGTAGCATCTATATACTGCTCCCATGCTTTTATTTGTGCTTTAACTGCATCTACTTGGTAATCGTCATTTAGTTGTGGGTAGATTTCATCCATCATTTTACTGATTTTAGTTTTGTATCTATTGCCCTCTAAATTATAAGTATTGCCCGTGTGCATTGCACCGCCTTCTGGCCAACCATCAGCGCTTTGTGCAAATGCGCCAAATGATGAAATAGCAAAAGCAAACCCAATAATAATTTTATTCATTTTAAATCTCTTTAATACCAATCTGCTTATATATGGGGTCTATTTAACGTTAAGAAAATTACGCTAGAACTAGGCAAAAATTTTTGTATCTAGTTGTTCTAAATAAAAAATTTTTAACGACGTTATAGTGCAATTTAATTCGTTAAATTGATCAAAGATTTATGCAGGTTGGTATAATAGTTAGACCAGATACCTGTAAAAAACGCCTATAAAAAATGCCGCTAAGCTTAGCTGAGCGGCATTATATTATTCAATAAGCTTTTAAAGAGGTCTATTTAAAAACCAAATATTTTTAAATCAAAAAACTTAGTCGCCACTGTATTTATAAATATCACAGCTAGAATGACAGGAATAAACGTTGAAAGTGAAAAGTTAACGTACTTTTCCATCAAGCTTCCCGCATAATTAGGCGAACCTAAGCTTAGCTCTTGTGTTAAGCGTGCTTTTTTCCAGCGGTACATTACAAACAAACACACCATTAAGCCATTAAGCGGTAAAATTGTGTCGTAAAATACATCAACAATAATATCAAAAAAGCTCTTATTAACGCCGCCATAACTGGTGAACGAAGTAAGGCTGTCAATCATACCAAACGACATTGTACATAAAATAGTAAGTACACCGGTTGAAAGTGTAAGGATGCCCAATGCTTTTTTACGGCTAATACCTTTACGGTCACTTAGTGTTGCTGTCGGTACTTCTACTATTGAAACAAGTGAAGTAATCGCTGCAAAAAATACTAATAAGAAGAATGAGAACGCAACAATAGACGCACCTACATAACCAATATCATTTTGCAGTGCTAATAATATTTTAGGTAGGTATACAAAAATCATTGATACAGACGAGTCAGAAAGTGCTGATGGGTCTGTGTTTGGATCAAAGCTAAATATAGCGGGCAACACCATTAGGCCCGCTACAAACGCAACGAGTGAGTCTGTAATAGCGACCATTTTCGCGCTACTTACAATGTCATCCTTTTTAGAAATATACGACGCGTAAGTCATTAATATACCCATACCCAGCGATAGCGAGAAAAACGCTTGGCTTAATGCGCCATTAAGTACACTTGCACTCATCTTAGAAAAATCAGGAATAATGTAGTATTTAACACCGGCCATTGCGTTATCAAGCGTTAATACATAAGTAACTAAAGCAAGTAGCATGAAAAGTAAGGCTGGCATTAAAAATTTAGCGGCTTTTTCTATGCCTTGTTTAACACCCCCTAATAAAATTAAGTTAACAATAATAACCACAACGGCCATATAACCAAACACAGTGTAACTATTAATAAAAACACCAAAGTGGCCAGGATCTGCAAGTAAATCTAAATTACCGAGGCCTGTTTGCGTTAAGTAACCAAAAATCCAAACCGTAATTACCATATAAAACACAGCAATCATAAATGGTGTAAGCACCGCTAAAAAACCTGCTAGCTTCCATTTTTTATCGTTATTAGATAATAGCTTGTACGAACCAAGTGGATCTTTTTGAGCGTTACGACCCATTGCCATTTCAGCCATCATGACTGGTAAACAAATAAATACGACAAATAAAGCGTAAATTAATAAGAATGCGCCACCACCATTTTTGGTAGCAGAAACCGGAAAACCAACTAAATTACCAATACCAACAGCCGAACCTGCCGCTGCCATTATGAATCCGAGACGGGAACTAAATCGTTCTCTATTTTCGCTCATGCATAAAACCTTTTTATTATTTTGTATATTTCAGCGACTCTACCAGTGTTACACAGAGATTTTCAAGCAATTACAGCTTAAAAATAAAATCGAAGTGTAAACCTGTGTAAATACGCTTTTAATTCACCAATTTTCAACGCTGTGGTAGTATTGCGTTAATCAAATTTAACAATTTTTATGAGATTCCTTATGTTGTACATGATTCACTCAACAGACGTTGAAAACAGCTTAGAGCTTAGAAAAGCAGCACGCCCGGCACATTTAGCACGCCTTAGTGAGCTTGATTCACAAAACCGTTTATTAACTGCGGGTCCGTTTCCGGCAGTCGATAGTGAAGATCCTCAAGAAGCAGGTTTTACCGGTTCATTAGTTGTTGCTGAGTTTGAGTCAATAGAAGCAGCTCGAGAGTGGGCAGCAGCTGACCCTTACGTTGCCGCTGGCATCTATGAAAATACAATTGTTAAACCTTTCAAAAAAGTGTTCCCTGCTTAAAAGTGTATTAAACCCTAAGAGCGTGTGTTGCACTGTAATTCAGGGTTTGTTCACAAGATTTTAATTAAAATTACTGAGATAAAAGCGAATTTAGCGTTTTTACTTGAATTTTAGTAACTTAGTTAATTAAACTAAGTGGGTCTGGTCTAGGAGTTTTCCATTATGCGCGTATTATTAAGCCTCGGTTTTATTGCTTGTGTTAGCTTAGCTAACTTTGCTCAAGCAGCGACGGCCACCCAAGCATCTCATGCTGAGGTGGACAAAAAGAAAGCCGTAATACTTGCAAAGAAAACAATAGGCGGTAAGACCTTAAAAATTACCGAAAAAACAGATTTTTATACCGTACGAATACTCAAATCTGACGGCCACGTCGTTGATTTACATATAAATAAAAAAACCGGCGAAGTGAAAAAGGATTAACAAATGCGAATTTTAGTTATTGAAGACGATTTACATTTAGCAGATAACCTACGTAATGCTTTAGAAAAAGAACGTTACAGCGTGGATTTATGTCACGATGGTGAAGCAGGTCTTTTCCACATTACAGAATACCCGCTTGATATGGCCGTAGTTGATTTAGGTTTACCTAAAATAGACGGTATTGAGCTAATCAATAAAGCACGAGCACAAGGCATTACTATCCCTATTTTAATCTTAACAGCGCGCGATCGCTGGCAGGATAAAGTAGAAGGTTTAGATGCAGGTGCAGATGACTACCTTACTAAACCATTTCATGTTGAAGAACTTATTGCACGTTGTAATGCATTAATTCGTCGCAGTGCTGGTAAAGCAAATCCAGAAATGACTGCGGGTCCAATTAAAATTCATACACGTTCACAACAGGTATGGGTTGATGATAAAGAGCTTAGCCTTACAGCTTACGAATATAAAGTACTTGAATACTTAATGGTAAATCCGCAAAAAGTAATTTCTAAATCAGAACTTACTGAGCATATTTACGACCAAGACTTCGACCTTGATTCAAACGTAATTGAAGTATTTGTACTACGTTTGCGTAAAAAGCTTGACCCTGAAGGCGTACTAAACCCAGTAGAAACACTACGTGGGCGTGGTTACAGGCTTAAAAGCCAGTGGTAATACCGCAAATATCGTTAAAAATAAGGCAAGGATTTATCCTTGTCTTTGTTTTATTAGTCGCACTCCCTATCTTATTTTATTCAATTGGCAAAGCGTATTACGCTTCGCTTGTTGATGCGACAGAAAAAACCCTCGAGGCGCAGCTCTACTCGCTAATATCTGAAGTCGACTTTACTGAGCATGGTATTATTATGCCCAGCACTATTTTAGCGCCTGAGTTAAACAGATTAAATTCAGATACCTACGCAATGATTTACCGCGATGATGACCCTGTTTGGAACTCAGAATCGGCTGTAAATTTAAACTATGTACCTCAACAAATAGAAACCAAAGCAGGTGCCGCCGACTTCAGGCGTGTGGAGTATAATAATACCGCGTACTGGCAACTTAGCCTGACTGTAATTTTAAACAACATAGATCAATCAGAACAAGCTCGCTTTATATTAGTCAAACGTAACGACGCTCTACTTCGTATAATGGATGGCTTTAAGCAAACCCTTGTAGATTGGATGTTTATCATGGGGATTGCAATTGCAGGCCTAATGGCTATTGGTTTCATTTGGAGCGCTCGCCCACTCCAACGACTCGATAAAGAAATAAAAGCGATTGAATCGGGTGATATTCAAGAAATTAAAGGCCTCTACCCTGTAGAGCTGCAAACAATAAAAGCAGACCTAAACTTACTACTTGAGTCGCAACAGCGCCAAAAAGAGCGCTACAGAGCCTCATTAAGCGACCTTGCTCATGCACTTAAAACACCGCTTGCAGTACTAAAATCAAGTCCATTGGCAAACGATGCCGATGCACAAGAACAACTCGACCGAATTAATGTGATGATCGAGCACCAATTAAAGCGTGCTGCAACCGGTGCATCAGACACGTGGAAAAAGCAAACACCTATTAAGCCAGTACTTGATTCAATACTCAGTGCTATGGCAAAAGTATACCGTGATAAAGATATTATTTTTACCTGCACCGTAACCGAAAAAGATTACTTTTTAGGTGACCAAACAGATTTAATGGAATTACTCGGTAACTTAATTGATAACGCCTGTAAAGCGTGTCGCTCGCAAGTAGAAATACAAGTAATCCAAAGTAAAACTCTGTGTATTGGAATTAGCGATGATGGCCCTGGTGTGCCAGAGGATAAACGTGAATCTTTACTTACACGTGGTACTCGCCTCGATACATACGAAAGCGGACACGGCGTAGGCATGGCGATTGTATCTGATTTAGTTAAGTCGTATAACGGGACGCTTACCATTACCGATGCTGATAACTTAGCCGGCGCTCAATTTATCTTAGAGTTTAATTACAATGACAAAAAGTAACTATTTATTAAAACTAACTGCCATTGTGCTATTAACTACAAGCCAGTACAGCTTTGCAGATGAAGCATGTACTTTAGCCGCTAAAGCAACAACCGATGAAGCTAAGCGGTATATTCAATGCCTAGATAGCCAGATCGATAAAGCAAAGCAAGCACAAGGCAGTTGGATACAAAAGCGCAAATATGAGCTAACTAAATCACAAGAAAGCACAGGCAATACGCAAGTATTGCCGTTATTTATGCGCAGCATTAAAAATAACGAAAAGTACCTTGAGAGTGCCTGCCAATGGCGTTACTTAATAAAACTTCCTAATGCGACAACAGCGGCCATTAGCTATAAACTCTGTGAAATTGAGCTTATAAATCAATTTACAGAATCACTAAAACACCCATTTTAACGTAACTTAAGCGCACTAGACTAGTTATACCAACCTGCATAAATCTTTGATCAATTTAACGAATTAAATTGCACTATAACGTCGTTAAAAATTTTTTATTTAGAACAACTAGATACAAAAATTTTTGCCTAGTTCTAGCGTAATTTTCTTAACGTTAAATAGACCTCGTATATAAGCAGATTGGTATTACGTTTCACTACTCGTTCCCTTTAGCCTACTTGACAATTTATTCATATCAAAACAAACTACCTACTAGTAGATTGCTAAATAGCTAATAGGTAAACAAATGACTAAACCAGTAATAATTATAGGTGGCGGACTGGCCGGCTTATACAGTGCGTATAAATTACAACTGCTTAATATTGAGTACTTATTACTGGAAGCTAAATCGCAATTAGGCGGCCGAATTTTTGCTGCGCAATCACCAATAAATAACGATGTTAGTTTTGATTTGGGTCCTACGTGGATATTTCCTCACCAACCAAAAATCCAAGCTTTAGTAAAGTCACTCCACTTAAGTATATTTGAGCAATACAACAAAGGTGATGTGTTATATCAAGCACCTAACGCCAAACAGCCTCAACAAATTGCAGGTGCTGGAGATATGCAACTATTTAGACTCAAACACGGCATGAATACCTTAATAACTGCCTTATACGAGCAACTTAATCCTGATTCAGTGTTATTGGAACACAATGTCACTGAGCTTAAAAAAGGTGATAATAACTGGCAAATTACAGTTAATCACTTAGGTAATATAAAGCACTTTACTACTGAAAAACTAATTTCAGCTATTCCTGCTCGTATGGTTACAACACACTTAACACCTGAACTATGGGCTACTCCAACGCTCATAAACCGCCTTAGTAGTGTACCTACATGGATGGCAGGACAAGCCAAATTTATAGCTACTTTTGAACATGCACTTTGGCGTGATAAAAACTTATCAGGGCAATGCTTTAGTCGCGTAGGCCCAATGGTCGAAATTCACGATGCCAGTGCTGAAGATGGCAATTACGCCGCATTATTTGGCTTTATAGGTGTGCCCTACTTATCACGAAACCAAGTAACTAAAGAGCAATTAATTCAAGCCTGTGCCCAGCAGCTTAGCTACTTTTATGGTAAAGATGCTGAAAAGGCAACGGGGTATTTTATCAAAGACTGGGCAGACGATAAGTTTGTAGCTAATAGAGACGATCAAACTCAACCTTCGCAGCACCCAGAATTTGATTTTTCAGGCTTAGGTGAGGAAATAAGTAACCTCAATATTCATTTTGTAGCGAGTGAGTTTGCAAAACAAGAAGCAGGATATTTAGAAGGCGCAATAAACGCGGTGGATGACGCTATTAAATTGTTTGTTAATTAATAGCCCTGTATTTACTGATAACTTAACCATCAAGGGCTTTAATTTTACAGCCCTTGATAGTTATAGATGTTAGTTATTTTTAGCAACGTCTTCGCCACTGCCTAGTAGAGTGGCAACCCACTTACCTTCAGCACTGGCTTCTAAGCCTATTTTTACAATCATAGTTAAGGGCACAGATAAAAGCATACCCACAGTACCTAATAACCAGCCCCAAAATATTAATGATAAAAATACCACTAGCGTTGAAAGACCCAGCCCTTTGCCCAAAAACTTAGGCTCTACAATATTGCCCATCACCGTATTTATTGTTAAATAACCTGCAGCAACCAATCCCGCAATTAACGGACCTTGAGTAATAAGCGCAAGTAATACAGCCGGTACAGCCGCAATAATTGACCCAATATTAGGAATGTAATTGAACATAAATGCCAATACCCCCCACAGCACAAAGTAGTCAACGTCTAAAATCCATAAGTAAAACGCAGCAATAATACCCGTACCTAAACTTACTAGTGTTTTAATTGCCAGATATGAATTAATAGACTCTAAAAAGCGGTCAATTTGCTTCATTTTGCTATCGGGATCTTCAAGTGCCATGTGTATTTTTTTGCTCAGCATTGGCCCTTCAAACAACATAAAAACAACGGTTAAAATAATTAAAAACATGTTTGCCATTACGCCACCTAAACCGGTGAGCATATTAGTGGCTACATCAACCATTTTACCTGGGTCGAACATATTGATTAACTGTTCTTTATTAATCAGTATGTTGTATTGAGATGCTAAATCTACAAGCCATACAAATTCTTCTTTGAGTTGTGTTTTATACTCAGGAAGTTGCTGCGAAAAATCGTTTATTGATTGCCCTACAAGCCCGCCAAGGCTTACACCTAAGCCAACTATAATAAGCACTACCAACATAACAGCAATACCTTTAGGAATTCGGTAGCGCGCAAAAAACTTGATAAGCGGATTACAAATAATGGCAATAAACGCCGCCAAAATAAACGGAATAATAATTACACTTGCCGCTTTTATCCCCGCGAGTACGACCACTAAGGAAGCAAAAACTATTAAGCTTTTATTTACTCCAGTTAAACTTGCCAATTTATTAACCCTTTTATTAATGATATGGCTTTAGTGTAAGGCAAAAGGTAATTAAATGAAATAATTACGAAGTGATCATAAAAGCCTGTTTTACGTATAAATTTGCAAAGCTGTTTGCTAGCGAGTATGTTTTTTAATCACTTGCTACTATTTTATTGTAAGGATTAATAATGCATATATTTATTACTGGCGCGACGGGATTAATTGGTAAGCACTTATGCCCTTTTTTACTTCATCATAATACTGTTTCTGTGCTTAGCCGAAATCCGACTAAAGCAAACGTATTATTAGGCCATAAAGTTAAAGCCGTAAGCAATGTCAATGCAGTAGATTTTAACACTGTTGATATTGTTATTAATCTAGCTGGCGAACCTATTGTAAATAAACGCTGGAGCGACAAACAAAAGCAAATAATACGCGACAGCCGTATTGGTGTTACACAACAAATTAGTGAAGCTATTAAAGCTTGTAGCACTGCCCCGCATACTTATATATCTGGAAGCGCCGTTGGATTTTATGGTCGACAAAATAGTAACCCTATTGATGAAACTTTTGAAAACCCACACGACGAATTTAGCCACCAGCTTTGTAAAGACTGGGAAAATGCAGCGCTACTCGCGCAATCAGAACACACCAGAGTGTGCCTTTTGCGCACGGGTATTGTTTTAGCTAAAAAAGGTGGAGCATTAAGTAAAATGCTACCCGCTTTTAAATTGTGTTTAGGCGGCCCAATTGGTAATGGCGAGCAAGGAATGTCGTGGATACACATCGACGATATGATTCAGCTAATACTCTTTATTATTAAGCATCCAGAAATATCTGGCCCAGTTAACGCAACTGCACCAAATCCGGTAAGCAACGCTCAATTTAGTGAAAGCTTAGGCGAGGCGTTATCGCGACCTGCATTTATCCCCATGCCAACGGCAGTGCTTAAACTCTTAATGGGCGAAATGTCAGACTTACTAACAACCGGGCAATTTGTAGTCCCTAAAAAGGCACTCGTTCATAATTATCGTTTTCATCATCCTGATATTAAATCAGCTTTAGAGAGTTTGGTTTAGCGGGCGTTAATAATTCTTGAGGTAAAATATGAAAATTGAAAAAGCAATCCTTTTAACTGAATTGACCTTTTCTTATTAATACATAATAATTACAACAGTTAGTTAAATATATATTTCATCATTTTATAATAAAGAGAATAAATCATGTTTCATTTGCCTACTGTGATCTTCTTCTCTTTTATCCTTAACTTATTCATAAGCTTATTTTTTCTCTCAATTTATAAATATAAAAAACAAACATCTTTTTTATTATTTGGTTTAGCCTGTGCCACATTCGCATTAGCCGAAATACTAGCATGTTTGCGCTTATTCATAGATCTTCCTTTAATAACCCACTATTTAGCTAGTGTTTCAATGATTACTAGCCCACTTTTAATTATTGTTGGACTATATAAATACAAAAACGTACAAAATATTAGCTTAATGCCTCTTTACTGCATATTTGGTTTTTCTAGCTTATTGTTATTGGCAATTTATCCTTTCGGTGCAGCAAAAATGCTAACGAGTTTAGTAATTGCCGGATTATTTATTTACACAGCGTATTTAATCAAAAGCATGAGCTTTGTTGCTAAAGCCCAGAAAAAGGCGTTAATTACCTGCTTTTTAGTGCACAGTGGAGTTATGTTTTTAAATGCTATATTTCTATCAATACCGGTACTTAGTTCGAGTATTCAAGATGTAGCAACCCCTTTGCAAATTGTGCTTATTAGTCATTTACTATTAGCCACACTGAGTGCTCTTATACTGCCATTTTTGTTATTTTCCAATAGTGAATACACGCTATCGAACCTTGCCAATACCGACTCTCTTACACAGTTATTTAATCGCAGAGGTTTCTTTAATAACGCCAAAGCAGTCCTTAAACAACCTAATAACAATGATATAAATGTATCTATAATTATTCTAGATATCGACTTTTTTAAGCATGTAAACGATAAGTACGGGCACGACACGGGCGATCAAGCAATTAAATGGATTGCGCAGCACATAAAAGAGCAATTTTTTGATGAAGGTATTTGCGCCAGAATAGGCGGTGAAGAATTTGCAATATTACTACCAGACTATTCCCTACGAGCAGCTAAAGAATATGCAGAGCACTTACGTGAAAATATTTCTAAGCATCCGTTTTATTATCAAAACGCGCATATAAAACTATCTGTGAGCGCGGGAGTGAGTCACTCTGTAAATGGTAAAATGAGTGTAAAAGACTTACTATCGCTGGCTGATAAGCGCCTTTATCTTGCTAAAGAAACTGGCAGAGATAAAGTAGTCAGCTTTGACGAAAAAAACCTCTTAATGCAGTGCTAATTATTTTACAAGCTATTATAAAAAAGGTTCCTCCTATAAGAACGTGGTAACTCTTTGTATTTATAGCGACTTGCTCCTATTTAGTTATATCAATTAGCTCAAGTATTTATGCAGGTTAGTATTAATCCTCTACATAAAAAAAGCCCTTCATTCGAAGGGCTTTGGTATACACACAATAGAGTTAATAAACTACTTACAAGACAGTGTAGCTTCGCCTGCCTTATTTGGCACAAACTGAATATTAGCCACAGAAATTGATGCTTTACCATTGCTGCGTAAGCTAAATGGGCTTGTTAGGTTTGCAAAATTAACACCCTTATCAGCAAAACAACCTAAATCGATTGATACTGACTGCCATTTATTCTCAATGCTTTTATCCACTACGTTTGCTAAATCAATGCTTGCACCACATTCACCCGAGCAAGTCATAGCAAATGCTATATCGCTCGTTAGTGCTTCGTTTAATTTAATATCAAAGCTAATCACACTATCGGCTTCAACGTAGGCAATGGTATCTTCTGCAAAGCTTGTTACTATTTCAGCACTGGCTTTTTCTGCACCGCTAAAGTTAAATTGGCGCGCGTCTTCTTGTACTATTTTGTCCTCAGTTCGGTATTTAATTGCACCAAATTCATGAGTACTACTCGATACATCTAAAAGCTCATCGCCCGATTTTAACAATAAGCGCCATGGTGCTACAGGTGCACCAACAAGTATATCCATACTCGTAAGCCCTGAGTTATCAAGTTTAGAGTCTTCATCAAGGTCGTCAGCTAATACGTTTTTATCGCCGTACGTTAAACCAAAACCATAAGGGAGTAATGGGTCGTAATTTTCATCGCCTTTATTAACCGCAGTTTCTACCGCTGATTTAGGCCAAGAAAACGATAGTTTACCTTTAAAGTTATTTTGAATGGTGCCGTCTGCCGCTTTTAGTAAAACATCAGCAATACCTGCGCCTTCTGTACCTGGCAACCATGCAGCTACAAACGCGTCAGATGCGTTAAGTTCGCTGTTAACCCACATAGGTCGACCTGATATAAACACCGATACAACAGGAATGCCTTGCTCTTTTAGCGAGCTTAAAAGTGCTAATGACTTTTTATTTCCGCGCTCAAACTCAAGGTTATCTTTATCGCCGTGCCCTTCTGCGTAAGGTTCTTCACCAAATACAACAATAGCAACATCAGGACGTTGATCAAACGTACCATCAGCACTTAAAGTAACACTTCCACCTGCTGCAGATATTTGTTCTTCAAGCCCTTTGTAAATTGACGTTGCTCCAGGGAAATCAGCATTTTTATTATTAGTCCCCTGCCACGTAATACTCCAACCACCCGACTGTTTACCTATATTATCAGCACCATCACCTGCAACAAGTACGCGTTGATTAGCTTCGATAGGTAATAGGTTATTTTTATTTTTAAGTAATACAAGCGATTCGCGCACAGCTTGGCGTGCGACTTCGCGATGCTCTTGCGCGCCAATAAGTTCTGTTTTACCCGAGTAAAGACGCTTAGCCGGGCTTGGTTTATCAAATAAACCAGCGCGAAGTTTTACGCGTAATATTCTGCTCACTGCGTCATCAATACGGCTCATACTAATTTCGCCTGACTTAACTTGCGCAATTGTATTGTTATAAAGTGGCTTCCAGGCACCTGTTGGCACCATAAATATATCAAGGCCTGCATTAACGGCTTGTGCACAGCTTTCGTTAGTACAGCCTTTAATTTGCCCATGACCATTCCAATCACCCACTACAAAACCATCAAAACCCATACGTGTTTTTAATACATCTGTAAGTAAGTATTTATTGCCGTGATTTTTAACGCCATTCCAGCTATTAAAAGAAGCCATAACCGATTGGCTACCTGCTGATAAACCGCCTACATAGCCTTGTGCGTGAATATCAAATAATGATTGTTCACTGTCGATATTATTACCCTGATCATCACCATCAACCGTGCCACCGTCGCCAATAAAGTGCTTAACGGTACTAATTACACGCTTGTCACTTAAAAAATCGTCATCGGCTTTACCTTGTAAGCCATTTACTATGGCTGCTGAGTAATCATGTACAATTTTTGGATCTTCTGAGTAACCTTCGTAGGTTCTTCCCCAGCGATCGTCGCGCACTACGGCAACTGTGGGTGCAAATACCCAATCAATACCCGTAGCCATTACCTCTACTGCAGTAATCGATGCTATTTGCTCGATTAAATCAGGATTATTCGCCGCGCCTAAACCAATGTTGTGCGGAAATAACGTCGCACCAATTACATTATTATGGCCATGTACTGCATCGGTGCCCCACATAGTTGGGATACTACTGCCATCAACTGAGTCGTCGACAGAAGCTTGATAAAAGCTCTCTGCTAAGGCTACCCAGTCCATAGGTGTTGCATGTTTGTCGCCATTAGGGAATGCGCCACCACCATTAAGATATGAACCGAAGCCATATTTACGCATGTCTTCAACGGTAATATCACGAATTTCTGGCTGAATCATTTGAGCAACCTTTTGCTCAAGTGTCATGGCTTTTAAATAGTTAACTATTTTAGCTTCAATATCGGCATCTTTTTTAACGGCAATATTAAGTTTTGGCCAAATTTGCGCTGTTTTAGATAACGTTTCATTAGTTTCAACCGATGTCACTGCGTCGTTTGAACAAGCCGATAAAGTACCTACTGATGCAATTAATGTTGCTAAGGCTATTTTATTAAGTGTAAAAGGGGTTTTCATTATAGAGTCTCCTGCGCTTGAACTGGTTTGCTACCGCTTAAACCATAGAACACGATAAATATGTAACATAAAATAGGTAAAACATACGAAAGTTGAACACCCACAGTATCAGCAAGTGCACCTTGTAAAAGTGGCACTATTGCACCACCCACAATCGCCAAACACAAAATGCCAGAGCCTTGAGCTGTATGTTTGCCAAGTCCATTTAACGCTAAACTAAAAATAGTGGGGAACATAATAGAATTGAATAAACCAACCAATAGTATTGACCACATTGCTAATTGACCCGACGTGCTCATGGCAATAACGACTAAAATAATAGCCATGGTTGCGTTAAAGCCAAGTACTTTACCAGCAGGTAATTTTTGCATTACAGCAGCACCAATAAAACGCCCAACCATAGCACCACCAAAATAATAAGTGATGTAATGAGCTGCAGCATGCTCTTTTAGCCCTGCTATATTTTCTTGTGCTAAAAAGCTTACTAAAAAGCTACCAATTGCCACTTCGGCGCCTACATACATAAATATACCCACAGCACCTAATACAAGATGGCGATACTGCCAAGCACTGCCTTCAATTGCCTCTGATTTTTCGGCTTCTGCTTTTTGCTCGCTCATAATGTCTGGTAATTTAAGCCATGCAAAAATACCGGCTAGTAAAATAAGCATTGCAGCTAAAAGGAGGTAAGGAAGTTGTACTGATTCTGCATTTTGTGCAGGTGTTAAAAAGGCTTCTGACGCTGAGTCCAGAATTAACAGAGCACCAAATGATGGCGCAACCGTAGTACCCAACGCGTTAAAAGCTTGGGTTAGTGTTAAACGAGACGACGCAGTTTTTGCTGAACCCAACAAACTTACATAAGGATTTGCAGATACTTGTAATAACGTTATGCCACTTGCAAGTACAAATAAAGCAAATAAAAATACAGGATAACTATGTAAAGACGCTGCTGGGTAAAATAAGATACACCCTACTGCCGCAATTAAAAGCCCAACCACGATTCCTTTTTTATAACCAAGCTTTTTAACAATGTATCCACTAGGGAGTGACATTAAAAAGTAAGCGCCAAAAAAGCAAAACTGCACAAGCATTGCTTGAACATAAGTTAAATCGAAAACCGCTTTTAAATGCGGAATCAAAATATCATTTAAGCAGGTAATAAAACCCCACATAAAAAACAGTGAAGTTAAAGATGTAAGTGCAAAACCATAGTTTTTATCTTGGTGGTTTTGCGACTGTGTGTGTGATGTCAGTGGTGCTGAACTAGCCATGTGCTCTCCGCAATTTATTATTATAAATTGATCTTCAGTAAGTAATTAATACAAACCCCGCTAAGGCGCAGTATTAAAGAGTTGACCTGAAGATTAATTAACATTAATCTAAAAATGTAAGCGCTTTCACGGCTAATTAAATACGAACATGTTACATATTTCAACAACTTTTATTTTTAATAATGTTTTGTACCCGCTGAAAGTCAGTAAAAATAGGCGCTAAGCGTGCAATTAAGTTCTCAAAAAGGTTTGTAACCAATGACAAAAATATCATTACCATTTAATTCACCTCTATTAACAAAAGACTTTGTTTATGGTGTAGCAACAGCATCATTTCAGATAGAGGGCGGGTATGAGCATCGCTTACCGTGTATTTGGGATACCTTTTGTAGTACTGCAGGTAAAATTGCTGACAATTCACATGGTCATATTGCCTGCGATCATTACAACAATTGGCAACAAGACATAGATTTAATAGAGTCTCTAGGTGTTGATGCTTACAGGCTTTCTATTTCATGGCCTCGCGTTATGACTCAAGACGGAAAGTTAAATCCTGTAGGCGTTAAGTTTTATACTGATATTTTAGATGAGCTAAAACGAAAAAAAATAAAAGCCTTTGTTACTTTGTATCACTGGGATTTACCGCAACATCTTGAAGATGAAGGCGGCTGGCTTAACAGAAAAACAGCTTATGCATTTGAGCAGTACGTAGAACTAATTACTAACGCATTTGGAACACGAGTGTATTCTTACGCTACATTAAACGAACCCTTTTGCAGCGCGTTTTTAGGTTACGAAATTGGCATACATGCCCCAGGCCTAGTAGGCAAGCAGTATGGTAAAAAAGCAGCTCATCACTTATTACTCGCTCATGGTCTCGCTATGAACGTGCTAAATAAAACATCGCCTGATACTCAAAACGGCATTGTGCTTAACTTTACACCCGCCTACCCACTTACAGATACTCAACAAGACATAGACAGTGCCAAATACGCTGATGACTATTTAAATCAGTGGTACATGAAACCAATAATGGACGGTAAATACCCTGATATAATTAGCCAACTACCTGAGGATCACTTACCAGACATACACCCAGGTGATATGGAATTAATTTCTCAGCCAATTGATTACTTAGGCATTAACTTTTATACCCGCCAAGTTTATAAAGCGCACCCTACTGATATTTATGAACCCATTGCACCTACGGGTCCGTTGACAGATATGGGGTGGGAGGTTTACCCGCAATCGTTTACCGATTTGCTTGTATCGCTTAATAAGACATACACCCTACCGCCTATTTATATAACCGAAAATGGCGCAGCAATGCCCGACACATATAATAATGGCGAAGTTAACGACTTAGACCGTTTAAGTTATTATAATACTCATTTAAACGCAGTTCACAATGCAGTTGAACAGGGTGTTGTTATAGATGGCTACTTTGCTTGGAGCTTAATGGACAACTTTGAGTGGGCAGAAGGTTATTTAAAGCGCTTTGGTATTGTTTATGTTGATTATAAAACGCAGCAACGTACTATTAAAAATAGTGGCTTAGCCTATAAAGCACTTATCTCAAATAGATAATAATAAGCACAAAGCGGGATAAACAATCATGGTCAGTGTAAAAGAAAAAATAGCGTATGGCTTAGGCGACACCGCCAGTAATATTATTTTTCAAACAGTTATGATGTTTTTAATGCTGTACTACACAGATGTAGTAGGTTTATCGCCTGCCGTTGTTGGTACTATGTTTTTAGCAGTGCGTATTTTTGATGCCGTAACCGATCCATTAATGGGTAACCTTGCTGATAAAACACATACGCGCTGGGGGCACTTTCGCCCCTACTTACTTTGGCTTGCACTTCCTTTTGCTATTATAAGTATTTTAGCGTTCACTACGCCCGATTTAGAAGGCACCGATAAAATAATTTATGCCTTTACTACTTACACACTTCTTATGGTTGTCTACACCGCTATTAATATCCCTTATTGTGCATTGGGCGGCGTACTTACTGCAGACGTAAAAGAGCGCGTTACTATTCAGTCTTACCGGTTTGTATTTGGTATGTTAGGCGGCGTAATAGTAGCGGGTTGTACTATGCCAATGGTTGAGTATTTTGGACAAGGCGATGCTGCCAAGGGCTATCAATACACAATGACTGCAATGAGCATTTTAGGTTTTGTACTGTTTTTACTTTGTTTTTTAGGCACAAAAGAGCGTATACAACAGCCAAAAGAGCAAAACATTCCTTTTGCCAAAAGTGTTAAAGCCTTAATTAAAAACGATCAGTGGCGAACACTTTGCTTAGCTGCATTTTTTTTACTTACCGGGCAAGTATTAAGGCTTACGCTTGCTGTTTACTACGTAAAATACTATTTAGGTCGAGACGATTTAATCACCTTATTTATGACGCTAGGTGTTGCAGCCAGTATGGTAGGTTGCGCTTTAGCTCAACCACTTGCAAAGCGCTTTTGTAAAATAAAGGCCTATATAAGCTTACAAGTTATTGCCGCCGCTATTTGTGGTTTTAGTTACTTTATTAGTAAAGACTCTTTAGTATTGGCATTTGCGGCCTTTATTTTATGGAAATTCTTTTTAGATATGGCAACCCCATTGTTGTGGGCAAAAATGGCCGACACCATAGATTACGGGCATGAAAAAACAGGTGTACGCATTACGGGTTTGGTTTATTCAGGCGTTATATTTTTTATTAAAATGGGCGTGGCTGTAGGCGGCGCAATTGCAGGCTGGTTGTTATCTTTTTACAGTTATCAGGCCGATGCAGTACAAACTCTTGATACCCAACACGGTATTTTACTGTCATTCACTGTACTACCTGCTTTTGGCTCATTATTTGTTGCCTACATAATGAAAAAATATACACTGACTAATCAGGTTGTTGAAAATATTCAATCTAAACTAACAGCTAGTTAAGATATATACTCTAAGGTATTATTTAGCCGAAGTAGTTAAGGATAAGCGAGTGAACAAATAACATGGCAACAATTTATCAAGTCTCAGAGCTTGCGGGCGTATCGTTAGCCACCGTTTCTCGCGTGATGAACAAAAATACCCGTGTAAGCGATAAAACTAAACAAAAAGTGCTTAATGCTATGGCGCAGCTTGGCTACAAGCCTAATTCAATAGCGCAATCTTTAGCCTCTAACTGTACTAACAGTGTCGGTATTTTAGTGTCTGAGTTACATGGTCCTTTCTTTGCCCAAATGATGGCAGGTATTGAATCAGAGCTTCGTGCTGCGGGTAAACACGTTATTATTACCACCGGACACAGTGAAGAAGACAAAGAACAAGAAGGCATTGAGTTTTTAATTAGCAGACGCTGCGATGCCATTATTTTGCACGTAGAAGCCGTCTCAGACGACTACCTAATAAAATTAAGCCAAGGCTCTACACCCGTTTATTTAATGAGCCGTTACGTAGAGCAACTAAAAGACAACTGTATCAGCCTAGATAATCAATTAGGTGGTTACCTAGCCACTAAATCGATATTAAATCAAGGCCATACACAAATAGCGTATATTGCAGGCCCGCAGTTTAAAGCCGATGCATTTAATAGACTTGAAGGTCACAAACAAGCGCTTACAGAGGCTGGTGTTAAATTTGATCCTACGCTTTATTATATTGGCGACTTTAACGAAACTGGCGGTAGTAAAGGCTTAAAACATTTTATTGATGAAAAACTTAGCTTTACTGCACTGGTATGCGCCAATGACGAAATGGCCTCCGGTGCCATGAAGTATGCACGAGAGCACGGTTATAACTTACCAATTGATTTATCGATTGTTGGATTTGATAACGTTATTTTTGCAAACTACCTATACCCTACACTCACGACCATAGATAATCCGGTCGGGAAAATGGGCGAAATGGCAGCTAAATTAGTGCTTAAAGACGTATATCAAAATAAAAACCTCGTTATAAATCGCTTTTTTGAACCTACTTTAATGCAGCGCGATTCATCAGCGCCACTTATTAAATAAAAACCAAAGACTAAAAACGAGTACTGATTTTGGTACAAAAAAAGCGGCTAAATGCCGCTTTTTGTATGTGAGCTACTTAACAATCCAAGGCGTTACTTTAATAACGTTCGATATATCTCCAAGCACTGCGCTATCATCTTCCCAGCTATCTTCAACTGCAAAATAACACACTGACTTTTCACACGTTATGCTCTTATCATCAAATTGCATTGGGCTTTTAAATGTAACTGCTACGCCCTTTTGTTCGGGTAATAAAAACCACATTAATTTACTTACAAAAAAGCCCGACAAATCAGTTAATAGCTCATCAAGTTCTTCGTTAATGGTATATAACGACTGCTTTGAAAATGCTAAACCTTCAAGTTCGTTTGCTTCTATTTGTAGCTTTAATTGGCAATCGTGTACAGGATTGAGCGGCTCTACTACAATAACCGCTTTATCGGTATCAAGCTGCTTATCGAACGGCAATAGTAATTGTGCTTTATCGGTAAAGTTAAGTGGATACTCGTTTCTTTCGGTTAAAATAGTACCGCTTTTAATTGCACATGTTTCATTAGTACCAATATCACTAATGTAAAAGTTAACTCGCGCATATTGAAAATCGCCTTTGTTAACAATTTTTAAGCGGTCGTAAAAACCGTCATACGACATCACAAATTCTCTCGCATTTACATTAAACGCACTAATGCTCAGCAGCACTAACACAATAGCGTTGGTACAATTAAAAATGTATTTATTCATCAAAGTAGGCTCTATTTTGGCTAATCATCGTGTTTAACTCTTCTATATACGCTTCACCGCGCTCAGAGTAAGACATTAAACCATGTGTAAGTTCAGTCGCTAAAATTGGTTTTTGCTCAAGACGTAAGTTTTCACGTATTGCGCGCAAATCTTTATAAGCAGGATGCGTATTTATGTTTTTAAAGTAAGAGTTTATAGCAGCTCTTACCGATTTAAACGCAGCAACTTCGTGCGCAGCCCCGGTATTACGGCGTTTTGGCACCATGCCACAACCTTTTGTGTAACACCACTGACCAAAAAAGTTAAGGCCAATACGTGCAAAACGCGAAGTGCCCCATGCAGATTCGTTTGCAGCTTGCATAAGCGCTAATTCTTTAGGAATTACATCAACACGGCGCAATGCTTGCGTAAGTATTAGCGTATCAACCGTGGTTGGTAAGTCATACGACTTTAAAATTTTAGCAATATCTTTGTTTTGCTTTTTTTCTAAAGGTAATTCGTTTTGTAACATCATGCGTGCTATTTCGAGCTTAGCGCGTTGCTGTAATATTTTTTTATTTTCGGCTTCAACGTGCGGACGAATAAAGCTAAAAAATGCATGTTTTTTTTCTTTAACATCACTAAATTCTGAAAATTTTGGCAGTTTTACATTATGTAATGGTTTTTCTTTTTTCTTCACTTTTTTTGGTTGTTCTGACGTTTGCTCGTCTAGTTCAACATCGTCACTTTGTATAAACGGGTATGCAAGCGCCCAAACAAAAAATACAGTTAGTAAAAGCTTAAAAATCGTTTTTAACATCTATTCTCTCTATTAAACTTAGTTATGCATGGTTTATACACAAGCATACGAAGGCGCATTATACCTAAGCCACTTTATAAACGCGAATAACTGGGGTTTGATGACCTTTTACGGTTGAATTTTCAGCAGTGTATTTGAATTTTAGATAAAACAGAGCCTATGTAGTGTATTTGTTCATTCGCAATTTATAAGTCCATGGGTATACTGGGCAAAGTTTAATAATATTAACTATGTGTGAGTAAGCAGTATGGATAAACAATGGCAAAGCCGAATAATAGAGCAATATAAACATCGTCCTAACGATAACCGCTCGCCGTGGCAGGTCGATCGTTCGCGTATTATTCATGCAGCTGCATTTAGGCGTTTGCAAGCTAAAACCCAAATTATGGGCATTGGCCTAAACGACTTTTACCGCACTCGCCTTACCCACTCTTTAGAAGTATCGCAAATTGGTACCGGCATATTGCGTCATTTAAAAGCGCAACATAGCGACTTTACGCACTTTCCATCAACCGGACTGCTCGAAACACTGTGTTTAGCGCACGATATAGGCCATCCGCCTTTTGGTCATGGTGGTGAAATAGCGCTAAATTACATGATGCGCGATCACGGTGGTTTTGAAGGTAACGCACAAACACTGCGCATAGTTGCAAAACTTGAGCCCTACAGTAATGGGCACGGTATGAACCTAACTCGTCGTACTTTATTAGGTTTTATAAAATACCCCGCATTTATTAACACGCTATGGCATACCATTCCCGATGCCGCAACCGGTCGTGCATTTATAAAAGCAGATGAATGGCGACCTGCCAAAGGGTTATACAACGACGATGCAGCCATATTCAATTGGATAGTAGAACCACTGAGTCAAAACGATAAAACGTTGCTGGGTAATCATGCCGCTATTGATAAGTACCGCGCTAAAACAACGTATAAATCGCTCGACAGCGCCATAATGGAACATGCCGACGATATAGCATACGCCGTTCATGACTTAGAAGATGCCATTGCAACCCATGTACTTACGTTAGACGATTGGCAAACCCATGCTCTGCCCCATTTAAAAGCACTAAATTTTGACTGGTTAAACAGCATGCTTGAGTCACTCACCAAGCGTTTGTTTTCAAAAAATGATTATGAGCGAAAAGATGCCATAGGTGAGCTGGTTAATACCTTTATTATTCATATACATTTAGATATTCAAAACGATGACTTTGAATGCCCTATTTTAAAGTACACCGCTAAATTAGATGCCCAATACGACAATGTATTGCAAATATTTAAGCATTTTGTGTTTCAACGTTTAATACGTGACCCCGAAATGCAGCAAATAGAGTTCAAAGGTCAAAACTTACTAATAGAGTTATTTACCGCGTTTGCTAGCGATCCGCTGCGTTTATTGCCCGAAACAACACAAGCACAATACATAGAAGCGCAAAAGCAAAACCAAGGTATGCGTATAATTTGCGATTACTTAAGCGGAATGACCGACGAGTACGCTTATAAAACGTATCAACGATTGTTTTCACCTATGCAATAGCTAACTACTAACTGCTAACTGCTAACATTGAAAAGGCCGAGTAAATTAAATTTACTCGGCCTTTTTGCTCAGCTATTAAAGTTAGCTATTTTGTTAAAGCGCTTTTATAACGACTCTACGCCCATGTTATATAGCGTAAAACCAAATATATCAGCATACTGCTCAATTGTTTTACTCGTTGGTGTACCTGCACCATGCCCTGCGTTTGTTTCTATGCGAATAAGCGTTGGGTTATTACCTGTTTGCTTTGCTTGAAGCTCAGCGGCAAACTTAAACGAATGCGAAGGGACAACGCGGTCATCATGATCGCCAGTTGTAATCATAGTGGCTGGATACTCAACACCTGCTTTTACATTATGAAGTGGTGAATAACCTTTAATGTATTCAAACATTTCTTTGCTTTGCTCACTGGTACCGTAGTCGTATGCCCAACCAGCGCCCGCAGTAAATGTATGGTAGCGCAGCATATCAAGTACACCTACAGCAGGTAGTGCCACCTGAAATAAGTCAGGGCGCTGCGTCATCACTGCACCAACTAACAAGCCACCGTTAGATCCACCGCGAAGTGCTAAACGCTTTTTAGACGTGTACTTTTTATCTTTTAAGTACTCAGCTGCCGCAATAAAGTCGTCAAACACATTTTGCTTTTGCAATTTAGTGCCGGCATTGTGCCAGTCTTTACCGTACTCACCACCACCGCGAATATTAGCAACGGCGTATACACCACCTTGCTCAAGCCATACTGCATTAACAGGGCTAAAGCTTGGCGTTAAACTAATATTAAAACCACCGTAACCGTATAAAATAGTAGGGTTTGAACCATCAAGCTTAATGCCTGTTTTATAGGTAATTACCATCGGTATTTTAGTACCGTCTTTTGATGTGTAAAACACTTGCTCAGACGTGTAATCATCGCTATTAAAATCAATAGCCGATTTACGATAAACACCCGATTCACCCGTAGCGACATCAAACGTATAAGTAGTACCTGGTGTTTTGTAGTTAGTGAACGAATAATAAAGCGTTGTTTGATCTTTTTTACCGCCAAAACCACGTGCAGTACCCACGCCTGGTAATGAAATTTCGCGAATTAGCTCGCCTTTTTTGTTGTACTGTTTTACCTGCGAAATCGCATCAACCATGTAGTTAGCAAAAAAGGTATCGCCACCTTTTGTAAGGTTTAGTACGTTTTTGGTTTCTGGAATTAAATCAACCCAATTTTCAGGGCTTGGGTTACTTGCATCAACCGTCACTACTTTTTTGTTTGGTGCATTAAGGTTAGTAACTAAAAACAGCTTGCTGCCTTCGTTATCAATAACTGATGTATCTGAATCAGTATTTCCAACAACCGTTACAAACTCACTGTTTTCTTTTGTTAAGTCCTTTATAAACAGCTTATTGCCTGAAGTAGACGTACTAGCTGAAATAAGTAAGTATCGGCCGTCATGGGTTACATCAGCGCCTACATAGCGATGTTTTTGCTCATCAGTTTCACCAAATACAACACGGTCAGCAGACTGAGCAGTACCTAGCTTATGGTAATACGCTTTATGCTGATCTGTTTTAGCCGAAAGCTCACTCCCTTTAGGTTTTTCGTAACTTGAATAATAAAAACCTTCGTTGCCTAACCAATCAATGCCACTAAATTTAACGTCAACAAGCGCTTCTTCAACTTGCTCTTTGGTATGTGCATCAATAACTATAATTTTACGCCAATCGCTGCCACCTTCAGATATTTGATATGCGAGCAATGACCCATCTTTTGAAAACGATAAACCCGACATAGACGTCGTACCATCTTCACTAAACTTGTTTGGATCTAAAAATACTTCAACGTCGCCGCCATCTTTACTGCGGTACAAGACATATTGATTTTGCAGGCCATCGTTTTTATAAAAATAGGTGTAATCGCCTTCAGTAAAAGGAGCGCCTATTTTTTCGTAATTCATTAGTTTTTCAAGGCGCTGTTTTAACTTATCGCGATAAGGTATTTGTTCTAAATAAGAAAACGTTAAATTGTTTTGCGTTTTAACCCAATCGGCAGTTTCGTCGCTCATATCATCTTCAAGCCAACGATATGGGTCGCTAACCGCTTCTTCAAAGTAGGTATCTACTACATCGCCTTTTTTTGTTTCTGGGTATATAACTGCATTAACTTGCTTCATAGGTGCTTTTACTTCTTCTTGAGTTACCGTATTAGTTGGCTCTGAACAGCCGCTAAGCGCTACAATTACAGCACATGCTAGAGTGTGTTTAAACATCCTGAGTTCCATTCTTATTTATTGATAGTGCGCCTAAGTTATTAACTTTTAGCCCTTTTGTCTATTTAGATGCGTTAAGCGCCATTTATCGCTGTAAACAAATGTAAACTTACGCTTTAATAGCACAACCCTCATTAAAATAAAAAACAATAAAAGAGCACACTATGCAAAGTAAAAACCCCACGTTTAAAAGCTTTAAAGCCTTCTACCCTTATTATTTAAAAGAACACCGCAACGTGATTTGCCGCCGCTTACATTTTATAGGAAGTACACTTGTTCTTGCTGTAATCGCAATAGCATTATTAAAACAACACTACAGTTTATTGTGGCTATTACCTGTTATTGGATATGGATTTGCGTGGGTCGGACATTTCTTTTTTGAAAAAAACCGCCCTGCTACTTTTAAACACCCTTTTTACAGTTTATGGGGAGATTGGGTAATGTTTAAAGATATGCTTGTTGGAAAAATTAAATTTTAACACTATTTTTAGCACTTTTTTTATACCAATTACTTATAAAAACAAAATTGCTTCATGCTTTAAAGTATAGGTTCTAATAAGTAGTACATAATTTATAACACACCTATTAAATGTTAATTTAGTTAACATCCAATGGGTTTATTTGTATTTTAAATTTTAAAAAATATTTATAGCTCAACAGCTATTTATTGCCAGCCCAATAAAAATGGTTCCCTACCCATAATTAATTTAAACCATCCATCTCATCTTACCAGTTAATTAAACGTTAAATTTAACTTTTAAATATAATTCATTATTCATCAATTACTTAGCAATTACCTTCGCTATATAACTAAAACAATGATCATTATAAAAAACAACCAAATGTAATTATAAAAACTCTTAAATTAATTGAATGTTATTCAATTGACTGACTTTGTTAATTAAGTATATGTTCAAGGTAACAAAAAAGCTTATACCAATTCGCTTAATTAAGTGATCTATTTTGAGGATGGAGAAACGTGTTGATAACTAGGCAAAAAATTCGCTGTTTAGTTGTTCTAAATGAGAATTTTTTAACGCAGATAGCGACACGTTTAGCCCCTAAAAATGATTAAGTATTATTGCGGGTTGGTATTATTAATCTTTTTGTACAAAACTAAAATAATTCAATGGGTATGGGGAAATACAGCATGAATAGAAAACCGTTATTTAAATTACAGCAATCGGTACCACAAATATTACTCGCAATGAGCGCGTCTGCTGCACTACTTGGTTCGCTCTCAGTAAATGCTGCAGAGCAAGACACTAAAGCAGAAGAAAACATCGAACAAATAAGCGTAATTGGCTCTCGCCGATTAGGCCGTACAGTAGAAGACAGCGCAGTACCCATCGATATAATTGGTGCAGATGCACTTAAAAACTCAGGCTTTACTGAAACGAATGCCCTACTTAGCAGTTTATTACCCAGCTTTAACTTCCCACAAGCATCACTTACTGATGGCAGCGACCATGTACGCCCCGCTCAGCTTCGTGGCTTAGCACCCGATCACACTTTAGTGCTTGTTAATGGTAAACGCCGCCACAGCAACGCATTACTTAACTTAAATGGCTCAACGGGTCGTGGCTCATCATCGGTTGACTTAAATGCGATACCTGCAAATGCTATTGCCCGTATTGAAGTATTACGCGATGGTGCAGCAGCGCAATATGGCTCTGACGCTATAGCGGGTGTTATTAATATTGTACTTAAAAGTGCCAGCAGCGGTGGTTCAGTTGCGGCTATATATGGTGCTAACGTAACCGAAATGGACGGTGTACCACAGCTAAAATCAGTTTCTGAAGGCAGTGATGGTAATTTAGCATTTACCGAAGGGGGCGATCGCTCTTTAACCGATGGTCAAACATTAACGCTGCAAGGTAATATGGGTTTTGAGCTTGGCGATAATGGCTTTTTAAACATCTCAACAGAATACCGCGACCGCCATTCAACTAACCGCTCAGACTACGATAACCGTGAAAACTATGCACGCATAGATGACGGTTCAGTAGATGGCGCGCTTGACCCACGTGAACTTACCGTAAATCGTTACAACCATAACTTTGGTAATGGCGATGTTGAAGATTTTTCAATGTTTTATAACGCAGGTTACCAGTTAACAAACGAAGTCGACTTATATTCATTTGGCTCTTATAGCAAACGTGAAGGCGAAGGCGGCGGGTTTTATCGCCGTGCAAGCGATAGCCGTAATATAGAAGAAGTATACCCTGATGGCTTTTTACCTGTTATTACCTCAGACATAGATGACTTTTCACTGGCACTTGGCGCTAAAGGTTTTGTAAGTGAATGGAATTACGATGTATCGGCCGTATATGGTCAAGATGCATTTGAGTTTGGTGTTACCAATAGCTTAAATACCTCATATGGCCCTACTAGCCAAACAAGCTTTGATGCAGGAACACTTACCTACGATCAACTTACTTTAAACGTTGATTTTAGCCGCGAGGTAGACGTCAGCTTTTTAGAAAGCTCTGTAAACGTAGCAGTAGGTGCTGAGTATCGCCGCGAAGGATACCAAATAGATGCTGGCGAAGAAGCATCATATGCACAAGGCACATTTGGCCCAGGAGGCGCAGTAACCGACCCTGTTGATGGCCCATTTGGCGCAGCGGGCGCACAAGTATTCCCGGGGTTTACACCCGAATCAGAGGGCGATAACAGCCGCCACAACGTGAGCTTATATATAGACCTTGAAACCTACCTAACCGACGATTGGAATTTAGCGGTTGCCGCCCGTTATGAAGATTACTCAGACTTTGGCGATACACTTAACGGTAAAATTGCAACTCGTTATTCATTAACTGAAGACCTAGCACTACGCGCCTCAGTATCAACTGGTTTTAGAGCACCTTCATTGCAGCAACAATACTTTACCTCAGTGGCCACTGTATTTGTTGATGGCGAACCAACCGAAACCGGTACCTTTGCACCAAGCAGCGATGTAGCAAAAGCACTGGGCTCACCGGGTCTTGATGCTGAAGAAGCAACAAACTACGGCGTTGGTTTTACATGGTCTACCGACTTTAATTTCAGCTTATCGGTTGATTACTACCAAATATTAATTGATGACCGCATTGTGCTATCAAACAACTTATCGGGCGATGCTATTGCCGATTTACTTCAAGGCACAGGCGCTAACCAAGGTCGTTTCTTCTTAAATGCAATTGACAGTAAAACCCGTGGTGTGGATGTGGTTGCCTCATATAATGTAGCAACTGATGGTTACGGCGATTTAGCCTTTAACCTAGGTTACAACTACGGTAAAAATGAAGTAACAAATATTATCGACCCACCAGCAGAGCTTCAAGGTGCAGGGTTTGATCAAGACAACTTGTTCTCAGGCACTGAGCTGCGTCGTTTTGAAGTAAGCACACCGCGTAATAAGTACAACTTAAGTGCAACGTGGACTAACGATGATATTCGTACAACGCTTAGAACAACACGTTACGGTGAAACTCAAGACCCTTCAGACAACCCTGAACGTAACGAAGTGCTTAAGCCTAAATGGATAACCGACTTAGATGTCGCCTACTCGCTTAGTGAAAACGTATCGCTTAGCTTAGGTGCTAATAACATTTTTGATGTTTACCCAGATGCAACCCGTGAAAATGTTGACGATGTAACCACCTTCTCACGTTTATTTGCTTACTCTAGCTTCTCACCGTATGGATTTAACGGACGCTACGTGTACGGTAAAATAGAAATGAAGTTCTAATAAGCACAGCTTAAAGTAACCAAACACACAAAAGCCACCGATTAGGTGGCTTTTTAATGCGAGTTGCGATTAAATCTATAATTAGATTTTAGTTAACCAGCCGTGCTTGTCTTCACTTTTACCCCATTGAATATCGTTCAATGCTTGGCGAAGGCGCGCAGTAGTTGGGCCTGGCTCGCCAGTACCTACTTTGTATTCTTTATCGTTATGAATAAACGTACCCACAGCAGTTAGTACAGCTGCAGTGCCCGAAAGCGCCGCTTCAGTACCTGGTTTAGCAGCACGCTCTAGTAGCTCAGTAACGCTAAAGTTACGCTCGCTTACCGTCATACCTAAATCTTTTGCTATGGTTAAAATACTATTACGCGTTACACCGTGTAAAAACGTGCTATCAAGCGCTTTAGTGATAATTTCGTTGCCATCAATAAGTATAAAGTTAGCAGCACCGGTTTCTTGTACGTCGCCACCTGGGCAAAATAAAATTTGATCTGCTTGATACTTAGTTCGTGCAGCACTAATAGGTGCTAGAGCACTGGCGTAGTTACCACCACTTTTTACCATACCCATGTGCGGAGCGCAGCGCATACCATCTTCTTCAAGCAGTACGCGCAGTGCAGTTGCGCCACCGGCAAAGTAATCACCTACTGGCGATAGTAACGTGTATAAAAGCGAGCTCATTGATGGCGCAGCTGCTTTACCAATTGCCGCCTCAGTACCAATGTGCGTTGGGCGAATATACATAGAGCCTGGTGGTAATGGCGTTTCATCTGCGTATTCACGCATAATATCGATAATCATCGTTTTTAGCATATCGCTGTCAAAACTCGGTAAGCTTAATAGCGCTGAGCTTTGTTGCATGCGTGCAATGTTTGCATCCATTCTAAAAAGATAAACAGAACCATCTTCATGGCGAAAGGCTTTTAAGCCTTCAAAACATGTACTTGAATAATGAAGAACGTGCGCACCAGCATGAAGTTCAAGTTTATCGGAAGGGACAATTGAGCTTTCGCTCCATTTATTATCAGAAAAACGAGCTTGAATCATCTGCGGCATAAACACGGTACCAAATGCGGCCATTTTAATCTCTCTTGTGTGGTCTATTTTCCTCCATTGTATGACAATCACACGCTATTTAACCATAGCTAAAGTAAGGCTTTTTTAATTAACTATGAGAAATTTTTGCAAGTGCTGTTTACTAATCAACCGTATTGAGTGCAATAAACAAAAAATCGGTCAGTGTAGTTACACAGACCGATTTTTTCATTCGTTAATTAAAACATGTTTATTTAAACGAATATTTAATAATACGTTTTAACACCGACGTATACTGTCTAAAAAAACCACCTGTATGATAATCAATACCGTGTTTTTTCAAAACAGCTTGTACTTGAGGCGCTACTTCTTGATAGCGCGAAGACGGCATATCAGGAAATAAGTGATGCTCTATTTGGCAGCTCAAATGCCCTGTTAAAACATGAAACCAATGCGACCCTCTAATATTAGACGAGCCCAGTACTTGGCGGTAATACCACTGCCCTTGGGTTTCGTTTACGCAGTCTTCTTGTTTAAAGGTCTCTGTTTCTTCAGTAAAGTGACCACAAAATATTATAGTCGACGTCCATAAATTACGGATTAAGTTAGCTACTAAATTACCGGCCAATACCCATAAAAATAAAGGTCCTGCAAGTAACGGAAATATCGCATAATCTTTAATTAACTGGCGAGCGCCTTTACTAAAAAAGCGCTGCTTTAATGTAGAGTGTGAAACAAGCCCTTCGCGGTTTTCTTTCTTTTTACCTATAAAAACACGCTCTGCAGCCAACTCGTGATACGACACGCCCCACTGAAATAACACACTTAAATTAATATACGTAAAAAACTGCCATACATTTTTAAAACGCCATTTAAAATCATCGCTTAAACGCAACAAGCCATAACCAAAATCACGGTCTTTACCAATAATATTAGTATACGTATGGTGCTCAAAGTTATGAACGCGGTGCCAACTTTGCCCGTCGCACGCTATGTCCCATTCATAATGTTGTGAGTTAAGTTGCTTGTCGTTCATCCAATCGTATTGACCATGCATTACATTGTGGCCAATTTCCATATTGTCTAAAATTTTAGCCAGCGCTAGTAATAACACGCCTGCAACCCACAATAATGGCTGAATAAAACCAAGCATTAGCAAGATTCGCCCGCTCCATTCACACACTCGCTGTTTGCGCACAACAGAGCGAATGTAGTCGGCATCTTGTTGGCCTACTTTGCCAAGGGTGTCCATTTTAATGGCATCTAACTCGCTTGCGAGCATGTCATAGTTAATGTTTTTCATAATTGTAACTCCAAATCACTAACAGGTTGGCTTACGCAAAGTTGGATTAATTGCTCGCCGTTGTCACTCAATTCACCTGTTTTTAAATTACGTACCACGCCTGACTTTTTAATACATTGGCATTGATGGCAAATACCAATACCGCAACCGCGTTTAACGGGTAGCTTTTTTTCTTCAAACTGAGTCAGTAAAACATCGTTGCCCGATACAACATGGGCACTGGCGTTAATTTTCACATTAAATTGGCTGTCGTCGTTTAAGCTAGGCAGCGCCAAACCAAATGCTTCTTGGTAGTAATTTAGCTTATGCGTTTTAGCAAAATCGCTCACCGTCTGCATAAATGCAGCAGGGCCACAGCAGTATATGTCTGGATTTTCCCACGGCTTAATATTGCTGGTTATATCGCTTGATTGCTCACGCGTTAATAATAAAAACGAAAAATGCTCAAATTGCGCTGCCAACTCACTTAGCTCATCAACACATTGATGCTCAGTGGCTTTTGCGTAATACACTAACGAGACTTTTTGCGTAGTTTGGCCTAAGTAATCATCAAGCATAGCCAGCATAGGTGTTATACCCGACCCACCGGCAACAAAAGTAGCCGGTGTATGTGTATTTTTAAATACAAAGTCGCCGTTTGGCGCAGAAATATTGCACCACAAACCCGCTTTTAATGCGCTACTGAGTAAACCTGTAAAGCGCCCTTGCGCATTTGTTTTGATTAGTAAGCGCACCAAACCTGTATTTTTAAATTGCTGAGCGCTTGAAGCCACGGTAAAAACGCGTGTTAATAATCGCCCATTAATTTCAAGCGTTAAACTTATATGCTGCCCTGACGTATGCGCCTGCCATTGTTTGCTTGGTTTAAGTTGCACACTTAAAAAACCGCCATCAAGCACAGCGGTACTAACTACTTGCGCTCTAAACTGCCCTGCACGCCACGCAGGTTTAAACACCTGCATTATTGGCTCTATGTAGCCTGCAAAACTTTGATGGTGTAAAAACCATTTTGAAAATTGGTTTAATACTTTAATTATCATCACTATTAATCTCTTGGGTCGTAAAATACTTAACGTTTGAACTTACACGTGTACGCTCAAACTTCAGCGCACAAGTGTACGCTCAAATTTTAAGTTTTCAACCCCAATAGAGTAATTATTCAATTTTTTATTAGCACTAATTGCTAAAACAATTTCCTGAGAAGAGGTAATTTTATAAAAATAGAAGTGTGTGTTTTTCATTCAACTCAACGCTTAACAAATTTATTTATGCCATGTTAAGGTTATGTAAGATTGGATTAATTTTGGAAGCCATAATGATAAATTTAATGTCACATAACACACTCCCTAAACTAATAAGTGCAGGCTTAGCCATTGCTATATTTGCTATTAACGCACCCGCGCATGCAAAAAGCGATTACGTAAAAAACTATAAACAGCTCGATACTTTAGCGCTTAGCGTTAACGCAGTAACAGCGGCAGAAGGTGTGGTTATACCTTGGGCTATTGAGCCTTTAGCTAATGGTGATTTGCTAATATCTGAGCGCAGCGGAACGTTATTTTTATTACCTAAAAATACAACTAAATTAACTAAGGTCTCTGGGCTGCCCAACATTGACGCTAATGGCCAAGGTGGATTGCTTGATTTATCACTACACACCGATAGTAAGCAAAACCAATGGCTGTACTTTAGTTACTCAAGTAGTGAGGGCAAAGGAAGCGGAAGTAACACCGCCTTAATGCGCGCCAAGCTAAGTAGCGATCATACGCAGCTATCTGATCAGCAATTGCTATACAAAGGCGAGCATAATAGTACCAAAGGCCAGCACTACGGCAGCCGTATTGTGTTTGATGATGAAGGTTATGTTTATTTTTCAATTGGCGATCGCGGCTCGCGCGATATTAACCCGCAAGATCTCACGCGTGATGGCGGTAAAATTTATCGCTTACACGAAAATGGTAATATCCCAAGTGATAATCCGTTTGTTAAACAAAAAGATGCAAAGCATGCGGTATGGTCTTATGGGCACCGTAACCCACAAGGCATGTGGTTTGATAATCAAAACAATATTTTATGGTCTCACGAACACGGGCCACGCGGCGGCGATGAACTTAACATTATAAAAAAAGGCGCTAACTACGGATGGCCTTTAGTAAGTTATGGCGTTAACTACAGCGGTACCAAGTTTACCGACCTTAAAGAAAAAGACGGCATGCAATCGCCCGTATTACATTGGACCCCTTCAATTGCCCCTTCCGATATGTTGTATGTAACGAGTGATAAATACCCAAAGCTTAAAGGTAAGCTATTATTAGCATCAATGAAATTTGCATTCATTAGCGCACTAGAGCTATCAAAGGGTAAGGTTGTTAAGCAATATAAAATACTCGATGGCATTGGCAGAGTACGCAGCCTAGCCCAAGGCAACGATGGTTTTATTTATTTAGGTATTGATGGTCAAGGTATTAAACGCCTGGAGCCAGAAACGTAAACACTAGAACTAGCACACAGTATGCAAAATTACACCGTGTTTACTTTGCGCTTTTAAAGCGCAAAGTAAACATTTTCACCGAACAAAGAACTATTAAGCCCATTAATGCGTACACTAACTAAATATAATTTAATAAATTAAGAGAATACTAATGTTTTCATTTTTAAAGCCTGACCCAATAAAAAAACTGCGTAAAGAATACGATGTAAAACTAGAGCAAGGCATGCAGGCACAAAGAAAAGGCGACATTAAAAGCTTCGCAATGTTAAGCGCCGAAGCCGAAAAGATCTGGAGTGAAATAGAAACTCTAGAGGCAAAAAAAGCTAAATAATACCAATCGTGTTAAGTTATTAGACATTTATAGCGACGGATAAATAGAGTGATAACAAGGCATAAATTTCGACATGTAGTTGTTCTACATGAGAAATTTATAACGCCGCTAACGCTTTATTTAGCACGCTAGAAAGGCTAAATATTTAAGTCGATTGGTATCAGTATATTTAACGTGTCACCCCTGTTTCAAAAGCAGGAAGACGCGTTTAGTAAATAATTCATGACCTCCTTATACAACTTCCACCATTCCTAAACCACCTTTTATAATATGCATACACAAACAAGTGTACTTAAAGCGGCTACTTGCATTATCACCACCGTTTTTTAGTGGCTGTTAAATGATTTACAAGGTTGACATCTTACGATTTATTGGTATATCAGCGTCGGAAACAGCAATTCTTACAACAGAGCGAACGAGTTAGCGGGCGAGCCTGCTGAATAGAATCAATGAGTTAACTTGCTTAATTGCTCAGTCTAGTAGTGACTGTGCGTGATGAAAATATCATTGCTTAACAGTTAAATATTAGGTTTAATAGGAACATAATAAACGCTGAGTAACGCAGGGATAGCTTAGATACGATATACACGTCAATGAAATTGACTAGATATCGGTTAGACCATAAAAAGCCTTTCTTTATAAGTAAAGTCCATAGCATAAACAATACCAACGCGAACACACCGAGCAGGTAGTGCCTCAGTCCAACAAGCGATTATGCAACACACACTGCGTGTTGCATAAATACTAAAGTGTTATGTGTAGTATGTAATATGGAGTTCTGAGTGAGTAAATGTGTTGTAGAGTATGACATTAATTTAGAAAGTGATATTCAACTATCGTTTTCAATGGATAAATGTACGGTTGAAACAACTGTTGGATCGGATGATAACACCTCTCTACTAAAGGTTACTATTGTATACGACAGCAAGGCATATGAGACTTTAGCTGATGCCCCCATTTTTACTCGATCTCGTTATTTAAGCATTTTAGGAATCATTTCCTTTATTGTTGATGAACCATTTGATGTGTTTGGTTCATCTACTAGAAAAATGGTAGTAGCTGACGACTGGGAATTGTCAATAAATAATACTTTATTTAAGGGTGGAGTTGATTACTCATTTAATTTGCAAGAGCTTTTAAATAAGCTCGGCAGTTTAAGACAACACGATAAAGAACTTATGTTTTCTCTTTTAGATCGTTGGCGAAAAGCTAGGTTCTTAGAAAAAGAAACAGAAGAAAGTCTTCTATATAATGACGAAGCGACATTATCTTACTTTCATGTATTAGAACTTCTTGGAGATCTTTCATCCAAAAAATTAATAAATGAATCGAAAGCACTAATGGAAGATTTTTGTCGAAAATATAACGAAGAAATCCTTTCATTGTCAGGTGTCGCGTTAGATAGTGAAACATCTGCCAAAGCAAAATTAATGTCCTCAGTCTTGGAAAAAGATATTTCAGTGTTTGCAAAAATATCCTATTCGCTGAAAAAGTATAACCTTTTCGATGAAAAAACGTCTTATTGGACGAAAAGTTTAATCGAAGCAAGAAACTCTGTAGCTCACGGAAGACGAGTATTTTATGACAAAGCTATTTTCCCAGTACAACCATTTTTTCCTCTAGCTTCACATGATCTGTATCCACTGGAATTTTTGCGAATTTTTACTGCAAAAGTTATTTCAGCTCATTTTGGAGTTTCACTATACGACAGTGAGTGGATGCATGTGCACATGCACCTGAACTATGGAGAACAGGCTACGAAATTACTCTTAAACTCTGGAGAGTTTGAAGCTCCAGAGCAAATGTCAAATCTGAGTTCATCTATTGTGTTTGGTGGGCTTAACGATCTTATACTCTCTAAAAAAATAAAAGTAGTAACCTGCATTGACTTATACACGTTCTATTTGAATTCTGACATTGAGTGGAGTGAATTCATGCTTTCAAATGTATGTGCTCTACTGGTGTTATTAGAATCAACTCAAGAGCAAAGCTTGATTGATAGCATTACAACTGCCTTGGGTTTAATGAATGCAAATAAGGATACATCACATGTAAAGTTTAGGGACTTAATTTACTACCTTGACTTTCGTGGCTTTCAAACAGAAAAACTAGAAAACTTAGTAAGCTTAAAACTATTGCGATAGTCACATATAACAAGCGATTTAAACTTAACAAAAACAGTTGGTTAGGTTCCGCTTCGCTACACATTATAACCAACAACTTTTGTCCGCTTAAGCGGGCGTTGAGGGTGTAGAATTACTCATTCTCAGGTAGTGTTCAAAAATCTTACTATCTAAATAAAGTCTTGTTCCCCTTCAGTTATAACCAATTTTAACAACCAAGTACTAAATTTACCCCAACTAGAATTTGTCTCTAGCCATTTTTCAGGGTTATCTTCATGTGAAAACACCGAAAAGCCATTACAGTCTCTTCCTCCTTTAAGATCATAAGTTAAGATGACACCCATTCTAACTTTTACGTAAATTATCCATAATAGCAGTGAGTTAAGTTTAATTCATGAAAATGAAACTACATTGACAAGATGAAAGTAGAAATAGATAGCTCGATAGACGACAACAATTTTTATTAAGCAATGCTAAACAACTTGGCTTTACTGAGCCTGCTTTACTTTAAATAAAAAGCGGAATATTACAGTGAATAAAGGAATGAATAAATTGACCTTACGGTTACGGAGTCAAGCGAAAGTGAATGCCTTTACTTTATTGTGTGGCAACTGTATTGCCTTTCATAATATAGAAAAGCCGCAAAACACGATGCATTGATGAGGGAAAGCCCTTTTAACTTAAAATAAAGCCACTCAAACACCTATAATCCCGTCCAAAACGCCAATTGAAACAACACCAAACCAGCTTTTTATATTCTATGAAAAACACAGTAATCAATTGAACCAAAATAGGAACTCAGCTATGGTTTGTTTATCAATAAAAATAAATAAAAAACGAGTTAATCTACAGGCTCGTTATATCAATATTCAAGGAGTATTATGAACTATCAAGAAAAGCTTAAAATTAATCGGTTTAGAAAGTCATCTATTGAGGGAAGATCTTTCAATGACGAGATGGAAAGCGATCGAGGTAGATCTATAAACTCCGCTGCGGTTAGGCGTTTACAGCAAAAAACTCAAGTATTTCCACTAGAAGCAAATGCTGCGGTTAGAAGCCGATTAACACATTCATTAGAAGTGCAACAAGTCGGTCGTTATATAAGTAAACTCATTCTAAAAAAGCTTAATGAGCAAGGTATAGAAACTAATGAATATGCAGAAGGCTTTGTAAGCGCAGTTGAAGTAGCCTGTTTATTGCATGACATTGGAAACCCTCCCTTTGGGCACTTTGGTGAGGAGGCAATCAATTTATGGACAGAATCATTCCTATCTGAGGTTATTCATGATTTATATAGCGATGAAAACGACTGTGAAAAGTTAATTAAAGATCTGTGTAACTTTGAAGGTAATGCTCAGGGAATAAGGTTGCTACACCATATTCAAGAATTGAACTTGACGTATACACAGTTGGCTTGCTTAATAAAATATACGCGCTCTGCTTATGAGGATAAACCAAACGAAGATAGTCCTGAAGGTAAACTATACAAATATAGAAAAAAGAAACCTGGTTATTATTTCTCTGAAGAATGTTTATACAAAGAAATACAAGATAAATTATCTATTAGCAGTGGTTGTCGCTTCCCATTAACATATATTATGGAAGCCGCTGATGATATTTCTTACTGTATCGCAGATGTTGAGGATGCTGTTGATAAAGGTATACTGTCGATTGAAAAATTACACTCTGAAATCACAAGAATATGGAAATCTTTTCGAGGGAATGAGGGGGTCAAGGATTCCGTAGTCGATGAAGGGTACTTGCTCAAAATAGCAGATACAGCAATGGAGAAAGCTGTTAAAGAGAAATTTAATACTAATCATGTATATACATTAACTTTAAGAACAATCTTAGTTAATGATTTATCAAAATATGCGGCAGAACGCTATGTGGAAAATCATGAATCAGCTTTTAATGGAACATTAGATGAATCCCTACTAGATGGTTGTGATAAATATAACTTAGCTACGGAAACACTGAGGTACCTTTCTGTAGATAACGTTTTTAACCATAGTGAAGTAGAGAACTTAGAGCTTAAGGGTTATGCCGTTATATCTGGTTTATTAAAGATATACTCACCATTAATGAAGCTGACATATGAAAATTTTAAAGGTTTGATTGAAAAAAATAGATTGAAGAATAAGCCAATTGAAACTCGACTCTTTCATAAACTATCGAGTAAACATAAAGCAACTTACTTAGCGTCTGTTTTCACTTTGCATGATCAAAGTGAACTAACGAATACGGATAAACTTCATGAAATTTATTACCGTTCAAGACTTCTTATAGATTACATAAGTGGAATGACAGATGGTTTTGCTCTTGAAGAGTATCAAAATCTTAGTGCATCTATGTAAATTGATATAACAACACGCCCTGAGGTGGACAGCAAGCGCTAAAGCTCACTTTCCACAGCAAATTTTAACAGCGGTGATCCCTTACTTTTCAATGCAGTTAAGTAAGTTGATTCATCGTAGGGCGTATGTGTTTTCCAGCACCTAAATAGGATTAGTATCCACTTAAATGCGGACAATTAGGATGACACCCATCCTAATTATTATGAAAAAGCCAACAAAAACAGTATGAAGAGTGCATTATTATAAATAATGAATCACGCAAACTGCTCGGCTGTATTGAACCGGCTTTCTTTTAAATAAAAAGCGGAATATTACAGTGAATAAAGGCATGAATAAATTGACCTTACGGGGTCAAATGAAAGTGAATGCGCAATGGCAACTGTATTGCCTTGTTCATAATATAGAAAAGCTGCAGAACACGATGCATTAAGAAGGGTAAGCCCTTTTACCCTAAATAAAAGCCACTCAACCACCCTTAATCCCTTCCAAAACGCCAATTAAAACAATATCAAACACTTCTATATTCTGCGTAAAAATACAGTAATCAATTGAACCAAAATAGGAACTCAGCTATGGTTTGTTTATCAATAAAAACAAATTTAAAAACGAGTTAATCTACAGGCTCGTTATGTGTAAATGGAAGTTAAGTGTATGAATTCTAATTTTGATGAATATATTTCTAATTTAAAATCAAATAAAGAAAATTATCCAAATGAGTTATTTGAATTTGCTATTAATACTGAAAGATACGAATTAAACCATCCTCAATCTCTCCATGATTCCTGGGTTTCATCTATTACAATTGCAGAAAATAGAAATAAGGTTCGCCCATTTGAACCTTTATTATCAATTGTTTTAAACTTACTTGGGCAGCAACACGATCGTGATATTGTACTTAGCTACTCCAGTGTAAAATCATATGAAATTTTAGGCTCAGAAAATCCTTATAATTATGGTGATACTTTTCATGGTGATGTTTTAACGCATGAAATATCTACTATTGATGGTTCGTTTCATCATATTATAGAGCTTCGTTCAGGCTCTGTTTTTAAAGTGACTTTTAATAAATTCAGCTGCTTGGAGCAAGTTTACACATAACAAGAACATTATACGGAATTTGCTCTTCCCCCATTTAATAGGTATCACGATTATTTTTACCATATACATTTTCAGGGTTTATTTGCATTAGCAGCCCTGAGTTATCTATCGGTTTAAACCCGTATTGTGCATAAAGCCCGTGTGCATCAGAAGTCGCTAATAAAAAGCGCCTGAGCCCTTGCAGCTCAGGGTGCTCTACTATCGTTTTAATGAGTAACTTACTCAGCCCATTTCCTTGCGAGTGCGGTGCAATAAAAACATCGGCTAAATAGGCAAACGTGGCGTTATCGGTCACTACTCGGGCAAATCCAACTTGTTCGTTATGAGCGCTGTAAACACCAAAGCACATTGAGTTATCAATTGCTGATTGCATTACGCTTTTAGGAATGCCTTTGGCCCAATAGCTATTAGCAATAAAGTTATAAATAACGTTAAAGTTAAGTTTGCTTTTGTCTGTGCTTATTGAGTAATCACTAGTGTTTGCGGTCATAAGTTAATAGTCTTTTTTATCAATGTTTTTATAAACATTTCTATAGAACGTTCCTATAGCCTATAAATAATCTTTAACGTTTTTTAGCTGTTTGTCGTGTACTCTTGAAAGTACTAATAGCGAGCAAATTGCCCCAAATAACGCCAGTCCCATATCTGATTGGGTATCCCACACGTAACCTTGCGTGCCTAAAAACGCTTCTGCGTTTTCGCCGCTTAATACTGCAACCCACCATTCTATTAATTCGTAAAACGCGCTAAATGCTAAACATACCGAAATAACAAAGGTGATTAACCAACCTCGACCATTTACTACTTTTTTGCGCAGTAAAATTTCGCGTGCTAGTAGTGCAGGTACAAACCCTTGAAAAAAGTGCCCTACTTTGTCGTAGTTATTACGCTCGCTACCAAATAGGTTATCGAACAAAGGGACTTCGGCGTAGGTGTAATGCCCGCCAATCATCAGCACTATGCAATGCGCTAAAATAAATGTATATAAAATAGGGGTAAGTTTAAAGTGGCTATAGGTACTTGCTAGCAGCACTAAACCAATAATTGCGGGGATAACTTCAAGCAGCCATGTAAATTGATCTTTTGGGTAAATACCAGACCAAATTAATACAATAAAAAACAGGCTCAGCCATAAATACTTCATTTAGAATCCTTTTCTAAATTGATCAAATTTACGGCATTTTACGCCTTTGAAATAAACGACGCTACCTATAGTTTGTTTTTGCGGTAATGCGATTAAACAAAGTAGGAAAAAAGCGCTTAATTGTAGGCGCCCAACCACTTAAACCTTTGCCAATAATCACTTCGTCTTTTTTATTACTAATGGCACGAATCATTTTTGAAGCTGCTACGCTTACATCCATGCCATTTTCTATCGACTCTTCTGGTTTATTTTGCGCTATGCCTTGCTCGTTTAGTGAGTTATGCGCAATTGCTGTTTTAATAGAGCCTGGGCAAATTGTTAAACAATGAATGTTATGTTGTGCTACTTCTGCACGTAGGCAATCCATAAAACCAACAACCGCATATTTAGAACCCGAATAACCTGTTCTAAATTTTGAACCTACTTTACCCGCCACACTACTAATAGACACAATTGAACCACTGCGCCTTGCCACCATAGCAGGCAATACAGCTTTAGTAAGTGCAATTAAGCCAAAGTAATTAACCTCCATTAATTGGCGATACACGTTAAAGTCGTTTTCTAAAAATAAACTGCGCTGCGATACGCCGCCGTTATTAATTAAAATATCTATTGCAGGAAGCTCGCTCATTTTTGCTGTTATTGTACTCAGTACATGCTCTGGCTCGGCTAAGTCCAGTGGCACAACTAAGTGCCCTTCGCCTTTAAGCGTTGCTTTTAAATCGTTTAGTTTATCTACATTGCGCGCCGATAAAATAACGCACGCTCCAAGCTCAGCAAATTGTATAGCAAGCTCTTTACCGATACCTGATGATGCGCCGGTGATCCACACGGTTTTATTATTATATTGCATGCGTTATCTGCCCTTTTATTGTTATTTATTAGGTTTTATAAAGGTACTTAGTAAAGTATTTTACGCCTTTGTAGGACCTGCTATTGCGTTTACTTCATCTTCTAATGTTTTGTAAAAACCCATTAAAAATAGTAGTTCAACAGTTACGTACAAAGGGCCAATAATTAAACCAATTAGGTCATCTACAAACGCCGGTTTTTTACCTTCGTAATAGTGCCCAATAAACTGTAATACCCAGCCAAATACAAACACACCTACGCCAATACTCAACCAAGGCCAAAACGCCATTGCCGCAATAGGCTGAGCACCAACAAGGAGTAAAGTGAATATCACGGCCATAATAAAGCCAAGCGAAAAGCTCAGCATAAAATAATAAACAACCGACGCTAATACAAAAAGTTGTCCACCATCAATTACTACACTACCAAGGGGTATTTGAATGCGCGCTAGTAAACACAACGCTGCAAATACAATGAGCGGAATACCAATAAAGTGCGTTAGTACATTACGCTTAGAACGATGATACAAACCATATTTACCAAGTTGCTGTTGAAGTGTTTTCATTGTTTTACCTTTATTTTTATCTATAAAACTTACTTTAGCAAAAGTAAGCACAGCAACAATGTCAGTTATCCGACATTTTGTAAATTAAACAAATGCAGAAATTATTTTACCCGGCTCATGCTCACCTTGCATATTCGTTCGCTCGCGCCCTTTTTGATACTCTTGCTCCAGCATTTTTTGAAGTTCCTCTATTTTATCAGCAATTGTGCTAGGGTCTGCGCCCTCACTTTGTAGCTCTTTAGTGAGCTCTTCTATTGTCGCTTTTAGCTCGTCTATCTTGTTTTTGTTTACGCCTAAGCGCTGATAAACCAGTGCTTCTTGGGCACTTTCTAAAAACGTTTGATCTTTAGAGGCTGAGGTAATGCCTTTAGCATCACTTGTTTTTTCATTAGGAAGGACATTAGTTGCCGCAACTTCGCTTAGACCTGCCGCTTTATTTACTGTAGGAGAGTTATAATTACTATATTGATTTTTAAAGGTTATTGTAGTCATTAGCTCAAATCCATTATTGCGTTACATTATCTGTAGCAATTTTGGTTCCAACTAAATAAAACAGTCTCTATTTAAGCTTGTGTAGCACGCGCCTGTAACTTTTGTTTATCTAAAACAGTTATGCGTTGATACCCCAAACTAATGGCTTGTAGGCTAACAAGCTGTTGCAGTATTTGATTAATAGTTTGGCGCGTTAGGTAGGTCATATCAGCAAGTTGCTGCTGAGATAAAACAAGTGGTGTTAAGTGCTCTGTATGCTCGCTGAGCATTAAAAGTCGATTGCATACTTTTTGCTCAGCGCTTAGTAATGCGTGATCTTCCATTGAGGTAAACATTAGGCGTAACTTTTGTGCCAACAATAAACCAAACTCTTGCCAATATTGTGGCTGTTCGTTTAATAGCTGTTCAAGCTCGCGTTGGGGAATGTAAAAAAGCACAACATCAGTTTGTGCATATACGTCATGAGTACGCAGGCCACCATCAAACAAGGTAACTTCGCCAAACCACAGTGATGAATCAATAAAGCTCAATACGGCTTCTTTGCCTTCGTTACTTACGCCACTAATACGCACCACGCCGCTAAGCACTGCATAAATTCCATCGTGCTTATCACCTCGCAAAAATAATGATTGCTGAGCTTTTAGCGAGAGCGTTTTGCCCTGCGTTAATAAAAAGCTTTTTAAATAAGCGCTACGGTTTTTAAACCAATGCCCTTGCTCTATTACGTTTTGCTGCTGTGGAGTCATTATTTACTGCATTTGCTTATTAAATGGCTGTTTTTCGATAACCAATTTTTTAGGGAAATTTAAATCGGTTGCTATAACAAAATCATCGTAAGGATCATTACCCGAAAACAGCTCAGTTATTAATGTATCGTTTTTATAAACATTAACGGTTACACCGCTGCCCATACCGCCTGAGTTAATAATATAATAATGATATTCGCCGTTACTAAAAAATAAAATACTCTCGCCAATACGCCCTACTTGCCTGTAGTAACTACCAAATGGTGCATCTGGTGTAGCTTCTTTTTCAAGCCCTATGTCATTAACTCTACCAAATCGATAACTAAGCGATGAGTCATCTTTTGCAACACAAATAGAAAGCACTTTATCGGTAGGCTCTAACTTGTAGGCTGTACTTTCATCTGGGTTACGCACAACTTTATGCATTTTTGCGTTAATGTAGGCTGCTTCATTACTTTTACAATGTGTTGCAAGCATACCGACCACTAAAGCGGGTTCGTTTGTTTGAGCTGCTGGAGGTGTGTTTACTTTGAGATCAGTGGGTAAGTTACTTGCATTACTATTTAGCTGAGGGCTATCTTGCATTGCCATGCTTTGGTCGTCACAACCAAACAGTGCAAACAAGAAGAAAGAATAAAAGCTCGCTAAAAATTTAATGCGCATAATAAAATCCATCTATGAGAGAGCCTTTAAAATAGCGATAAAACTAGCGACCCGCAACACTCTTATGCGCAATACTTTATAAGTTTATTTTTAAACCATCTTCTGCAAAAACTACGTTACTTTTTAGTGATTTAATTAACGATTTTTTAAACAATATCTGATTTTTAATGACCAATTTATAAAATGAGATACCCTCTGTTTTAGGTGCCTAAAAATTTCACATTTAATAATGTGTAAATTTTCAGCAAAGGTGCCTAGGTTTAGTCACCAACGCTCTACCTATTAATTTTAGCCTGTAGCAAAAGCTGATGTTAAAACACCATAAAGTGTTTAAATAACTAAATGAATCAGTAATCGGGTTTCTTATAATAAAATGTTGTTACAGCACTGTACTTGAATGGCCTTTCATAACCAACTGTAATTTATGATTTAAATCTAAAAAACACACATTTTAAAAACAATTTAGTCTCATTTTATTAAAACAATAGTTGACCCTATTTAAAATTTAAACTAGCATTTCTGGAAGCGCTTCCACAAAGCTAAATTAAATAGGTTTTTCTGGAAGCGCTTCCATACATTTGACAATGTTTACAATTACACAATAACAGCCCCATACAAGCTGTTAATAATAATGATAAAAGCGCGAGGGAAACCGAATGTCTAACCATATTGTAAGAAAAACAAAGATAGCAACCAGCCTATCTCTGATTTTAGGCGCATCAATCTCTTTACCTGTATATGCACAAGAAGCAAATACAGATGTTGAAGTAATTCAAGTTACTGGTTTTAAAAGTAGTATTAAAGAGTCTACTCGTTTAAAGCGCGACGCCGCTGGCGTTGTAGATGCTATATCAGCTGAAGATATTGGTAAATTTCCAGATACCAACTTAGCAGAGTCGCTACAGCGTATTACGGGTGTGTCGATTGATCGCTCAAATGGTGAAGGCTCTAAAGTAACAGTTCGTGGTTTTGGCCCCGACTACAATATGGTAACCCTAAACGGACGTACTATGCCGGCAGCTTCATTGCCTTCAGGCGGCGGTACACCCAGCTCTCGTGCTTTTGATTTTGCAAACTTAGCGTCTGACAGCGTTAAATCGGTTGAAGTATATAAAACGGGTAAAGCAAGTATTGCATCAGGTGGTATTGGCGCAACAATTAATATTAATACCGCTCGCCCACTTGATAATCCAGGCTTTGTTTCAAGCATTGGCGTAAAAGCATTACACGATTCAACAAACCGCGTTGGTGATGACATAACACCAGAGCTTTCGGGCTTAATTAGCTGGACCGACAGTGAAGCTAAATTTGGCGCCTCGTTAACTGCCAGCATGCAACAGCGCGATAGCTCATCAACAGGTGCGTTTGTAAATCAATGGAATACATCTGCTTTTGACGGCACAATCCCACAAGCAGCAGACGATATTGTTTTAACTAATGCACCCGCTGTTGGTCAGCTTTATTCAATGCCATCAGATTTGCGCTATACCATTGCCGACAGAGAACGTACGCGTACAAACGCTCAATTAACGCTGCAATACAGCCCAATTGACGATTTAACAGCCACGCTTGATTACACATATTCTAAGCAAGATTTGTTCGAAGCCCGTGCTGAGCAATCAATATGGATGGATAACTACAAAAGCGCGCTAACATTTGACGATAACACAGTAAAAACCCCTATTTACTACCGAGAAGAACGTCGCGATCAGCAAACACGCGATTTAGGTTTAGCGTTTCAAGAGCTAAACCAAGTTAACCAAAACGACTCTATTGGTTTAAACGTTGAATACTATTTCAATTCAGAATTGAGCTTTATGTTTGATGCGCACAATTCAAAAGCCACTAGCAAACCAGATGCACCTTACGGCAGCTGGGTAAATGCAGGCTTGGGCGCAAACGTAGTTAACGCACAAGAAGTTGATTTTAGCCGTGAGCTTCCATCAATGAGTATCGATTTTGATGATTGCCGCCGAGACAACCTAAATTGTAATAACACGTTAGATGCCTCTGATGTGGGTACGTCTATTTTAGATTCTAACTTTGCTCGCCAAGAGTCTGAAATCACAGAATTTAGAATCCATGGTAAATACGAAATTGAAAACGGTGCAATTGACTTTGGTATAGAGTCTCGCTCTATGGAAAGCCATTCACTGCAATCACTTACACGTAATACAATGGGTAACTGGGGGATAGAAAACCCAGGCGAACTACCTGATGGCTACCTTAACCCAACAAACTTTTTAGCTGAGTTTGACGACTACGATACATCGGGCTCGTTCAACCAAGGTTATACCGGCAGCGCATCGCAAATTGGTTACTGGGCAGGTGAAGAGTACGGCTTTAACTTTGCAGCCGATGGCGCATTTGCAACTAACCGCACCATTGAAGAAGACATAACCGCAGCGTTTGTGCAATTTACTTACAACGGCTACATTGGCGATATGCCATACAACATTGTTATTGGCGCACGCCAAGAGTCTACCGACATTACCTCAACGGCTAATATCGACTTACCTAACGCAGTAGCATGGGAAGGTAATAACGACTTTAACGTTCGTTTTGGCTCAGATAAAGAAGATTTCACGCTTAAATCTAGCTACGATCACTTTTTACCAAGCTTTGACTTTGACATAGAAGTAATTGAAAACGTAAAAGCGCGTTTTTCTTATAGCACAACAATTGCTCGCCCAACTTACGACAACTTAAGTTCAGCAGCGACTGTTGGTGTACCAGGTGCCCCTACTCTTTTAGCGGGTTCTTCACCGGCTACAGCGTCAACGGGTAATCCAGGCTTAGTGCCGCTTGAATCAGATAATATTGATGTATCGGCTGAGTGGTACTTTGCAGAAACAAGTTATGTGTCGGTAGGTTATTACACTAAAGACATCGAAAACTTTATTGGTTTAACACCAATGACGCAAAACTACTACGGATTACGTGATGCAACAGCGGGCCCTCGCGCTCAAGCTGCCATTGTTGAGCTAGAATCTCGCGGACTTGCAGTAACCGATTCAAACTTATTTCAAATGGTTGCCGCAACAGAAAACAATGTTGATTTTGACTCTATGACCTACGAAGAGTTTGAAGCCGCCTACGATGTAATTGCTAACAGCGATGACCCATTACTAGAATTTACAGCGCAAGTACCTACCAACAATAAAAATGCCACAATTGATGGTTTCGAAATTGCCTTTCAGCACTTTTTTGGTGAAAGCGGTTTTGGGGTGCAAGCAAACTACACCACTGTTAATGGCGACATAGACTTTGATGTAAACGCTGACCCTACTACTACACAATTTGCACTAGTGGGTTTAAGCGATACAGCTAACTTTATTGCAATGTACGAAAACGACGATTTTCAAGCACGTATTGCTTACAACTGGCGCGATAAGTTTTTAAATAGCGCAGCTCGATACGTAAATGAGCCAGGCTTTACTGAAGAATATTATCAAATCGACTTTAATGTTGCGTACAACTACAGCGAGCAACTCTCGTTTTTTGTTGAAGGCCTTAATATTACTGAACAAAACAGCCGCGAACATGGCCGTACGTCAGTTCAATTGTGGAACCTACAACAGCTAGGTGCACGTTACAATATTGGTATGCGTTACAACTTCTAAAGGTAATACAAAGTAAAGCCGTTAGTTTTTACTAGCGGCTTTTTTGTATTTAAAACAGTATTGATGCTAGTTTAATTGTTATCAACTTTAGGGTGTTAACTCATGACCAAACCAGTAACAAAAATAGTCGTTTTAGGTGGTGGTACTGCCGGCTGGCTAAGCGCAGGCTTATTAGCCGCCGAACACCCGCACCTTAATGTAACGTTAGTGGAGTCGGCAAATGTGCCTATATTGGGTGTGGGCGAAGGCACGTGGCCGTCAATGCGCAACACCCTACAACGCATTGGCATTAAAGAAAGTGATTTTATAACCCAGTGCGACGCGTCATTTAAGCAAGGTTCTAAATTTATAAATTGGCGAAACCTCAGCGAGGGAGAAAACTACTACCACCCTTTTATGAATCCACAAGGCTACGAGCACACTAATTTACACGCCAGTTGGCAACGTATTGCACCTAACCAAAAATTTGCCGACGTTGTTAATATGCAAAGCTTTGTATGCCAAGCAGCACTTGCACCAAAACAATTACAAACACCCGAATATGCAGCAGTTACCAACTATGGCTATCATTTAGATGCGGGTAAATTTGCTGAGTTTTTAAAAAATTACTGCGTTAAAAACCTAAACGTTACGCATATTACTGACGATGTAACTCATGTTATTAACGACGAGCATGGCTATATTGCCTCATTAAAAACAAATAATAATGGCGATATAACGGGTGATTTATTTATAGATTGCTCAGGCTCTTGCGCTCGTTTAATTGGTGAGCATTTTAATAGTGAGTTTATAGCGCAAGATCATATTTTATTTAATAACAGCGCTGTTGCGGCGCAAATACCTAATGCACACACCAGTCAGCCAATTGCCTCTGCAACGCTATCTACAGCACAAAGTAACGGCTGGATTTGGGATATAGCCCTGCCAACGCGCCGTGGTACAGGTTATGTATTTAGTAGTAAATATCAAAGTGATGAAAGCGCAACAAATACACTAAAAAGCTACATAGCCAAAAGCACCAGTGAGCAACAAGCTGAGCAACTTAACTACCGCGTATTAAAATTCAGCCCTGGCTACAGGCAAAAATTTTGGATTAAAAACTGTGTTGCAGTGGGTATGTCAGCTGGCTTTTTAGAGCCACTTGAAGCGTCAGCACTTGCTATGGTTGAGCTTTCAATTAGCATGATAAGCGAGCAACTCCCGCAAAACCGCACCCACATGAGCCAACTTGAAACGCGTTTTAATGACCGTTTTAGCACCCGTTGGCAGCGCGTTATTGAGTTTTTAAAACTTCATTATGTGCTAAGCGAGCGCGACGACACTCCTTATTGGCAAGATATTAGTAATTTAAATACCGCGCCCAAGCGCCTGCAAAACTTACTTAAACTTTGGCAGTTTCAGCCCCCTAGCCGCTTTGATTTTATTGAAAACGAAGAAGTGTTTTCATCAAGCAGTTACCAATACGTTTTATATGGCATGGGCTTTAATACACAAACAGTATCTGCACAAAATGCATTTAACGACCCACGTGTTGGGGATTACTATTATCAGCAAAACCGCGAAAAAATAGCGCAGTGTTTAAACGGACTACCAAGTAATCGCGCGCTTTTAAATCATCTTTTATCAAATAATGGGCAGCCACATAATGACTAAAACAAACGCTGTTAAAAACGTAGTAATTGCTGGGGGCGGCACTGCAGGTTGGATGGCTGCAGCAGCACTTGCTAAATTAGTTGGCAACAATATAAACATAACCCTTGTTGAATCTGACGATATTGGCACTGTGGGCGTTGGCGAAGCAACAATTCCGCCTATTCGTACATTTCATAAATTGCTGGGTATAAACGAGCAAGCATTTATGAAAGCCACTCAAGCTAGTTTTAAATTAGGTATTAGCTTTGAAAACTGGGGCGATGAAAACACGCATTATATTCACTCATTTGGCGCAACGGGCAAAGAATGTTGGGCGGGTGAATTTCATCACTTTTGGCTGCAAGGAAAAGCACTTGGAATAAACAACCCATTTGGCGATTACTGCTACGAGCTGCAAGCGGCTAAAGCCGGTAAATTTGCGTTTAATCAGCAAAACCCCATTAACTATGCCTACCATATGGATGCCACGCGTTACGCGCAGTTTTTACGTGAATTTTCAGAGCCGTTAGGTGTAAAACGTATTGAAGGCAAAATACAAAAAGTAGTAAAAAACACTAAAACAGGCCATATAGAGTCATTAACTTTAAATAGTGGCGAGTATATTAATGGCGACTTTTTTATTGATTGCACCGGCTTTAGAGGCTTATTAATAGAGCAAGCATTGCATACTGGCTACGAAGACTGGTCGCACTTATTACCGTGTAACAGCGCCATTGCCGTGCAAACAAAATCCACCAGCGATACCGTATTGCCACTTACCCGATCTATTGCACACAAAAGCGGCTGGCAGTGGCGTATACCGCTGCAAAACCGTGTCGGCAATGGATTAGTTTATTGCAGCCAATATATGGATGACGAACAAGCCAAAGCGCTACTATTAAATAACATTGAAGGTGAGGCTATTACAGAGCCGCGTATTATTAAATTTAAAACAGGCCGGCGCTTAAAAGGCTGGAACAAAAACTGCCTAGCACTTGGCCTTGCTAGCGGTTTTGTAGAGCCACTTGAGTCCACCAGCATTCACTTAATTATGTCGGGTATTATTCGCTTTATGCGTTTATTTCCGTTTAATGGCATTACCAATCACGCCATTGACGAATACAACAAACAGCTTAAAAGTGAAATAGAAAATATTCGCGACTTTATTGTGCTGCACTACAAAGTAACTAATCGCGATGACAGTGAGTTTTGGCAACACTGTAGCGCGATGGAGGTGCCAAAAACACTTCAACATAAAATTGATTTGTTTAAACAAACCGGCCGTGTATTTTTAGACGATGGCGACATTTTTAGAGTCGACTCGTGGGTGCAAGTAATGCTTGGTCAAGGTATTGAGCCTAACCAACATCACTTAATAGCCAGCATGATGAGCGATGAAGAACTCACCCGTTTTTTACACGGCATTAAGCAACAAATAGAGCAACGCGTCAGCCAATTACCATCTCATCATGAGTTTTTAAAACAGTATTGCCCAGCATAAAAAAAAGCCCTTATTAGGGCGTGTTGTTCTTTGGTGGTTGAATTTGCAGCAGTATGTTTGGTTTTTAGGCAAGGCAGAGCCTATGTAGTGTGGTTATTCCCCATAAATAGGCGATAACGTAGCATAAATGCCAAACATGCGCTGCCCGTAGGGTTCTGCCTAGGGGCAATTTACTCTTTGTTGCTCGGTTTTTACTTAGCCCACTAGGTTACAAACCTCGCGCCGCGATTAAATTACCCCTAGATTGAACAAATTTCAATCCACAAAGATAAACACGCCCTTAGGGCTTTGGGTACACACAACAACTTTTACGTTTTATTATTCACACTTAACCACGGCGCTTTTAGCGCTTTGTGGTTCAAAGCTAATATCTGCAACTGAAACGTTAAGCTCTCCTGCCGTTTTAATAATAAAAGGGCTGGTTATTCTGGCAAAATCAACGCCCTTTTTAGCAAAACAGGTTAAATCTATACTCATGGTTTGCCATGTATTTAAATCAGCATTTTCAAGCTCATTAGTAATATCAAGCTCGCCGCCACAACCTTGTTCGCACTTCATTGCAAGGTATGTATGTGAGCTAGGTATTTGGTTTACTTTATAGCTAAAACTAAGGGTCGAATTTGCTTCAATGTAGGCCACTTTGTCTTCGGTAAAGTTACTATTAATTTCGATGTAGCTGGATGCAGTGCCATCAAAGTTAAATTGCATCGCATCTTCTTGAATCGCTTTGTCTTCAGTGCGATAAGTAATGCCACCGAGCTTTACACTGTTACTTGCTACTTGGTGCTGCTCGCTGTTTGAATTTAAAAACAAACGCCACGGCGTTTTAAAACTGCCATTAAATATAGACAACGGCGCAAGGTTACTAATATCAACACCTGAGTCTTCATTTAGATTATTGGCAAGCGTACTTTCATCTTTATATGTTAAACCAAAGCCATAGGGTAATAATGGTGAGTAATCAGCATCGCCCTTATTTACTGCGGTTTGTAGTGGCGATTTAGGCCATGAGAAAGACAATTTACCTTTAAAGTCGTACTGTACCTGCCCACTTGCATCCGCTAATAAAACATCTGCAATGCCTTGTCCTTCAGTGCCAGGAAGCCATGCTGCTACAAATGCATCTGACGCGTTTAGCTCGCTGTTAACCCACATTGGTCTGCCCGATATAAACACAGAAACAACCGGTATATTTTGCTGCTTTAATGTTTTTAATATTTTAAGAGAGCGTTTATTGTTACGCTCAAACTCAAGGTTGTCTTTATCGCCATGCCCCTCTGCATATGGTTCTTCACCAAATACAACAATGGCTACATCGGGCTTAGTATTAAATTCACCCGTTGGGCTTAAAATAGCGTTACCGCCAGCAGAGTCTATTTGCGTTTTTAATCCGGCATAAATAGACGTTGCTCCAGGGAAATCTGCATTTTGATTATTAGTTCCTTGCCACGTAATACTCCAACCACCCGATTGCTTGCCTATGTTATCGGCCGCATCGCCTGCTATAAGTATGTTGCTTGACGGGTTAAGCGGTAATAAATGGTTGTTGTTTTTAAGCAGTACTAACGACTCTTGTACCGCTTGGCGGGCAATATCGCGATGTGCAGGTGCACCTATTAGTTCTAACTTACCTGAATATTTTCGATTTGCGGGGCTTGGTTTATCAAATAAACCCGCGCGTAATTTAACGCGTAAAATACGTGCCACGGCGTCATCTATTCGCGCCATTGTTATTGTGCCCGCTTTTACTTGTTTAATTGTATTTTCATAAAGTGGTTTCCAAGCACCCGTTGGCACCATAAAAATATCAAGCCCGGCATTAACAGCTTGCGGGCAGCTTTCATTTGTACAGCCGGCGACTTGTCCGTGCCCGTTCCAATCGCCTACAACAAAGCCATCAAAACCCATTTTTGTTTTTAGTACATCGGTAAGTAAGTATTTATTACCGTGATTTTTTTTACCATTCCAGCTATTAAACGATGCCATAACCGACTGACTACCTGCGGTTAAGCCTCCTATATAACCTTGTGCATGAATGTTATATAACGTCTCTTCGCTATCAATGTTGTCCCCTTGATCGTCGCCATCTACCGTGCCGCCATCGCCTAAAAAGTGCTTAACAGTGCTAATTACGCGTTTGTCACTTAAAAAGTCATCACCAGCTCTGCCTTGTAATCCGTTTACAATTGCGGCTGAATATTCACGTACAATTGCAGGGTCTTCAGAGTAGCCTTCGTACGTTCTGCCCCATCGGTCGTCGCGCACAACCGCAACAGTTGGTGCAAATACCCAATCTATGCCTGTTGCCATTACTTCTATTGCCGTAGCTGCTGCAATTTGCTCAATTAATGCGGGATTATTTGCTGCACCTAAACCAATATTGTGAGGGAATAACGTCGCCCCAATCACATTATTATGGCCATGTACGGCATCGGTGCCCCACATGGTCGGAATTTTACTGCCATCAATTGAGTCATCAACCGAGGCCTGATACATGCTTTCAGCAAGCGTTATCCAATCTGCAGGCGTTGCATGCTTATTAGCATTCGGGAACGAGCCACCGCCATTTAAATACGAACCAAAACCATATTTGCGCATGTCTGCAGCAGTTATATCGCGAATTTCAGGTTGGATCATCTGCGCTACTTTTTGCTCAAGCGTCATTGTTTTTAAATACTGTGCAATCGTATTTTCAATTTCAGGCGTTTTCACTACCTTACTTTTAAGCGTTGGCCAAAGTGATAAATCACCTTGCTCATGCTCAGCCTTTTTGGCTACGGCGCCTTGGCTATTATTAGCGTTAACCTCTTGTTTATTACACGCACTTAAAACGCATAATCCGCCTATTAAAATAGGGAGCATTCGTAACCTATTAGTGTTTAAGCTTTTTTTCATTTTTATAGCCCTGTGTTGTGTCAGTGTGTTTTTGTGCAGCACCTATTTGTTATTTAAATTTAACTATTGACCTACTTAGCAATAGCCACTAACCTAAATATGGAAGCGCTTCCTTAAAGTTATTAAATACCATCCTTAGTGATTAATCAAATTAAATATGGAAGCGCTTCCAATATTAAATTTAATACACGCTATATACAAAGCAACCTTTACCAAAAAAAGAAGCAGAGGTTTTCTCTTAATGAAACAATTATCTTTACCTAGTGGCTCACCCCTTTTAGCCAAAAATTTTACCTATGGTGTAGCTACGGCCTCATTTCAAATTGAAGGCGGCGCAGCTGATCGCTTGCCATGTATTTGGGATACCTTTTGCAGTAAAGAAGGCAAAATAGTCGATAATTCAAATGGCGATGTAGCCTGCGAGCACTACTCTCGCTGGAAAGACGATATAAACTTAATTGAGTCATTAGGTGTAGACGCTTACAGACTTTCTATTTCGTGGCCGCGCGTAATGACTAAAAATGGCCACCTAAACCCGACAGGTGTTAAATTTTACACCGACATTTTAGATGAATTAAAACGCCGTAACATTAAAGCTTTTGTAACGCTGTACCACTGGGATTTACCACAACATATTGAAGACGAAGGCGGTTGGCTAAACCGTAACACCGCTTACGAATTTGCGCATTACACAGATTTAATTACAAAAGCATTTGGTGACCGCGTACACTCGTACGCCACCTTAAACGAGCCGTTTTGTAGCTCATTTTTAGGCTACGAAATTGGCGTACATGCGCCGGGTATTGTAGGTCGCGAATTTGGTCGTAAAGCCGCGCACCACTTATTACTGGGTCACGGTTTGGCTATGCAAGTACTTGCTAAAAACAGCCCAAATACACTAAACGGTATTGTACTTAACTTTACGCCTTGTTACTCAGTTACCCAAAGTGAAGACGATTTAAAAGCTACTGCATTTGCTGATGACTACATAAACCAATGGTACATGCAGCCTGTAATGCAAGGTAAGTACCCAGATATAATTTCGCAATTACCTAAAGCCCACCGCCCTGATATTTTGGATGGCGACATGGAAATAATTGCTCAACCACTAGATTACTTAGGGGTTAATTTTTATACCCGCATGCATTATCAAGCAAGTGAAACCGACTTTTACCATGAGCTGCCACATAAAGCACCAATGACCGATATTGGCTGGGAAATTTATCCTAAAGCGCTGACAGAATTACTTGTATCGTTAAACGAAAAATACACCCTACCACCTATTTACATTACCGAAAACGGTGCAGCCATGGCTGACGAATTTAAAGACGGCGAAGTGAACGATAACGACCGTATTGAATATTACCACGAGCATTTAAATGCCCTACATAACGCAACCGAGCAAGGCGTAAAAGTAGATGGCTACTTTGCTTGGAGCCTAATGGATAACTTTGAATGGGCTGAGGGGTATTTAAAACGCTTTGGCATAGTACACGTAGACTACAACACACAAAAACGAACTGTTAAAGCCAGCGGTAAAGCGTACACTAAACTAATAACTAGCCGATAATTTATCGGCTTATAACAATAAGAACACACACTGTGAACAAACTCCCTTTATACGAAAAAGTCGGTTACGCCATGGGCGATGCCGGCGCTAACTTAGTGTGGCGCGGCGCGCTTGCTTATTTAGCGGTGTTTTACACCGATACATTTGGCATATCGGCGGCTGCCGCTGCCATGTTGTTTTTAGTGGTAAGACTATCAGATGGCGTAACCGATATTATTATGGGTATGATTGCCGACAGAACGCAGTCGCGCTTTGGTAAGTTTCGCCCGTGGATACTCTACTCGGCACCATTTTTGGGCTTGTTTATGGTGTTGTGTTTTACTACCCCCGACTTTAGCACTACCAACAAACTTATTTATGCCTACGTAACCTACATTGGTTTAACGCTTGCTTACACCGTAAGTAACGTGCCCTACTCGGCACTTATGGGCGTAATGACACCAGACGATACAGAGCGCACAAAGCTCTCTGGTTTTAGGTTTGCAGGTGCGTTTACTGGTGGTTTATTGGTTATGGGTTTTTTACCTGAGCTAGTGGCATTTTTTGGCGGTGGCGACAACGCTAAAGGCTATCAGCTTACTATGTACTTATTTGCCAGCTTACTTATTATTTTAATGATTATAACGTTTGCGACCACTAAAGAGCGTGTAACACCGCACGCCTCAAATGAAGGTAATTTAAAATCAGAATTATTTGATTTAACCAAAAGCCTGCCATTTATAATCCTACCTTTGCTTGCTACTACCTTGTTTTTTTATTACCGCGATTTATACAGCGGCGTATTTTTTGCCCTTGTTATGGCTGCAATGACATTCGTTATTAAAAAATTACTCAATAAAGATAAGCAAAGCTTAACGGGATCACAGCGCGACATGGTTGATCTTCTGACCAACAAACCTTGGCTGGTATTACTTGGCATTGGTTTTTTAACCATGATGTTTAATGGCATTAAATACGGCGTAATTGCGTACTACTTTAAGTACCACGTAGCCAATGAACTCATGGCTGGGCAATACTTTATTGCCTTGTTGGTTGTATCTATATTAGGCGCACTTGCCACAGGTAAACTGGCTGAAATAATGGGTAAACGAAACCTCTTTATTGCATCATTAATGCTAAGCGGGTTACTCACTACTGCATTTTACTGGGTACCTAGCGATAACCTGGTAGCAGTATTTACCTTTGGTTGTGCTGCTGAATTTTTTGCCGCCATGATGCCAACATTGTTCTTTAGTATGCTTGGCGATTCAGCCGATTATTCAGAGTGGAAAAATAAACGCCGCGCTACAGGCCTTATTTATTCTGCGGGTACATTTGTGCAAAAAACCGGTGGTGGTTTTGCTGGTGCATTAGTATTAGTGGTACTTGCAGGCTACGGCTATAACGGTATGGATGAGCTAACAATTACGCAAGCCCTACCTGGTATGCAGTTACTTATGAGCTGGATACCTGCCGCATTTGCTTTTTTAGGCGCCGCATTGATGCTTATTTATCCGCTTACTTCAGCGATGACGCAAAAAATAACAGAAGACTTAGCAATTAGACGCAGTAATGTGTAAATTAACTTTTAATGATTCTTCGCGCTTTATATTTTTATAAAGCGCGAGTAAAAACACATATAAGCTAGGACATCAATGGCGACAATTTATCAAGTATCAGAAATGGCAGGTGTGTCTTTATCAACTGTTTCAAGGGTGCTTAACGACAACGACTACGTAAGCAAAAAAACTAAAAAAAAGGTATTAGAAGCAATGAAAGAGCTAGGCTATCAGCCAAGTTCTATTGCTCGCTCTTTGGCATCTAGCACTACAAACAGCGTCGGTATTTTAGTTTCTGAGTTGGATGGTCCGTTTTTTGGTCAAATGATGTCAGCCATTGAAGAGCACCTTCGTATTGCGGGTAAACACGTTATTATTACGCCTGGGCACAGTGACGAGAAAAAAGAAAAAAGCGGCTTTGAATTTTTAATAGGCCGTAATTGCGACGCTATTATTGCCCACGTAGAAGCGGTATCAAACGAGTACCTAATTGAGTTAAGTAAAGGCAAAACCCCTATTTATTTAATGAGCCGCTACGTTAAAGAAATTGAAGAAAACTGCATTAGCCTCGACAACGTAATGGGCGGCTACTTAGCCACTAAAGCCATGATCAACAAAGGTCATAAAAACATTGCGTACATAGCAGGCCCGCAGTTTAAAGAAGATGCGTCAAACCGTTTAAAAGGCCACAAACAAGCCCTAGCAGAATACAACCTAACCTTTGACGAAAACCTATTTTACATAGGCGACTTTAAAGAAACCGGCGGAAGCGACGGCTTAAGGCATTTTATTCAAAATAAAGCGCAAATAACCGCGCTTGTATGCGCCAATGACGAAATGGCATCGGGTGCTATGAAATACGCCCGCGAACACGGTTTTAACCTACCAAAAGATTTAGCTATTATTGGGTTCGATAACGTAATTTTTACCAATTACCTCTACCCAACGCTTACTACAATAGATAACCCAGTTCCCGAAATGGGCCGAGCTGCGGCTAACTTAGTACTTAAGGACATTTATAAAAAAAGCGGCATAACAGTAAAGCACGTGTTTCAGCCAAAGCTTATTTTAAGAGACTCAACACCCGATATTAATTAATAAAATTTAAGATTAATCTAAGTGTAAGTTATGTAACTCATTACGCACCCACTGCGTATCTAAATATTGCTCTACGTGCTGCTGCGCAAACTTTAAAAAGTTACGTGCAGCATGCGATATGTGCCTATCTGTTCGCATTACAAAATACCAATGACTCGCTAAATGGGTATCGGTTACGTTTAAAATTTTAAAACTTGTATCGTCTGTTGCAAGTACATGGCGTGATAAAACCGCAATGCCCATCCCCGATGCAACCGCGACACGTATTGCTTCATTACTCGCCATTTGTACGCTATCGCTCAGCACTAAGCCTCGGCTTTGTAACTCGCTTTCAAATAACATACGGGTCGCTGAGCCATTTTCTCGGAGTAAAAAGCGATACTGCATTAAATCAGTTAATTTAACGGCTTTTACGTGAGCTAACGGGTGATTTAGCGGCACTATAAATTCCAGTGGATTATGCAAAAAGCGCGCAGCTTGTGCGTGTTCAAGCGACGGCGGGTGGCTAAATACATAAATATCGTCCTCTCCTCGCTCAAACCTATCAAGCACCTCTGCCCTGTTGCCAATCTCAAGCGGAAGTTCAACGTGGGGATGTAAATTACTATAGGGGCCAAGTAATTTTGGTAAAATATATTGCGCCGTATTAACCATGGCAATTTTACAACGGCCGCGTGCTCCACCATTAAGTTCGGTTAAATAACCTTGGTAATCGTCAAAATGCCCAAACACCTGTTGGCAAGTTTTAAATAACTCAAGTCCAGCTTCGGTCGCATGCATTTTTTGATGCTGCATAACCATTAACGGCTCAGCTACAGCTTCTTGCAATCGCTTTATTTGTAGCGACACCGTAGGCTGCGTTAAGTGTAAGCGCCTTGCGGTTTCGCTTATAGAACCCGTTTTAACCACGCTCATAAATACTTCGAGCAACCTAAACGATATATGTCGTAAATCCATACCTACCTCATAAACCTAACAAACTGCACTTAATAAATAAGTTATAGACATTTATCTATACATAACTCGTATTTATTTTATTATTTACTATACAAAGTTTTATCTACAATAGCGCCACTTAATTTACCACCTAGTAAGGAAAGCCAGTGCCAGATATTGTTGTTATGTTTTTTATTTTAGGATTAGTGGCGGGTATTTTACGCTCGGACTTGGCCATTCCAAAAGCCACCTACGACACATTAAGCTTATTGCTCATGTTAACCATCGGCTTAAAAGGCGGTATGGTGCTCCATGGCAACTTAAGCTGGCAACTACTGCCCGAAATGGGATCGGTAATGCTACTTGGCGCACTTATACCATTGATGCTTTACCCTATTTTAAAATACGTGATTAAACTCTCTGTTGCTAATAGTGCCAGCATTGCCGCGCATTATGGCTCAGTAAGTGCGGGGACATTTGCTGTAGCGCTTGCCTATGCCGAATCGGCTAAATTGGTAGTTGGTGCAGAAGTAACCCTGTATTTAGTGATGTTAGAACTCCCTGCAATCATTGTTGGTTTATTGCTTTACCGAAAACTTGATAAACAAAACAGCCAAAAAAGTGAACCATCGTTAAAAGCGCTTTGGCACGAAACTCTTACGAACAAAAGTGTCATTTTGCTTATCGGTGGTGTCGTCATAGGTATGATGTACGGCACAGTTCAAGGCAGCCAAGTAACTAGCCTTTTAACAAGTAGCTTTAAGGTTGTTCTGGCATTATTTTTACTAGAAATGGGTTTAGTAGCCGCGCAAACTCTTCGCCCTATCCCCTGGAAACATTGGAAACTAGCGGTATTTGCTATTGTGAGCCCGCTATTTTTAGGCACGATTGGCACAGCAGTAGGCACACTTTTAAATTTAGAATTAGGCTCGGTAGTTATATTGGGCAGTTTAGTGGCCAGCGCCTCTTACATAGCCGCGCCCGCTGCAATAAAAGCGGCAATTCCTAAAGCCGATATTGGTCTTGCTATGCTGAGCTCTCTCGGTGTAACTTTTCCGTTTAATGTGATTGTTGGTATTGGTTTATATCACCACCTTGCACTAGTAATGCAATAAACAAATAAGTGCTAATTTTATCACTTTAAAAAACGGTTAAACCCTATTCTACATAGGGTTTAACACTAATAAATGCTCACAAATATAAAACAATATCTACATAAAAACACTACAATAAAAAGCATAATAGATCCGATAATTTACCAAAACGATCGTTTTAAAGTTTATTTATATTGTTTAATAAAATATCACTTTACTTATTTTTAATTTGGCTCTAAATTCGCGCAAATTTTATTATTAAAGTAACCTCTCAAACTTTAAAACAGTGGTTATTTACCTTGATGAGTCGATAAACACAAATGGCCGAATCAGCCGCCACAAGCACCTCTAATAACCCTTTAGCACCCGTTATCGGGCTGTCGTTTTTTGCTATCGCATCCGGCTTTTTAATGAGCCTTATTCCGCTGTCGTTACCCGCATTTAAACTTGATGAAAACCTAGCGCCTTGGCTTGCGAGCATTTTTTACTTTGGCTTACTTATTGGCGCCACCACAATAGAGCGCATTGTGGTAAAAATTGGTCATCGATTCGCATTTATATTATTTTTAAGCTTATTAATTGTAAGTGTGCTTGCACAACTTGCACTGCCAAATACCGTTAACTGGTTAATTGCACGATTTGTAGCAGGTGTTGCTGTTGCCGGTGTGTTTGTCGTTGTTGAGTCTTGGTTATTAATGACCAACACAGCAAAGTCGCGTGCTAAACGTTTGGGCTTATACATGACCTCACTTTATGGGGGCAGCGCCGTAGGCCAGCTTGCTATAGGGCCGCTTGGCACCGAAGGTTCAACGCCTTATTTATTTGTAGCCTCGTTATTATTTTTAGCTATTTTAGCGCCTTTATTAATAACCAAAGGTCAGCCCGAAAAACAGCATCTTGAAAAACTACCACTAAAAGAAATAAAAACACTAAGCCACCCTGCAATGCTCGGATGCTTAGCATCAGGCTTATTACTGGGCCCTATTTACGGCTTAATGCCGGTTTATATTTCAGCGCAGACTGATCAAGCTCAGTACACAGGGACACTTATGGCGGTTATTATTTTAGGCGGCATGGTCGTGCAGCCGCTCGTAAGTTACTTATCTACTCGGCTTGAAAAAAGCTTATTGATGGGTATGTTTTGTTTAGTAGGCGCAGCCGGTGCTGTGGGTATATTACAAGCAAACACTTTAGCCGGATTAATAGTGAGCTACTTAATACTAGGCGCATGCAGCTTTGCACTTTACCCAATTGCTATAACACTTGCGTGCGACTCACTGCCAATGGCTAAAATAGTCTCAGCAACTGAGGTTATGCTACTGAGTTACAGTATTGGTTCGGTATTTGGCCCTATGCTTGCTGCAAATTTATCTGATGCATCAAACGGTATTGTGTTTTATTTAGCAGGCTGTTTAATAACTACCTGTATTTATATGTTTATTAAAAGCATTAAAAATATTCGCGCGGGTAAAACCCCAGTTGCAGGCTAATTAGTTTTTAATTTGTCGTGTGGGCTCAAAAAAAACATCTTTTTCCAGCCTTGGCTTTGTGTTGTATAAAGCCATGGCATGGGCACTAACGATAAAATAGAATAATGTACATGAGGCTGCTTCCCTGCCGCATTTCCGGTATCGCCTAGTAACCCAATTTGACTGTTTATGCTTACAACATCACCTGCACTTACCGAGTAGTCATTTAAATGTGCAAAATAATGTATACGCCATTTAGGCCCAAGCACCGCCACCACTTTACCTCCACGAGTTAATTCACCTGCAAATATAACAACCCCGTTTGTTGAGGCACCTACTGGAGTATTCTTTATGCCAAAAATATCAATTCCTTTGTGCACACCCGATCTGCCCCAAGGCTCATACCAAAATGTATTATGGTTCCAATCTTTAGGTGTAGCACCTTGTACCGGAATCATTATTTTTTCGGGAATTAGTAAGCCTATAATTAATAAAGTAGCTATTCCAATTGCAATCCACTTAAGTACTTTCACTGCTCTATCCTTGATATTTAAATAACTTATACTGGTAAATTATTAGCCATAATAACTGAACTCATCATGAGTCATATTTATGGTTTTATTTATGGAGTTTTATTTGAATGAAATACCCGACTAACATGTACTAAGCTGGTCAACTTCAAAACAGGTTTTATAAGTAATTGAGCACTGCCCGCTATAAACAGCCATGTGCCACTTTCTATTAGTGAGTCATTTAAAAAGAAAAAACTGCCAATTAAAAACCAAACAGCAATCAAAAAATCGTTAAACGCTCCCAGCGCTTCATATCGTCGCTGAATGGTAATATGCTCTTGCCCTAAATCTAAAATAAACTGATTACTGGAGTTCATAAGTACTGCTCACTCTTTTATTTCATAATTTAAAAAGCTTGTTTTCACAAGCTAAGCCGCACCATACAATAACAAAATTTACGCAATAAAAAACGCTGGCCAATGCGAATCAGCCAACGTTTTTATTGTTTGTGCAATACTTAACTAATCGTTTATTTTTTATCTTTTTCTAAACGCTTTTTAAGGCTTAATGCAGCGTCAGCGGCTAATAAACGCATAAATTCAGAGCCATTGCTTTGCTCGCCCTGGCCTGCGCCTATTACAATTTCAGGCACTAAACGACTATTACCTAAGCTTGTAAATAAAGCAGTTTGAATTTTCACTTCTGCTTTTAACGTTTCATCAAATACATACTTAGGATCAAGTGCAGCAGACTTAGCTCTTAAGCGAGCCTCAGCTAAAACGTCCATACCTAATGCTTCTAAGCGTTGTTGCTTTAAAATCTCTTCTTGTTCTTTTGCAAGCTCGGCTTTTACAGCCACTCGTTGCTGCGCAGAAATAATAGCATTTGCCTTAATTCGCTCAGCATCAATTTGCTCTTTAATTTTTAGCTTTTCAGATTCAGCACGTTGCTTAGCAATTGCTTGTTCACCTAAAGCCACTTCAGTACGTGCTTGTTGCTCAGCTTTTTTAAGGTTTTGACGCGCTAGCGCTTCATCAGCAGCAGCTTGCTTTTGGGCTTCAAGACGAGCATTTACTTTGCTTTCGTAGTCAATATCAATAATGCTGGCATCAACTACTGTAATACCGTAAGCGCCTAAAATAGGTGCGTTACGCAGTGTATTACCCTCATCATCCATCTTAATATTAATAGTGACGCGCTGCTGTTTACTTAAATTACCTAAATCGTCAGATTTATCGCGCTCACCCGTACTAATAATTTGTTCAGTAACAAAAATACCGTTTGTTAATTGATCAGCAAAATCTTGGCTTAATTGACCATTACCACCAGAGTAATGCTGCTCTACCGACATCATACGCGCCGACGCTTTTACATTTTCAGTGGTTGCACGCATTAATAAATTAGATATTAATGTTTCTTGTGAACCAAACTCTTCGTGTATTTTAAGTAAACCACGTAAAGCACCCGATTCAGCTGCTGGTACATTGCCTGGCAATCTAAAACGAGAGACACCTCGTGCGCCACCCGTTGTAGTATCTAAAAATCGAATTGGTATTAGCGGTACAATTGCGCTTGCTGTTGCACCGGCATCGCCCGTAAAGTTAATCGAAATTACTTTTTTATAAGCCGATGTAGTACCAAACGCTTTTAAATAAGGGCCGGCTTGATTTATTACGGTTAAGTTACCTGTAAAAGCTGATTGATGTACTAAACGCTCATCTGCTTCATTCCACGAAACAACTTGCGATGTAAGCGTTGCAATTACGGCTAATACAACAACAATTGATGAAACAACAATTACATTACGACGACCAAATCGACTCATAAATGAGTCACTTTTTACTGCTGGGACTGCTTTTTCGCTATCCATTTTTACTACTCTCCATGTTTAATTTCTTTTTAACAAAGTAAATAATTTCCTGTTCACTCAAGTGTGCGCAAAAGCTACCAGAGCGATGTAACTCAACAAATATTGCAAGGATTTCTTCTTTACCTTTAGCTGTTTTATCTTGGTTTTCTTGTGTTTTATTTTTTTCTGTTAGTTGAGTGATTAAATCATCCACTATCGTGTCTTTATTAAATAGTACGTTGTATTCTTTGGATTTTCTTACCCGACTTTTATGTACATTGCTGTAAATTACATAAAGCGCAACGCATAAAATAATAACAAGTAAACTTAACCCTATAATATAAAAAATCATAAGCTCTACTTAAATTAGTTTAAATACTTAATGAGCAATAACAATTGTAAGTATTACTTAACAAATGTTAACCCAGTAATTTTACAGTAAACCCAAGTAAAAAACAGATTAAAATAAAGCCCATCAGGTATACAGTTATAACCGCACATAAAAGTAAGCTTTTTTAAACAAAAAAATGCCAGTCAGTTATTAACTGACTGGCATTAAACTAATATTTATTAAAGTGCTTTTTACATTATTCGCATTGCACCCAATCAATACCATTTTCACCGCACTCATGCAGCATTGTTCCATCTTCTTGGCGAGTATCTCTAAACCATTTCCCTTCAATCGTTTTAATAATACGTACGTTGTCTGTGGTTTTGTATTTACGCCAAAAGCTAGCATCAATAGATGTTTCGTCATCAAACTTATAGGGCATAGCAGCGAGTACAGTAACTAAATCTTGAGTTTCTAAATCAACAGCTTTGTCTTTAACATTTACCCAATTAGATAATGTTTGAAAGTCAGCATTTTCCTCTCTAAAGGCAAAGTCAGTTTGGTAAAACGATCCTGACTCAGTATAGCTAATGCTAAAACCTCGCTCGAACGGTGTATCTAAATTAGCACTAACGCATTCATCTGCTGTTGGGAAGTTAACCGATGGACTTGTATTATCAACGCCATAAAGCACATTGCTTTGCTCAAAACTAACGTTCTCAATGCTAGAGCATCGGTAAGTACGATCGGCGCTAATGTAAACATCGTCTCTAACTGTTAATTTTCCATTTAACGATTCTTCGCCCCAAGGCGTATCTGTTGAATCCAATCGAGACAAAATAACGTCAATTTTGTCGAGTTCGTCTGTATTTTGAAGCTTTACTTGCTCATAAATAAGTTCAGCGCCTGCAAAAATAACTTTATCGCGGTACCATGCATTTTCAAATCCATACTCTGCATCTTTTGCTGTGTCCTGGTAAATCACTGCTCTTACTTCTTCTGCATCAGGATACTGAGCATCTAGTTCTTGCTTGAATTTATAGGCCGCTTTTAGTCCCTTAACAATTGCTTGTGCTCTGTCGTAAGCGTCGCTGTCGTTAGTAGCGATAAAATCTGAGTAAATTTGCTCTGTCGACAAATTATAATGCGCAACCAAGTTTTGCATAACATTTGTTATTTCGCTTTGAAGGTTTGCAAGTAACTCAGTATTTTCTTTAAGTGCATCACAACTTAAATTATTGTTACCACTTTTTTGTAATTGAAGGCTCAACTGTTCCCAAATAACGGTTGTTAAAGGGGATATATTTCGAATATCTTCATCAGTCAAAGCCTCAATTGAGGGCGGAAATGACATTTGATACGCTTGTGTTACCTCTCCTAAGTCCTCGTCAATTGCGCCAACCGGTACATCAACATACATAGTTGAATACGGCACACACAGCGCCTGCTCTTCTGTAAAATTAAAACTATAATTACCCGATTCTTCAGAGACTACAGAAGGTTCTGTTTGCTCATCAAAAGTACCATCGCCATCAATATCTAGCCATACTATTGCACCAGATACATAACCATCAATGACCTTTCCAGTAAGAGAGATAGTGTTAACTTCTACGGGGTCTACTTTTATAGGGTCAGGCTTAGCTACAACTGGCTCTACAACGACCACTTTATCATCGCCACCGCCGCCACATCCAACAAGGCCTAGCGTAAACGCTAATGAAATAGCTAACTGACTTTTTTTAAAAAACATACAAAGACTTCCTTTTTTGCACTTTAATTATTATTAAAAATCATATTGTTATAAATTAAATAAGTAGATTTAAACAACAGGAATTTATTGAATTTTTATTGGGAGGATGGCAACAAAACATGCCCCGTACCTATATGGTGACACACCATGTTAAATTTATCTCTTACATTTGTTAATAGAACAGGCAAACTATTTACTTTTATTCACTAATATAAGCTATATGCCGAGTTTAAAGGGGATTGGTGGTAGAGAGTTTTTTGTAAGCAAATGTGTTTTTAATACAAATACAAAAACCCCACGTTAAGTGTTATCTAACGTGGGGTTTTGCTACTCGCGAATTTTACAGCTAATTCAAGCTATAAAGTTAATATCAAAGAGATAACTCTTTTTTAGCGCGAGTTAAGTTATGCGTTACAAGTGAGTTTTTAGAAATTTGAACCGCTTCATATAAATCAGAAATACCAGCAGTGTCTTTTTGAGCCTTAATACGCGCTACACCACGGTTGCTTAATGCAAACGATGTAAGTTCACGTACTTTTAAACGCGGACCATGGCTTTGCTTAAGTAATGCAATTGCTTGTGTACAAATAGCTTCTGCTTCTTCGTAGTTTCTTGATTCAACATTTAAAGCACAGCTATTAAATGATTTTTCAAATGCGGGTGCTGCAGTTACAGAGTCTTCAATAACCATTAATTTATAGTCACCTTGTTTAGCCATTGCAGCAGCTGAGCAAGTTAATAATGAGCCAAGAGCGATGGTTTTTAAAAGTGTAAATTTCATGATTATATTCCTAATTAGTTAAGTCGTACTTGTTGCCGACAACTAAACTTTAGAGTGTTAGCTTAATTACCACAAACGATAAAAACAAACCTAATAAGTGAATAAATCTAACCTATAGACTTTAGTCTAACACCAACAAAAATACCCAGTAATTACAATAAGTTAAAAGCCATGGAAATCACTAAATAATAAATAACAGAATACAGTTTTATTATTTTTTAATAATACCAATTCGCTTAATTAAGTGATCTATTTTGAGGATGAAAATACGTGTTGATAGCTAGGCAAAAAATTCGCTATTTGGTTGTTCTAAATGAGAATTNNNCTGGTATAACACAATACAAAGTTAATAAGCACGAAAAAGCCGATGTTGGGGTTTAACCCAACATCGGCTTTTTTACTCTCGCTATTTTATATCATGCTTTAATAAGCACTTTATAAAACACGTTAAAAAGGTTTTTTATAACGATAATTCTTCTTTAGCGCGAGTTAAGTTGTGCGATACCATCGTGCTGTTAGACAATTTTGATGCTTCGTATAAATCAGCAAGTGCAGCAGTGTCGTTATGCGCTTTTAAACGTGCAACACCANTGTACTTGTAGACATTTGGTTTGCTTCGTATAAATCAGCAAGGCCTGCAGTGTCGTTATTCGCTTTTAAACGTGCAACACCACGGTTGCTTAATGCGAATGACGTAAGTTGGCGTACTTTAAATTTAGGGCCATCTGCGTCTTTTAAAAGTGAAATTGCTTTAGTACAAATTTCTTCCGCCTCAGCGTAATTTTTTGACTTAANAAATTGCTTTAGTACAAATTGCTTCAGCTTCAGCGTAATTTTTTGACTTAACATTCAGTGCGCAGCTATTAAATGATTGCTCAAGTGGCTGTGGCGCTGTTGCAGTTTCAATAACCATTAATTTGTAATCACTTTGATCAGCCATTGCAGCAGCTGAACATGTTAATAGTGAGCTAAGAGCGATAGTTTTGATAAGTGTAAGTTTCATGGTCATATTCCTGATTAGTTAAGCCGTGCTTGTTGCCGANNNTTGAACTTTAGAGAATTACCACAACCCCGACAAACGATTAAAACAAACCTAATAAGTGAGGAAAATTAACTTATAGACTTTAGTCTAATGCCCGCTTATTAATTAACTTGGAATGGATCTAAGTCAAGATTACATTTGTTCTTTAAATTACTACTCCAAAGTTTTTGTTCAAGTATGCTTTTTTCTGTCAGCAATGATTTTACGTTGTTATTCAGGGATGGCTTTGCTATGTCGGATTTATAAGAAAATTCAGGTTTCGATGCTAATCGTTTTTTCACCGTCATCACATTATTTATATTTACGGCTAAAAATTTATCGTCTGTATGCTCCCATAGAAGCATAAATTTATCTGTAGATGATAATATTGACACGCACTTTAAGTCAGTTGACCACTTATTTTTTATATCATATCTAGCGAAGTTCTTTCTTTGCTCATGCAAGTCAATAACTTTAATGATCGGTAACATATAAATGATAAAAAGCATCATAGAGATAGCTATACCAAAATAATTAATTTTCTTATTGTGAAACATTAAAAATGCAAAGTAGCATTGTATAAGCAAAAAAAATGTAGCAATTAAAACAGTAGTAATATCTCCATTTGCACTTAACCTATAAATCTCCGTTATATCGGAGAATTCAAATATATTAATACCAAAGCCTCTATAAAATATAACCGTATATGAATAGCATATAAGCGTAAAAATTAATCCTCCGATACTAGTTACTAGCAAGTAATGATTTTTGATGATTTTCTTCAAGTTTAAAAAATCTCTATTCAACTGCTCTGAGATGAAGGAACTCACCTCTTTTAATTTCCTAAATATTAGATCCATTTTAAACCTCTATGTCCTTAAATAATATCAAAGTAATTTAATTACGAAGAATAAAGCAATATATATTTAATAAAATTCATTCTGGTTGTTAAATTAGTCTTGTAATAAATACTAATGCCGTTAAACACAATATTTCTCTTTCTTTTAAATCCTCACCCAAACCTATAAACTCCCTCGCCCATATGCCATAATCTAAATAATTCATTATTTTAGTAACTTGGCGCGTATTTAGGCGCTTTAAAGTTAACTACTCAGGGTTTTCAGCATGGCATATCAAGAGCAAAATCAAGCAACAATCTATTGGCACGACTACGAGACTTGGGGAGCGAGCCCTCAAAAGGATAAGCCGAGCCAGTTTGCGGGTATTCGTACCGATCTTGATTTAAATATTATTGGCGAGCCACTTATTGAATATTGTAAGCCGCAAGCGGATTACTTACCTCACCCTGAGGCGTGTTTAATTACGGGTATTACGCCACAAGTGGCGATGAAAAAAGGCTTAGTTGAAGCTGAGTTTATAGCAAAAATTCATGCTGAGTTTAGCGTGCCAAACACCTGTGTTGCCGGTTATAACAGTATTCGGTTTGATGACGAAGTAAGCCGTTATAGTTTTTACCGTAACTTTTACGACCCATATGAGCGTGAATACAAAAATAACAATAGCCGATGGGATATTATTGATTTAGTACGCGCTTGTTACGCGCTGCGCCCTGAAGGCATTGAATGGCCGTTAAAAGAAGACGGCAGCCCAAGCTTTAAGCTAGAGCATTTAACGGTAGCCAATGGTATTGAACACGCCGCAGCGCACGATGCACTAAGCGATGTAACCGCTACTATTGCACTGGCTAAGCTAATAAAAGAAAAACAACCAAAGCTGTATAACTTCTTTTTTGGGCTGCGTAATAAAAAAGCCCTTGCTGAATTGGTTGATGTATTTAACATGACGCCGCTGGTGCATACCACGTCGCGCATACCTGCAACACAAGGCTGTACAAGCTGGGTTGCACCAATGAGCTTTCATCCGGTAAATAAAAACGCGGTTATTTGTTTTGATTTAACCCAAAACCCACAAGTACTCATTGATTTAAACGTAGAAGAGTTACGCAAACGTTTATACACCAAACGTGTAGATTTAGCCGAGGACGATTTACCTGTTGGCTTAAAACTAGTGCATTTAAACAAGTGCCCTATTTTAGCCCCAGCTAAAACCTTATTACCTGAAAACGCAGCCCGTTTAGGCATTGACCGCGAGCAGTGCTTAGCTAACTTAGCTATTTTAAAAGCCAATACCGACCTTCGCGATAAAGTAACCGAAGTGTTTAACGAGCAAGGCGATTACAGCGCAACTACTAACGTTGACTACTTACTTTACGATGGGTTTACAAGCCATGCTGATAAAGCTAAATTTGCGATTATTCGTGATGCAAAACCAGATGAATTGGCTGGATTGAAGTTAGACTTTGAAGATAAAAAGTTTAATACGTTATTGTTTAGATACCGCGCCCGTAACTGGCCTGAAACGCTAAACCAGCAAGAGCTTGACCAATGGCGCCAGTATTGCCAAAACAAGTTAATGCATGGGGAAGATCAACCGTCGATTAACGCGCAAGATTTTATGATCACCCTTGAAAACCTAGCGCATGAACATGACGACAGCGAAAAAAATCTTACAATTTTAAAGGCGCTGTATAACTACGCTCAAAGCATGTAATTTGGGGTAGACGTAGAGCTTGCTCACGTGAAAAGCTTAGCTTTTAATTACTTAAATAAAACTCTATTCACAAAGAGAAGCGAATGAGGAGTAAATGAGAAGACATAAAAACAACAACCGCTTTAGACTTATTACTGCCTCTAAAAGCGCAGCGCCTCTCAACCTCTTTGTGAATAAATTACTTTACGGGCTTTGCCCGTCACGCAAGCAAGCTTCGCGTCTACAAGTAAAACTCATATCAACACTTTGGCGGTAGACGTTGAGCTTGCTCACGTGAAAAGCACCGCTTTTAATTACTTAAATAAAACACTATTCACAAAGAGAAGAGCATGAGAAGTAAATGAGAAGACATAAAAAAATAATTTTTTAGATCTATTACTGCCTCTAAAAGCGCAGCGCCTCTAAACCTCTTTGTGAGTAAGTCACTTTTACGGGCTTTGCCCGTCACGCAAGCAAGCTTCGCGTCTACAAAGTAAAACTCATATCGACACTTTGGCGGTAGACGTCGAGCTTGCTCACGTGAAAAGCGCAGCTTTTAATTACTTAAATAAAACTCTATTCACAAAGAGAAGCGAATGAGGAGTAAATGAGGAGACATAAAAACAATAATTTTTTAGAACTATTACTTCCTCTAAAAGCGCAGCGCCTCATAACCTCATTGTGAATAAGTCACTTTACGGGCTTTGCCCGTCACGCAAGCAAGCTTCGCGTCTACGAAGCAACCACAAATCTATAGCGTCTACATCGACATACTCAACGTAAACGTTACTTCTTATGCAGTGCTTCAATGCGTGCTAGTAAGCTTGAGGTGTCGTATCTGCCGCCGCCAAGTGCTTGTACGTCGGCGTAGTATTGATCGACCGTTGCGGTCATTGGTAAAGTAGCGCCGTTGTTTTTAGCTTCATCGAGTGCTATGCCTAAATCTTTACGCATCCAATCTACGGCAAAACCAAACTCATATTCACCCGCCCACATTGTTTTGTAGCGGTTTTCCATTTGCCACGAACCGGCTGCGCCTTTAGATATTGTTTCTATTACTTTTTCACCATCAAGCCCAGCTTGCTTAGCAAAATGTAAGCCTTCGGCTAAACCTTGCACTGCGCCAGCAATACAAATTTGATTAACCATTTTACAAAGTTGTCCCGAGCCAACGCCGCCTAGTAATTGGCTAAAACGACTAAACGCCGCCATAACTGGCTGCACTTTAGCAAATACGGCTTCGCTGCCACCCGCCATAACCGTTAATACGCCGTTTTCGGCGCCAGCTTGTCCGCCCGATACAGGCGCATCTATAAAGTCGATATTTTGCAGAGCCGCTTTTGCAGCCACTTCACGTGCTACTTCGGCAGAAGTTGTGGTGTGATCAACCAAAACAGTGTGCGGTAACATGCCCGCTAACACGCCGTCGTTGCCATACACTACTGAGCGTAAATCGTCATCGTTACCAACACACATAAATACGATGTCGGCATTACTGGCAGCTTCGCGCGGGGTTGATGCAAGGCTTCCTGAATGTTCTGCAGTCCACGTTTGTGCTTTAGCTTGCGTGCGGTTATAAACGCATACGCTGTGCCCTGCTTTTGCTAAATGCCCCGCCATTGGGTAACCCATTACGCCTAAACCTATAAATGCGACTTTCATTGACATAAAAATGACCTATTTAACTGATAACTTAGAAACTAGACCTCGATTATGTCAACCGGTCGATAAAAAAGCGAATGAAAGTCTTTATAAAATTTCCTTAGCGGGAAAGGTAAGTAGGTAACCTATGGATAGTATTTATCAATTTAATGCACCACTTTTTAACAGCGAAAATTTTTCTCTTAGCCAATTACAGGGCAAAACCGTCCTTATTGTTAATACAGCGAGTAAGTGTAATTTTTCGGTGCAATTAAATGCGCTCGAAAAGCTCTATCAGCAATACAAAAGCAATGGTTTTACTGTACTTGCGTTTCCGTGTAACCAGTTTGGCCAAAATGAGCCGCTTGATAATTTAGCCATTAAAGACTTTTACCAAGATCAATTTAATGTCTCATTTGAGGTATTTGGTAAGGTAATGGTAAACGGGCCAGAAACACATCCGTTGTTTAATTATTTAAAGTCGCATACGCGGGGTATTTCGCAAAATCGTGCAATTAAGTGGAATTTCACTAAGTTTTTAATTAACTCACAAGGGCAACTTGTTGCACGCTATGCACCACGTACTAAGCCCGAAACACTTAAACAAGTAATAGAAAGCAACCTACTGCAAGCCGCAAAGTTAAGCGCTGCTAGAGGTGGTAAAAAAGTATCGTCAAAAATACCTTTGTTTACGTCGGCTAAGGCATAAATTAGGGCTTAATTTAAATCAATAAAATGCGCGTTACTAAAGCACAGGTTTATAAAGTAGTTTATTGTATTAGTAATAAATAATACTCCTTAAGCATCGAGGCTATTACCATGAACATTGCTTTTTTTAGTACTCAAAAGTACGAACTGCCTTTTTTTGAACAAAGTACACGCGATCATCGTGATATAAAAATAACGTATTTTGAGCAAGCCCTGAGCGAACAAACGGCTATTTTAGCAAACGGGTTTGATGCCATATGTGTATTTGTTAACGACACCGTAAACACCACGGTTATTGAACAACTGGCAATCCAAGGCATAAATACTATTTTGCTGCGTTGTGCAGGATTTAATAACGTTGATTTAACTGCAGCAAAAGCACATAACTTAAAGGTATTACGCGTCCCAGCATACAGCCCAGAAGCAGTAGCAGTAGCCGAGCATTGTATTGCACTTATGCTAACGCTTAGCCGTAAAACCCATAAAGCGTATAACCGCGTACGCGAAGACAATTTTGATTTAAACGGATTACTAGGCTTTAACTTGCACAATAAAACCGTGGGTATTGTAGGTTGCGGTAAAATTGGCCTTGCGCTGTGCAACATTTTAAATGGCTTTGGCGCTAAAGTATTAGTGTGCGACCCTTATGCAAAACCAGGTAATTATACAATTACCGATATAGACACCTTACTTAGCCAAAGCGATGTGATCTCTTTACATTGCCCACTGAACGAGCAAACTCATCATTTAATAAATGATAAGGCATTTAGCAAAATGAAAACCGGCGTTATGCTCATTAACACCTCTCGCGGTGCACTGCTTAACAGCAAAGCGTGTATAAACGCACTTAAAACTAAAAAATTAGGCTACTTGGGGCTCGACGTTTACGAGCAAGAGTCGGAGCTGTTTTTTAAAAATCACAGCGACGAAATAAATCAAGACGATATATTTTCGCGCTTAGTGAGCTTTAAAAATGTTTTAGTAACAGGCCATCAGGGCTTTTTTACCCAAGAGGCACTCACCGAAATAGCAAACACAACCCTACTTAACGCGCTTGAAGTAAATGAAGGTAGGCCTCTGACTAATGAGGTTTTATAAAGTTCTTGGCTATACCTAAATTTTAGGCACAAAAAAAGCGAAGTGCGTTTTAAACTCACTTCGCTTTATTAATCTATTTTAGGGCTTAGATAAAATTAACCAAAGGCAACGTTTGCAAATACCAAGGTCATTAATATTGGGCAAACAAAACGAATATACTGAGCAAACCAGTAATGTACGCCGGTTGTTGCTTGGTGTAATTTATTACCACGCTGCCACATCCACCCTACTGTAATAAAGTAAAACAAGCCCATAAGCGGCAATTGGTATTGAGTAAATAGCATAATAACTAAGCCAAATAACCAATCAAAATTTAGTATAATCGCGCTTGCACACACAAGTACAACGGCGCTTACCGCCCACGTTGCTTTGGTGCGGCTAACGTTGTGGTTTTCGACTAAAAACGCCACCGGAATCTCAGTTGTCGATATAGTTGACGTAACCGATGCGATAGACATTAATACAAAAAACAGTAAACCCACTAATAAACCAATTTCGCCCATGGTGCTAAATAGCGCAGGTAAAATAGCAAAAATAAGTTGCCCTTCACCAATCAGTTTACCGCCACTAAATACCTCTACACCGTTATGCTGCGCCACATAAATAGCAGGAATAATAAGTAACCCCGCTAAAAAAGCAACGCTGGTATCGAGTAAGGCAACACCGGCTGTGAGCTTTGGTAAATTAGCATCTGGCTGTAAATACGATCCGTAAATCATCATACAACCCACACCTAACGAGAGCGAAAAGAACGCTTGCCCCATTGCGGCAATAATCAAATTAGGGTCGAGTATTTGGCTAAAATCAGGGATTAAATACGCGGCAAAGCCTTCACTTGCGCCATCGAGTGTTGCAATGTAGGCAATTAAACCAACAAGCAATACGAGTAGCAGTGGCATTAAACGGCGCGACCAGGTTTCGATTCCCGATTTAACCCCTTTTAAAATAATACTGGCTGTTAAAATAAGCATAAGCGGCGTAAATACAAAATTACGCAGCACTGAGTCGCTATGTAAAAATTCGCTTGCGCCTGAAAACCCAAAAAAGGTTGTTATAGGTTCAATAGCGTACGAGAGCATCCATCCTGCCACTATTGAATAAAAACTTAGCATAACAACTGCGCCCGCAAGGCCTATATAGCCTGCCGCAGCACCAACCTTACGGTTAGTGTTTTGCCATGCATCGCCCAATGCTTTTACAGGATTAGCTTGTGCTTTGTGACCTAAATAAAGTTCGGTATACAGCGCAGGAAGCGCAAGTAAAAATATAACAATAAAATAAACCAGTAAAAAAGCACCGCCGCCATGGTTGGCCGCTTGCGTAGGAAAACCCCAAATATTACCTAAACCCACTGCTGCGCCAGCAGCGGCTAAAACAAAACCAAGTCGGCTTTGAAACCCATCACGCACTTGTGCCATACATCTACAAATCTGTTATTATTTTGATTATTGTGAATTAAACCATATTTCATGCCAGCTGAGTAATAAAATTGTACCCAGCCTTTATTAGTGGCGTTAACCGCTCACAATATCAGCGACTTCTTTTGCTTTAGGGCTTTTATGACTGAACACTATTTTAAAAACGCCTTGAGTATTACTTCAACTCAATTGGCAAATTTGTCTTTAGCGAGTAACAGTATTTTACTCTTTAATGCTAAAACACTTGAGCTTAGTGACTTTAATTTGCCCGATTGCTTAAGCCCATTTGAATTAACTATTATAAACCGCAGAAAAAGTCCGCAAGCTAAGCAAGAGTATTTAGCTACGCGGTTATTGTTAAAACACCTTATTAAAATAACGCAGCCGCAACATACGCACTTACCCCTTAATAAAATGAGTACCGAATTTGACGAAGCAAGCTCAAAGCTGCAAATACACGTAAGTGGTGATGTTATTAATACCTGTATTTCGCACTCGCATGGTTTAGTTGGGGTCGCGCTAAATTTTGATAAAAGTGAATTTGGGTTTGATATTGAAAAAGTAAGCCTAAAGCGCCCATTTGAAAAGCTTGCTAAGCATTTTTATCATAATGATGAAATTTCACTTATCACCAAGCCTACTACTACCCAAGCCCAAGCAGATACGTTTTTTAGAATTTGGACATTAAAAGAGTCACTTGCTAAAGCCACCAGCCGCCCTATTGCAAAATTACTTAGCCCCAATGTGTTTGACGAATTACATAGTGCAAAGCTGAGTGCTTGCAGTAATAGCATTACTGTAGCTGATAGCAGTGACAACAATGTTTGTTTTGATGTGAGTGTGGTGCATAAAAAAAGCATCGACTGGCGATGCTTTTTATTAAATGATTTTGTTAAGTAATTTTGTTAAGTAATTTTGTTAAGTAACTTTATTTGTTGATTTTACTAGGTAACTTTACTAGGTGATTTTCCTGAATAACGGTTACTTACGCAGCAAAATCGTTTTCTAATAAACGGCTATGAATAGACTGTACTACGTTATCTGACTCAGTTTGCTCTACTAAAAAGCATAGGTTGTGCTTACTAGCACCATGGCAAATTAATCGTATGTTAAAGTCTTTTAATACACTCATTAAGTTCATTTCGTGTTGGCGTAATTGAATCTCAGAGCCAATAAGTGCCACCAATGTTAGGTTGTTTTCTACCGAAACATGGCAAAACTCTGCAAGCTTATCTAGGCATTCTTGATCAAGCTCTGGGCGCGAGGCGTTTTGCGCGTTATCAAGGGTTATAGCTACGCTGATTTCTGATGTGGTTACCAAATCTACCGATATATTGTATTCACTTAATAGTGTAAATACGCGTGCTAAAAAGCCGCTTGCTAGTAGCATTTCTGGGCTTTTAAGCGTAAGCAATATTTGGTTTTTACGTTGCGTTACTGCGCGTATACCTGGTTGCTGCGATTTTTCGCGCTCAATCCATGTACCGCCACGCTCTGGCTCGCGGCTAGAGCCTACAAATACATTAATGTGGCTACGGCTTGCTGGTAAAATAGTTGCTGGGTGCAATACTTTTGCGCCAAAGGTTGCCATTTCAGCGGCTTCGTCAAAACTTAAACGTGCAATAGGCGTCGCTTTTGCGCACAAACGCGGGTCGGTGCTAAAAATACCCACTACGTCGGTCCAAATATGCACGCTTTTAGCGTTAATTGCTTCAGCTAAAAGTGCAGCGCTATAGTCAGAACCACCACGTCCAAGCGTTGTTGTTTGGCCGTATTCGTCACTGCCAATAAAGCCCTGAGTAACAATTACTTGCTCATCTAATAACGGGATTAAGAATTCTTTAGCAGCTTGCGCTGTGGCCGCAACATTAGGCGTTGCTTTACCAAATTGGCTGTCGGTTTTAAGCACCTTGCGCACATCAAAGCGATCGGCATTTAAACCTTGTAAACGCAGCACCTGAGCAAACAAATACGACGATAAACGCTCACCAAAGCTAAGTAGCTCGTCGTGTTGCTGATCGGTAGTTAGTGACTCTTGAGCCAATGTTTGAAATGCTTTTAGGGTTTCGTTAAAGCCAACCGCTAAATCGGCATCAAGCGATAACTCATCTAAAATAGTTTGTTGAATAGCAAGCACGCCGTTTATGTGTTCTTGGCGCTCACTTGGGGTAATACTTGATTTACACAGTGCAACTAAATGGTTAGTTACGCCAGCACTGGCGCTCACGGCAACAATACGTACGCTTTTATCTGCAACAATAATTTCGCTACAGCGACTCATCGCTTCAAAATTTGCAACACTGGTTCCGCCAAATTTGGCAACGATGTAATCTGATTTTGCGCTTAACTCTGTTTGTGGCACTGTTTGTGGCGCTGATTGGGTAGTCATTTAGTCTCCTTTCGCGGTATCCAAACCGCAATAAAACAAGAAGAACTTGGCAAAGGAATGCTTGAAGATAAGTCCACTGCCAGAAGCTCTCCACCTATATTGGTGACAGTTTTGAGGATTCAGCCCCATAAACCGAAAAATAATGACGACGTACCATTATTTTCCTCGGCGAGTACTTCCCTCCTTAATGATCATCGGCTTTCGTCGCCTAACATTAAGTACCTAAGTATCGCACCTCTTCTGAATGCTTTATTAACCAGTAGCTAATAAAACAAAACCCCACTAAGTAGCGGGGCTTTGAAAGTTATCGTTTAGACGTCTAGCTGTCAAGCATTTAATAATCTATGAGTTAAATAAAACTGCCCATGTAATACGAGCCCGCATATCCTACGGTGTAACAAATTAATAAATGCAGCGATAAACGCAAGTAGCTCATAAAGGTAAGCGCTTTAACTTTGCTCATGGCAATAATGCCCGCAGCCGAACCAATAATAAGCATTGAACCGCCCACGCCCGTTGCATACGTAAACGACAACCAGTGTTGTTGGCTCATTACTATATCGGCTTTTAATAAAGCAGCAGTAAGCGGTACGTTATCGACCCCTGCTGATAATATGCCCATTAAGTAGTTTGCGTACTCAGGTGCCATTACCGTGTATAGGTCGGTAAATTTACTCAACATACCAATTTCTTTAAGCGCGCCTACAAGTAAAAGTACACCTACAAAAAACAATAATGTGTCGTATTCTATATCGCGAACAAAATCGATTATGTCTTTGTTTATGTCTTTTTTGCGCATTAAAAATTGCGCTACTAAAAACATCACTGATAAACCAAACAAGAAAGTTAATAAAGGCGGTACGCTGTAAACTACACTCAGCATAAGTGTGCTCACTACGGTAGATAAGAATATAACAGCAATGGTAATGTCGGTTTTTTCAATGCGGGTTTTACCTGCACCAGCAAACTCAACACGCCCTTTCATACCGATAGACAGTAACGCGGCTAGCAGCATAACGCTTGCAAGTGCTGGCGCTATAAGTAGTAATAAATGAGCAATGGTTACTTTGCCATCTAAAAATATCATCAGTGTGGTTACGTCACCGGTTATTAGCGAGACCCCACCTGAGTTAACACCAAACACAATAAGCGTGGCGTATTTAATGAGCTTTTTAGGTTCAAGTTTTAACGACATAACAACCGCGAGCGATATAAGCGTCGCTGTTACGTTGTCTGAAATCGACGAAAACAAAAATGCAAAACCACCCACCAAAAACATGAGCTTTTTTTCGCTAATACTTTTTGGCATAACACGGTGAACAATATTTTCTATAAACCCCTTTGAATTTAAATACGCTACAAAGGTCATTGCAGCCATTAAAAATAGCCATAGAGAGGCAATTTCTAAAATATTTTCATTTAAAAGGTGTTGAATCGTATCGGGGCTTTGCCCGTGTAGAGGGTATATAAAAAGAAGAATCCAGCAAAGCGTACCAAAAAACAGCGTGGTTTTAGCTTTATTGACATGGATTATATCTTCTATAACGATCAGTAAAAATGCAATCGCTATCAGGGTTAGAATAATCGAGGAAACCATGGTAGTTAAACAACCTTTGATATAGTTTTAAAGAACACACAAATAACATTCCATTTCATGTGCCTATTTTCGGCGCGAATTTTAGCACTGCCTCTATGCAAAAACTATTATTAAATGGTCTTAAAAACGAATACTATATACAGACAAGGTTAATTAAAAATACGTAATAATGAGTCTTCTAAAAGAACTCAATAATAAAATACTAGGATGTTGTAACCTCTTATGATCCCAGCTAAAAAGCTGCTAAACACCATAACCGAACATTGGGGTGTATTAGAGCTATTATTTAAACGTTTTAAAATGGCTGACTTTAGCCTAAAAGACGTACAAAACGCGATTAAGCAAAAGCAGCCTACGTGGTCAAACGAACGCATTTATAAAGAAACAAATCGTTTGTTAAACCAAGATATTTTAATTCCACTGGCTAAATCTTCTCAGCTTGAAATAAATCGTGCTATTGCCGATTTTGCTACGTTTTTACTGCAAGAAGAGCATTTAGGTTTAGCGCAAGAAATTAGCGTATTAGTCGACGACCTAGCTCGTTTAGGTAATCGCCTAGATAACGCTGGCGAAATAGAAGACTTTGGCGATTTACGCCGCTACAGCCGCATTATGGATGATCGGGTGCGTAAAATAATGAAGCTCTATACGCACAACGAAAACGCTATTTTAAATATTGTTGAACAAGCTAAATCTAATAATGCGGTGCAATCGCTGCAAAAGCGTTATAAAGCGGTAATAGAAGCGTTTGACGAATACATAGAGCCAATGCTTGAAATGGTTGATATTCGCGGTGAATTTCATGCATGTTTTACCCTCATTGAAGAGCAAATAAGTAAGCAAATACTGCACATTGAGCGCTCAGGTAAAGCGTATACCGACAAACGCATGCTGGAGCAATTACGTACCCGTATACTCGAAATGCATTTAGTGGGTCGAGAAAGCTTACGTAAAAGTGCCGACATGCTTATGCCGCTGCGCGAAGAGTTACGCCGTAATAACTTAATTACTCGCCAAGCAGCCAAAGTACTTGGGCTTGTGCGCAAAAATGGCGTAGACAACATGCTAAGTGCTGTACAGCCACATTTTGTGAGCGACGCACAGCGATATTCGCTTGGTCAGCAACGTCATATTGTGGCTTACATGGCAAGCTTGGTTGAATTTGAACACGAAGAATATCAATTGCCAGATCAACAAGACGTGCCTGCATTTGTTACGCCTAATATTCCTGACTACAACGATGTTAAAACCAGCTTTGCTAAGCGCTTTAATAAAAAACGCAAAAAGCCGCAGCCCTTGCTGCAATTTTTAGACGAAAGCTACCCAAATCTCGATGCCGACGAAATGCTATTTTTGTATCAAAAATTAGTCAGCGACAGCGATATTAAAATAATTCAAAGCGATGAAAAAGCCCGCGTAAAAATTGCCGGTCAGCACTTTTCTTTATATCCATTTAATTCAGAGCCTCAGCCAGATTCAAAGGCAGGTAAATAAACCATGACACACATAAACTTAGACGAGCTAACCCACCTACAAGCCATTAATAAAAAATTAGTAGCGGGTTATCACATTTGCGAGCAAGACAACGTAATTTGGCAAGAGCTTGACCAACACATAGAAGACTACACCGCCCTATTTACCGCTTTAGGTAACGATTTAAAACGCGACAGCCGTGGCTTTTATTATTTTGGTAGCGACGAAAGCACACCCAATATGGGCAAAATATCTCGCGCTATCGCGCTCACTATTTACATTTTAATTGAGCACTACGCCAATACGGGTAAAGACCCAATGCGCGCATTGTTTGACGACGTAAACGATTTAGAGCTTATGCAAACGCTGGTGCAAATTAACAAACATTTGTTTGATCAGCTTGAGATATTTTCGGGATCTGATTTGCGTAAAGACGTTTACCTGCGCATGGTGCGCTTAGGTTTAGCCCGTGAAGTAGAAGGCGGCTTTATGCTACAAGCGCCAATTCACCGCTACATAGATGCACTCATGGAAGTAAACGAAGAAACCTACATTACAGAGGACGAGGAATGAAAAATCTATATGGACTAAGTAAACTCGCCCTACTTAACACTGCAGGCTATGCAAAATGTGTGATTCCGCTTGATAAAAGCAGCTCTATTTGCGCGCCCAATAACACAGGTAAAAGCTCAGTTATTAACGCCCTGCAGTTTCCGCTTATTAACGATTTGCGCTTAACAGAATGGGACGGACACGATTTAGATGAAACCCGTAAGTTTTATTTTTCATCCGATCAGTCGTACATTTTGCTCGAAGCTAACTTGCCTCATGGCTCGGTAGTAATAGGCGTTGCGGGACTTGGTAAAATTGCCGGTTACGCGCATCAGTACTTTTGTTATCAAGGAAAGCTTGATTTAGAGCAGTACACGCAAGGTAAAACTATTATTAAATTTACCAAGCTGTTCAACCATTTAAAATCGCTTAACTACAACCCTATTGAGCTTAAAGCACAAGAGCTAAACGCGCTACTGACTGGCGGTGCAACGCCTTTTGACGGCGACATTAACTTAAAAATGATCCCGCTTAACAATGTGCAAGACTCTTCTATTTATAAAGAAATATTTAGACGTATTCTTAACTTACACAAATTAGGCGCAAGCGACGTAAAACGCTTTATGCTACGCGTGTTTGAACGCCATATGTCAAACTCTAAGGTCGACTTTTATGAAGTATGGCGCCGCTCGTTTGATAAAGTAAATCGCTCAAAACGCGAATTAAAAGCCCTTGAGTCAATGCAAGAGCCAATAGCCGCGCTTGAATCAATGCTTGAAAACCAAACCGTGCTTAAAGGTAAATTAGCCGCATACGCACCTAAAATTGACCAAGCACTGATTGATTTTGATACCTATCAAGAATCGCAACTTAATGAGTTGGGCATTGCGCTTGAAGATATTGAGCACGAAAAACACGAGTTTGAGCAAAAGCAAAGCCTATACGTACAGCAATCGCGCGACATAGAGCGCAGACAAACACAAATTGAGCAGTGGTTTTTAGATTACGATGCGCTTAAAAGCGAATTTGAACTGGTAAATAAAGCCACTCTTAAAACCAGCCTGACTCAGTTAAAGCAAGATTACGAGTCGCTTTCGCACTCTATAACCAGCGCACAAGGGCAAAGCCTGCACACGCTTGACTACCGCATTAGCGAAACACAAAAACAAATTAAGAGCTTAAAGCTGCAACTTAAAAACCTTGAGTTTAATTTGTTTACCCGTATGCGCGAAGACCTCTCGTTAAAAGAAGTAGAAGAAATATCGCGCATTTTAAACCCAGATATTCTCTCGTTTGCGACCACCACTAATGGCGATATAACCATTGATGACGAAGACGCGTTTGGGGAGTTTTTATCGCTATTAAGTGAAAACGTTAAAGGCGGTGTATTAACGCTACCAGGTGCGAGCATTAATCTCAAAAAGCTCTCGCCTGTGCAAATGCAAAGCGGCGAAAACAAGGAGCAATTAACCGCTCAGCTAAATGCACTTGAGCATTCACTTAAAGAGTTTAAGCAACAACGCGATGTTGCAGCAAACGTTGCCGACAAGCAAAAAGAAAAAGACGCGCTATACGATGAGCTTATGAGCGCAGAGAGCGCCCTAAAACGCTTAGAGCAGTTTGATATAATGCAACAGTCGGTTGAAGCGCAAGCCATGCTAAAAGAGCAGTTATTAGCTGAGCGCGAACAAGTTGACGACTACCTGCAAGATATTCAAAAAAATAGTGGCTCAATTGCCGATCGTCGCTCGTTAATTAAATCGAAACAAGAGCAAATTAATCGCCAAACTGAGCGCTTACGCCAAGTTAAAAGCGAGCGAATTGACCACACGCTTGATTTGTACAGCGGCAAAGTGACCCCGTACATGATTGATATTACGGTCGACTTTGATAACTTAAGCGATCTTGTTCATCACTTTAATAAAGACTGCCAAGAGCTGCGTAATTTTGACATAAACGTACGCAACACTTATTTGCATGTATATAACGCGGGTATTACTAAATTCGACAACGAAAATGACGAATACACTAAATACCAAAAGCTAATAAGCGCCTTTCATAATATTGATAACGAACGCGACGCTGTTGAACGCCAAGCACGCGTTGCGCTTACCGAAGTGGCCGCAACTATTAAAGGCTTGCGAGAAGATTTAGACCGCCTTCGCCGCGAAATGAATAGCTTTAATAAAGGCATAAGCCAGCACCGTATTTCAAACCTGCAAGCGTTTAAAATTAACGTCATACCGCGTAAAATGCTGGTTGATAGTATAGATACCATTATCAGCACGTCGCATCAGTTTGAGCAAGGTGACACACTTGATTTACTGAGCCAAGAACCGTACAGCGAAAGTGCGGTAAACGAAGCGAAAGATCACTTAATTAAACTCGCCTCAGATAAAGCGGGTTTAACGCTTACCGATTTATTTGATATTCGATTTGAAGTAGTTAACCGCGCAGGTGAAACAGAGCACTTTGAAAAAATAGATTCGGCGGGTTCAAACGGCACACGTATTACGATTAAGTTATTGTGTGGCATGTTGTTTATTCGTTACTTATTGAGTGACCAGGAACAAAACCTATACCGTATACCTATTTACATAGATGAAGCGGCCGACATTGACCCACAAAATCAAAAAGCAATCATAGAAACCGCACTAAGCTTTGGTTTTGTGCCTATATTTGCCTCAGTTAAGCCACAAATAAGTTGTGACTACATTGTGCCTATTCGCTCGGTAAAAGACGGTGCACAAAACTGGGTAGATGAAAAAGATTGGATTGAAGTTGAACATTAAACTTTTACTGATGACTAATTAACAGAGGTTAATTAGTCGTTCAGCCCTGACAATTAGACTAATATTTAGGACGTTTAAATAATACACATTTAAACTATGTGTGTTATTTTAAATTAATGCATTTTATTGGAGCAAACGTAATGAAAAATATACTTATTGTTGCAGCGCTAGCACTTCTTACAGCCTGTACACAAACCCCAGATTGGGATTACGATAAATCAGCTAACTTTAGTAATTTTAAAACATTTGCTTGGGTAGAAAACGCCAGCCTAACTAAAGACACAAATAACTATCAAATTAATGGCCTAATGGAAAAGCGTGTTCGCACTGCCGTTAATGCAGAATTGAGCCAAACACTAGGTATGAGTTTAGTTGATGCAGCGCAAGCTGATGTACTTGTTAACTATCATGCATCGGTAGATAAAGAGCTTGAAGTAGACAACTTCAATATAAACTACCGCCCGCATTGGGGTTATTGGGGTACTGGTTTTCAACGCGATACAACTGCGCGTGAATACGAAGTGGGTACACTGATTATTGATATTGTAGATCGTGAATCTAACCAGCTAATATGGCGCGGCGCAAAAGAAGGTCGATTAAAGAAAAATCAATCGCCAGAACAACGTGAAGCATCAATTAATAAAACAGTCAGCGAAATATTAAGTAACTTCCCGCCACAAAAGCAGCAGTAAGTTAAAATTAGCTATAAGTAAGTTTTAAAAGAGCTCACAGTACGTGAGCTTTTTTGTGGGTGTGTATTTTTGGAACTTTTAAAATAAAGTAATTACGAGCTACGCCCGTCACGTCAGCAAGCTGCACGTCTACAAAATAAACACCGGATTAAACTTTACCTGTAGGCGCTAAGCTTGCTTGCGCGAGAAGCGATAGCTTCTAATCACTTACCTTTACCTAACGCTATATTCAACCTTAAATTACGAGCTGCGCTCGTCACGTCAGCAAGCTGCACGTCTGCAAAAAACACCGCGTCAAACTTTACCCGTAGGCGCTAAGCTTGCTTGCGCGAGAAGCGACAGCTTCTAATTACTTATCTTTATGCGCTTACCCTACTCTAAGTTACGATTTATACTTATGCAGTAACTCAAGCGGTATATGACAGTAATCATCAGGGTGATTAGTTAAGCGGTCTTGATGCTCAGGATCGCTTGGCACGTAGTTAGTTAGCAGCTCTACCCCTACCACAATTTTATCAGCATCACTTCGCTGGCTTATATAATTGCTAGCGACCTTTAAATGTTCTTGGCTTTTGCTATAAATGGCAGTGCGATATTTAGGGCCTACGTCATCCCCTTGTTTGTTAACGCTATACGGATCAATAATCTCAAAAAAGAAGCCAAACAGCTCGTTTAAGCTAACCGCTTTTGTACTAAATATTACTTTTACACACTCAGCATAACCGTCGTATTCACCTTGTGTATTATCGTTTTTTCCATTAGCCCGCCCTGCTTCAGTACTTATCACACCAGGTAAGTGCTTTAAAAACTCTTGCACGCCCCACAGGCAGCCACCTGCAAAGTAAATAGTATCTTGCTGTTTTATATTCATAATAAATGTGACCAAATTTGTTAGATGCATTAACGTTGCAAATGATTATCAAATGCAGTTTTTAATGAATTAATGTACAATCGCGCCAAAATCGCAGTTGTTTAATTGAATTATTTTATCACGCCTTAAAAGTGTGTTCTGAATTTAATTGTTACCGTAATTGCATATAAAAAATGAGACACACAACATGAAATGGTCACCGCACTTTATACTCCCTGCACTGCTATGCAGCGCGAGCAGTTTTGCCTACGGCGAAGCTATAACTGATAAAACTGAAGCATCACCGGCAATCGAAAAAATAACGGTTGAGGCATCGCCCACTGCAAACACATTACCTGTAGGTACATTTGACTCTCCAGTATCTAATTTAGAGTATGACCCACGTGTTGATTTACAATCACGTAATATGGCTGAAGCGCAAGCCGATGTGACTATACGCGGTGGTATTTTTGAAAATACCGGCTTTAGAGTTGGTAGTGCTACTTTACTTGACCCACAGTCTGGTCATTACTTTGCTGAAATTCCTATTGCACCGCAAATGCTTACCGGCCCTTATATTTTAACAGGCGCAGACAATGCACTTAATGGTGCTAATAGCTCTGTAGGCACTGTATCGTTTGGCTGGAAACCAATTAGCACGGGCGGCAGCGTATCGTTAGGTACTGGTACTAACGATTTTAACTTACAAAGCTTACATGCAGCTGTAAGTATGCCCCTTGAAGGCGCAAAGGATTGGAAGCTTGGTTTTGAAGGTGAGATTTCTCACTCACAAAGCGATGGCACTATTGATAACGGCGATCACGACTTTACGCGTGCATCGGGTCGCGTTCAATTAGCTGGCGCTGATTCTCAAACAGATTTGTTTTTTGGCTCACAAGATAAGTTTTTTGGTTGGCCAAATTTGTACACTCCATTTGGCGTTAACGAAACAGAAGAGCTAGAAACCCGCTTATTAATGCTAAACCATAAGCAAAGTTATGCGCAGGATAGTAACTTTGAAGTGTCGGCTTATTACCGCACACACGACGATCATTATATTTACTCTCGCGAAAATCCAAGCGCTTTTGAAGCGTTTCACAAAAGTGAAGTTAAGTCGTTAGCGCTATCGGGGCATCATGCTCAAAGCGATGTATTTGCTGTAAATTATTCAGCACAGTTTATTGACGACTCAATTGAATCTACCACGCTTGAAAACAACTTTACCTCACGTAAGTATTATAAATTAAGCGTATTGCCTGAATACAATATGGCGCTTGAGGATAATAAACAACTTACATTTCGTTTAGGTGCTGCGTTTGACGATACAAATAGAGACGACTCTGAACTGTCACTTATTGGTGATATAACGCTTAATACACAAAACAGCAAAGGTTTTGAGCGCACGTTTTATTTATCGTACGCAGAGGCAAGCCAAGTGGCAGGCTATACCGCCATTGGCGGAAGTGATTCGGGTGGCTTATTTAGAAGTAATTACACCCTTGAGCGCGAAACGACTAAAAGCCTAGAGCTGGGTTTATTAGTTTATGAGCAAACTTGGCAACTTAATTCGGCTATTTTTTATCGCAAAGATGACAACTTAACCGATTGGACGTTTAATTTTGATTCAAGCTCTGCACGCTTTGCAAACCCTGTAGATATAAATACGACGGGCATTGAGTTCTTAGCAACTAAACACTTTGAAACAACCGAAATTGTAGCGAGTTACACCTACCTTCATAAATCAGAAAATTACGGTGCGGCAGATATTGACGCTAGTTTTTACGCATTAAACTTCCCTGATCACCGCCTAACACTCGGCGCAGTGTGGAATCCTACTGATATATTGCAGTTTAGAATAGATAACGAGTGGCGCAAACAGCACGAAAATGCGCTGCGCGGTAGTGACGACGATGCTTTATTTACTCATTTAACGTTAAAAATTACGCCGCCAATGCTAAAAAACTTATTTATTACTTTAGCAGCAGATAACTTATGGGGTGAATCGTTTGAAGAGATACCTGGTACACCAGGGCGAGGTGAGCAATATACGTTAAGCGCAACGTATAGTTGGTAGAATTAAGCTATCACATTCAAAGACCTGTTTATTTAAAGCAGGTCTTTGAATAAATATTTAGCAAAGAATAAACGACATACTAAATATTAAGAGCTTTGATTACTCAGCTTATATTGAACCAGAACGACATTGTCTTTTTCTTAGCTCATTATCAATTTGTAAAGGGCGACTAAGCTCATCTGTAAGAACCTGCGAAACAACCGTACCGGTTTCAACTTCTTGTATCCAGATTGATATTTTATCCCCTTCCCTTTTTCTATTTAGCATGTAGCTTTTATCAGAATCTAAATTAACGTTAAAATTAACAAAAGCTTCTTTTTGACTATTTAAAACATCAGGGTTTGAAACACTCGCCTTTACCCATAAATCATGCTCACCACTGATATACTGCTTTGGTTCAGCCCATTGTGTAGGTTTTTTGTTAAAGCACATCAAGTAGACATATTCTAGATCTACTCCCTGCTCTCTTTTAAAGTTTTCGAGTCTAAAGTGGTCTTCTTTAATATCGGTTTTAATGGGTAAGTTTGAACAACCTAAAAAAGTCACACCTAATGTAAATGCTGTAAGTAAATTTTTCATTTTTCTTTCCTTTTAAAAATTAAGATTGAACGAAATCACCTATAAATTAGATTTATAAAAAGTATCTTACAATTTCCTATATTAGCAACAAAGTTAAATGTGTCTAATATTTCGCCATTAAATAAATTAACGACTGCTTTTATTAACCTTATGAAGATTTTTATTAATAATATATTGTAAATAGATGTGTATTAAAAACGAGGATTAAGTTAGCTCTTCAAGCTCTGTAATAAGCGCTAAAGCTTGTGCATTTGTTGACCCGCACACATCAAATGTGGCGCTAAAATCACTACATACTTTAGGTCGGCTTGAATCACCAAATAACTTACATAAATTACGTTCGTCCAGCTGAATACAGCGCTCTCCGGCCTTTTTACCATTTGGCATACCTGGAATAGGCGAACTAATACTTGGCGCGATACAACATGCGCCGCAGCCTAGCCTGCAACTCATCGATTCGGTTTTCATAATATCCTCTGAATAAAACACACTTACTTTAATTCCTTTTTAGGAACGTAATTAGCCGCATGTTCAGTTGTAATGTACATATGTAATGCTTTGTTACATCTTAAAACGCCTTGTAAACACTTTATTGCGTATTATTGCTCTGTCACCACCAATTATGAAGGAATGCCTTGTGGCTACTACAAAACAAATAATACTCCCAATTGCTGTTTTAGCAGGCGGTATTGCTTTAGCTTTCGCCTTTATGGCAATGAAAAAACCACCCGAAGAAAAGCCAGAGCAAGATTTACGCCCTTTAGTTGCAACACAAAGCATACTTTTAGATTCTATAACGCTCGATGTTAAATCGTACGGCATTGTTAAACCAAAGGACCGTACCGAGCTGATAGCACAAGTTAGTGGGCAAGTTATTTCGGTATCAGATCAATTTGTTGAAGGCGCGTTTGTAAAGCAAGGCGATATTTTAGCACGAATTGATGCAAATGATTACGAGGCAGACTTTATTGAAGCGCAAGCAGGTTTAGCACAAGCAAGCTCAGCACTTGAAATAGAACGCGCACAAGCACATGTAGCAAAAGCTGAATGGGAGCGTATTAAATCGGACTCAAGCGAAGCTATTGCCTCAGAACTTTATTTACGTAAACCACAACTGGCCGAAAAATTAGCGCGTTACCGCTCTGCTCAAGCAAGTGTTAAACGTGCTAGCCGTAATCTTGAACGTACTTATATTAAAGCCCCATACGATGCCATTATTAATGAACGCACAATTAGCTTGGGTTCAGTAGTAAACCCAGGTAATAGTTTTGGTGCATTGAGTGCAACCTCAGTTGCAGAGGTACGTTTACCCGTTGCCGACCAAGAACTACAATATTTAAAAAATGGCGGCGTAGGCTCAAATGTTACATTTAACGCAGAATACGCGGGTAAGCAAACAATGTGGCAAGCCAAAGTAATTCGCACCGAAGGTGTGGTTGATCAAACAAGCCGTATGAGCTACTTGGTTGCACAACTTGCAACACCTTATGGCGATAAAACACGCCCACTTCGTTTTGGTTCATACATTAACGCTACCATTGAAGGTCGCCCGCTTGATAACGCAATTATTGTTGCGCACCATTTAGTTAAAGATAATAAAATTGTAATTTTAAATGACGATTTAACATTATCGTTTAAAACTCTCAATATTATACGCGAACAAAACGGCATGATTATAGCCAGCCAAGGGCTAAAAAATGGCGAGCAAATTGTTACCTCAGCGCTTGAGTATCCAACTGAAGGTATGGCAGTAAAAGTTGAAGATATTGCGCCTGATAAAACTGATGTAACTCAACTTGCGCTGAAAGAGGAATAATCATGAACACTCGTGAAACAGGGTTAATAGCATGGTTTGCCCGAAATCCCGTTGCTGCCAACCTACTAATGATATTTATATTAGTGGGCGGTATTTTAATGGCGATGACCATTCGCAAACAAATGTTCCCACAGTTTGAAAGTAACTGGATAAGCGTACAAGCGGTTTACCCAGGTGCAGCCCCGCAAGAAGTTGAAGAAGGAATAACCATAAAAGTTGAGGAAAACCTCGAAGGTATTGAAGGCATTAAACGCCTAATTACTTACTCTAACCGTGGTTTTTCACAAGCGTGGATTGAAATAGAAGAACAATACAATCCACAAGAAGTACTTGATGAAATTAAAGTACAAGTTGATTCAATAAACACCTTTCCTGCGGGAATGGAGCGCCCTGTTGTTCGCCGCGATAAGTTTGAGCAAGAAGTAATGATACTCGCGCTTTATGGCGACATGAGTAACTACCAGTTAAAAGAGCTTGGCAACGATATAAAAGACGAGTTACAAGCACTGCCTCACGTGAATCTTGTTAATTTTAACGGCGGCTTAGAATACGAAATTGGTATAGAAGTCAGCCCTGATAAACTGCGCGAGTACGGCTTAACATTTAGAGATATTGCAGGCGCTGTGCAAAACTTTTCGGCCAATATGTCGGCGGGGCAAATACGCTCTGAAAACGGTTATATTTCGATGCGTGTTGAAAAACAAGCCTACCGTGGCTTTGAGTTTGAAAAACTCCCCCTTATTACCCTTGCTGATGGCGCACAAATTTATTTAGGCGATGTAGCAACCATTAATGATGGCTTTGAAGAAGGCCTACAATATTCTAAATATAATGGTAAAAACTCACTCTCGTTTGAAGTTAACGCATCAAAAGATCAAGATATTACCGATGTAGCAAAAGTCCTTAAAAGCTACATGGCGGCTAAAGAGCCACTTTTACCTGCAGGTGTTAAGCTATCTCCTATTGTTGATTTAACTTACTACCTTGAAGGTCGACTCGATATGATGGTCGATAACATGATTTGGGGTGGCTTGTTAGTAATGATAGTGCTGGCACTATTTTTACCGCTACGCTTGGCATTTTGGGTAATGATGGGTTTACCGGTGTCTTTTCTGGGTGCCTTTTTGTTTATGCCCATTGGCTTTTTAGACGTAACAATTAATTTAGCCTCTCTTTTTGCCTTTATACTTGTGCTCGGAATTGTTGTTGATGACGCCATTGTTGTGGGCGAGTCAGCCAGTGCCGAAATAGAAAAATACGGCCATACACTTGATAACGTAGTGCGCGGTGTTAAACGTGTTGCGATGCCAGCAACCTTTGGTGTACTAACAACTATTGCGGCATTTTTACCACAAACACTCGCAACCGGCCCTGGTGCTGCTTTTTCTAAGGCAATTGGTGGCGTGATTATTTTATGTTTGATTTTTTCACTCATTGAATCAAAACTTATTTTACCTGCGCATATTGCAGCAATGAATCCGCGTAAACCAAATCCTAAAAACCTATTACATCGCTTACGTATGGTAATTGATAGTGGTTTAAAAGGCTTTGTGAACAACTACTACCTTCCTTTTGTTAGCCGCTGTATTCACTACCGCTATACCGTAATTGTTGGCTTTATGTGTTTGCTTATTGTAAGCGCAGGTATGTTTGCAGGTGGTTTAGTTAAGTTTGTACCAAACCCTAAAATACCGCACGACTTTCCGCGTATTGATATAGAGATGAACCTTGCTTCATCTGAGCAAGCAACGCTTGAAACCGCACGTAAAATAGAAAGCGTGTTGTTAAAGGTCGATCAGCAACTACAAGAGCAATACGGTAAACCGATGATCCGCGATTTATCGGTAAGCCTGCGCGGACGAACGCAAGCAAATATTATGGCCATTTTGGTAGAGCCTGATTTACGCCCTATCGACACCTTTGCCCTAAGTGCGTTATGGCGCGAGCAAATGCCCGCTTTACCCGGCATTAAAACCATGACCATTCAAGACAGTATAATGAATGGCGGTCGAGATGATGGCGACGTTAGCTTTAAACTTGAAGGCAAAAATGCTGACGAGCTAAAAGAAGTGGCTGGTAAATTAAAAGCCAAATTACAAACAATGGAAGGCGTTGGCGACGTAAACGATTCAATGCAAAGCGCTACCGACGAAGTGCAACTTGATTTAAAACCACTCGCTTACAGCATGGGTTTAACGCTTGCTGATGTCGCATCGCAAGTTAGCTTTAGTTACTACGGCTTAGAAGCGCAGCGAATATTGCGTGAAGGCGAAGAAATTAAAGTCATGATTCGCTATCCAGAAGACGAACGTAACTCAATAAGTGACATAGCAAGTGTGCGTATTATTACGCCTACAGGCGCTGAAGTACCGCTAAGTGAAATAGCCGAAGTTAAGTTGGTTGACGGTGTAAACCGTATTCGCCGCGAAAACTCTAAACGTACTGTAAACGTATGGGCTGCGGTAAATACCGACCAAGCCGAACCATTTGCGATTGCAGAAGAAATTCGTGATGAATACTTACCAACATTACTTAAAAGCTACCCTGGCGTTACAAGTGATGTAGCTGGGCGCATTCAAGAAGAGATGGATAGTGCTTCAGAGCAGCTTCGTGACTTTGGTATATCAATGATGATTATATTTGCCTTGTTAGCGATTCCGCTTCGCTCTTACTCGCAGCCACTTATTATAATGTCGGTTATTCCGTTTGGTGTAGTTGGCGCGATGTTTGGGCATATGATTTTAGGCATGACCATGAGTAGCTTATCGATGTTTGGCATTATTGCTGTAGCGGGTGTGGTCGTAAATGATTCCCTCGTTATGGTTGATTTTGTAAATAAAGCACGCGCTGAAGGTGTTGCGATTAAGGATGCTGTAATGCAAGCCGGTGCTCGTCGCTTTAGAGCGATATTACTTACCTCAATCACTACCTTTATTGGTGTAATGCCAATTATTTTTGAAACGAGTTTACAAGCTAAAATTGTTATCCCAATGGCTGTATCACTTGCTTTTGGTGTGTTATTTGCCACAGTAATTACACTGATACTTATACCGTGCCAGTATGTTGCACTAGAAGATGCTAAACGATTAGTACGTAAAATGCGTGGCAAGCCACCACTAGTAGATGCCCAACCAGCGCCTACTCACAGCTAAATTAAGTAACATCCCAACCAAAAAAGCTCGGCATATTATGCCGAGCTTTTTATTTTTAGCTTAAAAATGATATTCACCTATTTGCTAATACTGCCTCTACTACCCATTGTTTAACAAGCAGGATTTATTAACCCCCCTAATAATTGAGAGAAATATTGTTCGTTTTTTATCCCTAATACGTTATGGTATTTAAATAATAAATAGACATAATAAAGTTAAGGAACAGCCATGAATACATCTCCCTCTGATCACATTCCTCAAGAAGCCTTTGATTGGTATGACGAATACGCCCACGGTTTAATGGACCGACGTACTTTTATGAAAAAACTCGGTGGCCTTGCTGCTCTTGGCTTTTCGATGGCTGTACTTACATCAGCATTATTACCTAACTATGCACTTGCTGAACAAGTGTCGTTTAATGACGATGATATTAAAGCAACATACGAAGAATTCGATTCGCCAGACGGGCACGGTAAAGGCAAAGGTTACTTAGCAACCCCTAAAAACATAGAAGGTAAGCTCCCTGTTGTACTTGTGGTACACGAAAACCGTGGATTAAACCCTTACGTAAAGGATGTAGCAAGGCGCTTAGCGAAGGTCGGTTTTATTGCATTTGCACCCGATGCGCTCTTTCCACTGGGTGGCTACCCTGGTAACGATGATGAAGGACGCGCTATGCAAAAAACCATGGATCGCGCTAAAATTCAAAACGATTTTGTAGCCGCAGCACACTTTTTAAAATCGCATGCTAACAGTAACGGTAAGTTAGGCGCTGTCGGTTTTTGTTTTGGCGGCTACATTGTTAATTATTTAGCGGCAGTAGATAGCAACTTAATCAGCGCCGGAGTGCCTTTTTACGGTACTCCAGCCAGCGAAAGTTTACGTAAAAATATTAAAGCACCTTTAATGATTCAATTGGGCGAGCTAGATAAACGTGTAAACGCGTCGTGGCCACAGTACGAACAAGACTTAAAAGCCAATAGCGTTGAATACACTATGCATATGTATAAAGGGGCAAATCATGGTTTTCATAACGACTCTACAGGTCGTTATGATAAAGACAATGCCGAGCTTGCATGGCAACGTACCGTTGAGTTTTTTGATAAAAAGTTAAGCTAAGTTAGCGAATAAAAAATAATGCCACCAGCTCTAAGCCGATGGCATTATTAAAAATACTTGGTTTTTTATCAACTTTAAACTTTTTTGCTACGCATAACTAATAACGACAACAAAACGATTAAATAAATACTCAAAGAGCCACCGCTGCTAGAGCCATCTTTATTTTCGACTTTTGCAATTTTTTCTTCTTTAACACGTGTTTTAAACCTTGCTAGTTCTGCATCTAAATTAGTACTCATATCACTAACCGCTAGATTAAAACCTTCAGCCGACTTTTCAGATAACGTTTCATCAATACCTATTGCTGTTGTTCTTTTTTCAAGCTTACTTATACCAGGTGCTCTAAATAGCATTTTTCTACTTTTAATATCAAAAACAGCTGTATCCACAAAGGTTTGAATTGTATTTTCATTACCTGGAATAACGTACATACCCACTATTGTCCAATAAAGTAAGGCTGCATTATTTTCATAAGATTGCGTAACTTGATCATATGAAACCAGTGCCATTACATCTACATCGTAAAGCCTCCCAACTTGCTCGAGTGTTGCAAAACCTTCACCTCCTTTTAAATAGGTACTTGGTATAACTTCAATGCGGTCAATGTAATCATATTGTAGAAATGACTTTTTTACTTTTTCGAGTAACTCGACTTGGTTTTGGGTCTCTAACCCGTCTGGCTGCCAGTTTTTAGACGGTACAAATGCAATTCCGACGGTAACAGGGAGTTTTAAAACAGGTATCTCAGGTTTATAGGTAGAGCGGCTTTGTTGATCAGGATATAAGAAGTCCATTAAGCTACTAGATTGCGTATTTTTACCTGTATTGTTACTCACAAACGAACTACAAGAAGCAAGTAAGGTCGCCATAAAAATAATTATATATTTATTAAATTTCACATTTATTCCTTTTTATTTTTAATTTAATTCAGTTACGTGCCAAAGCTCACCCGATGGTCCCCATAAGTAAATAACGTTACCCCAAGGTTCTTGTTTTATACCCTCAAAGCGGATATCAAAACCGTTTAGGTTGCTAATGAGTTCGTATGCTTCATCTATATTTAACACACAAAGTTGCAGCATTAAGTTTTCAGCAAACGTTTTATTATAATAACGCTGTAAAAAGAACGTACATTCGCCAAAGGTACACACACATAAATCATTTGAGGCATCTTCAATCTTAAATCCAAGCGCTTTATAAAAGCGCTGAGATTGCTCATAATTTTTACAGGGAATAAAGACTCGTATATCGTCAACTTGCATAACTCTTCCTTAATTAGCTCAGTACGCTTTTATCAATAATTCCTTTATTTACCAACTGCTGCAAAATAGCTTGGGATTTTGCTCTGCATGCATCACGTAGTAAACGCACCGCTGGGGTTATTGACTGCCTACTTGGGCAAATAAGCCAAAGTTCACCATTAACATGTTGATAATTTGGCATAACAGTAACTACCCTGTCATTGAGTAAATCGTCGGCTATATCAAGTGCCGATTTTACAGCTAAGCCCTTACCCGCAACGCACCAGCGCCTGACTAAATCGCCATCGTTTGAGGCGCGCCTGCCATCCATTTTAACTTTATACTTTGATTCACCATCACTGAATTCCCACGTATTATTTATAATATCCTGCAACTGATAAAACAAACCTTGATGCGACGCTAAATCATCAGGATGCACGGGAGTCCCGTTTTGTAAGAGGTATTCGTGAGTTGCACATAATAAGCGTGGTACGTTACAAATTTTAAAACCATAAACGCTTGCATCATTAGGCGAGCCATAACGAAGTGCTATATCAACTGAGTCACGGTAAAAGTCGATATTGCTATCACTTATATGGGTTCTTAAACTTAGTTTTGGATAAGTGTCCATGAGTTCATCAATCCATGGGATCACTAAGTTACGCCCTAAGTCAGATGAAAGTGCAACACGCAGCTCCCCTTCTATTTCGTCGTGTTCACCTTTAAGGTTTTGTTTTGCGAGCTCAAGCACTGCCAAAGCCTGTTCACATTGTGGTATGTAGCGCTCCCCAGCAGCCGACAACCTCAAATGACGTGTGGTACGAACAAACAGCTCGCTACCAAGCGCTGACTCCACGCGTTTAATAGCGGCGCTTGCTGTGGCTGTACGCATATCTAACTTAGCAGCTGCGAGCGTAATACTTCTAAACTCAGCGACTTTTAAAATAAGTTTTAAATCTTCTATGTTCATATTATCTATTTATATTTGATAATGATTCAACGATTATGCGGTTTATCTACATTAAAGCAAGGTCTACTATATATCCATCAGCTAGCCAAAATATGGCTTGCACCTTATATGTAAACAAATTAGGACATTTATTATGAAAGCCATTGGTTATAAAAAATCTCTTCCTGTTACTAATCCTGAATCGTTAATTGATGTTGAATTACCACAGCCAGTTGCAACAGGTCGCGATTTATTAATTAAAGTTAAAGCAATTGCAGTTAACCCAGCAGATTACAAAGTGCGTGCATCTATGCCCCCTACTGATGGTGAAGTAAAAGTTATTGGTTGGGATGCCGTTGGTGAAGTTGTTGCAATCGGCGATGCTGTAACGGCATTTAAACTCGGTGATGCGGTTTATTACGCAGGTGATATTACTCGCCCAGGTAGTAATGCAGAATTTCAATTAGTGGATGAGCGCATTGTAGGGTTTAAACCGCAAAGCTTAACCGACGCCGAAGCGGCTGCATTACCCCTTACTGCAATCACAGCATACGAGTTATTATTTGAGCATTTAAACATTGTAAAACAAGCTGCTGATGCAACAACAAAATCAGAAGAGGTTATTTTAGTAACAGGTGCCGCAGGCGGCGTTGGCTCTATTTTTATTCAACTTGCTAAAGCGATTACTGGCGCAACGGTGATTGCCACTGCATCGCGCGAAAGCTCTCAAGCATGGGTTAAAAAACTAGGCGCAGATTATGTCGTTGACCATACAAAACCATTACCTGCTCAAATTGACGCGTTAAACATTGGCTCGGTAACACATGTAGCAAGCCTGCATAGTACTGATACTTACTTTGAAGCGTATACAGAGGTACTTGCACCATTTGGTAAAATTGCAATGATTGACGATCCTGAGTCATTAGATGTTAGCAAATTAAAAATGAAGAGTTTATCTCTACATTGGGAATTTATGTTTGCCCGTTCAATGTTTAATGCCAAAGATTTAATTGAGCAAAGTAAGTTATTAAATCATGTTGCCGATTTGATTGACCAAGGCTACATTCAAACCACAATTGGTAAAAACTTAGGCACTATAAATGCGGCTAACCTGCGTATTGCACACACAGAACTTGAAGAAGGTCGCTCTATTGGCAAAATAGTGTTGGAAGGTTTTTAATTCTATAAATATTACACGCCTTATTTATACCTGAATTGATTAAAGGCGCCAATGCAATTGGCGTCTCCAGCCAATATTTCGGGGTGGCTTTTGCTGTATTTATATTTATTAAAGAAACTATTACCTAATAATATTTGATAATGATTCAACCATATACCTGTTTATCATATTGTAATAATCCTCTACTATCCGCACATAGCTATATTGATAAGCCTTACGTTACGTAGATATATCGATTGTATAAAGTAAGTAGAGTGATTTAAAAGCACGATATTATTTTTGTAATAAATTTTTAAAAGGGTTTGTTTTTACTAAAACTGACTCAACATAGTAAATACTGGTAAAACACCTACTCAATGGAAAAACTAATGACTCACCCTATTATTAATGACTTAGAAAAGCGCTACACAGCAAAACGTTATGATGCAACGAAACGTGTATCTCAAGACGATTTAGCCGTTATTTACGAAGCTATGCGCCTGTCTCCTTCATCTATTAACTCGCAGCCTTGGAAATTCATCGTAATTGAATCAGATGAGGCTAAAGAGCGTATGCATAGTACATTTGCTAATAAATTTGCGTTTAACCAGCCACACATTAAAACAGCTTCGCATATAATATTATTTGCTCACAACCCTAAATATACCCGCGATGATTACGCACAAATCATTGATGCAGATATTAAAAATGGTCGTACTAAAGCAGAAAATCGCGAACAAGCTTTTGGTGCTTACGCGTTTGTTGATATGAATACTGATGAGCAAGGCGTTAATGAAGAGTGGACTAAAGCACAAACTTACATTGCACTGGGTAACACTATGCATGCAGCTGCACGCTTAGGTGTTGACTCTACTCCAATGGAAGGCGTAGATGCCGAGCTGATTGGCGAAGTTTTTGAAAAAGAACTTGATGGTTACGTGTGCGACGTAGCATTAGTACTTGGCTATCACGATAGCGCAGAAGACTATAATGCTAAATTACCTAAATCTCGCTTGGCAAAAGAGCAAGTTATTCAGGTTTTATAAGTAATACGTTATAAACTTAAATGATAACAATATTAAAAAACCACTTATTTAAATAAGTGGTTTTTTGCTTTAAAGCAGTTTAACTTACTTGAAGCTGTGCAGCCTGAATGTATTGCACTAAATCTTCAATAGAAACCACGGTCATATTATGTCTATTAGCATAATCACTCACCTCAGGTAAGCGCGCCATTGAACCATCTGGATTTGTTAGTTCGCAAATTACGCCAAATGGTTTTAAGCCGGCAAGCTGCATTAAATCAACGGATGCTTCGGTATGACCACGACGAACTAATACTCCGCCCGTTTGTGCTTTTAAACCAAATACATGCCCAGGGCGCGATAAATCACTTGGTTTGGCGTTATCGGCAGTCGCTGCTTTTATAGTAGTTACTCTATCAGCAGCAGACACGCCTGTTGTAACGCCATGCTTAGCTTCAATAGTGACTGTATAAGCGGTGTTATTTTGACTTGTGTTATGGGTTACCATTTGCGGTAAGTCGAGCTGTTTAATGCGCTCCTCCCCCATGCATAAGCAAACAATACCGCTGCCTTCGCGGATCATTTCGGCCATTTGAGAAGTCGTTAAATGCTCAGCTGAAAATACAAAGTCGCCTTCATTTTCACGGTTTTCATCATCAACAACAAGTACGCCTTGCCCTTGCTGTAGTGCAGCAATTGCGCTTTGTACGCGGATATGGCTTTCGCCGAATTGAGTAAGTAGAGACTGAATCATCATTATATTCCAAATAAAAAAATAATAGATTCAGGACTGTGAAAGGATCAGTAATATATCGCTTTAAATTTAAAACGATCACTACCAAAATAGCTTAAATAAAATAACAAAATGCACGCAGCAAAAAGCAGCGCACACTGTTATACCAACTGCATTAAATTAGTGACCTATTATAACGCTAGAAAAATAGCTCACTTAACGCGATACAATGATCGTATCTTTAATAAAATTGATATTAGTATAATAAGCCATATTCTCTTTCATCCGGACTGTAACCGTCGGCTCTGGCATCTCACCAGATCTGCTTGACCTTTACTGAACCTAGTTAAAAAATAAGTTAAATAAAGCGCTCGCGGGCTCGTCTAAGTTATAAATAACATTAGACATACCGCCGGTGGGGAATTTCGCCCCGCCCTGAGAATGTACTTTTATAACTAAAGCGCTATAAAAGCGGGCTTATTATACCCTTTAACTTAATTACTTATCAAAGGTAAGTGAATAAACTTCTAACAAAGCTCGGTATTTAATGAGGCTTTGACTACTTTACCTTCATTTATGTCAGCGGTGATTGTACAAGTAGCGCCGTTTACTAAATTTAAGTTAGGTGGAGCATGACCAATATCGGCATCAATAATCACAGGAAATAAACACCCACCTAGTGCAACATCAAGCGCGTGGCGGTAATCAAAAGAAGCATCTTGACCTTGAGTGATCACGCTGCGACCAATAATAATACCGTTTATATCGTCAAATATACCTGCCAATTTTAATGAAAGTAAAAACCGTGCAACGGTTGTTGGCGTCAGCTCTGAGTTTTCTAGGTATAAAATAAGCCCTTCGGGTGCACTGTGTTTTTTAAATTCATGTAGTGCCAAAAATGGAGAGTCGAGTAATAAGCCAACTGTATCTAAACAGCCACCAAATAAGCGACCCGACATTTCAATAGTGCGTGCATCAAAGTAATTTAAACACTGCCACTGAGTAACTTCTGAGTGTTCAAACAATGCATTTGGGTTTTGTACGTAATCAGGTCTATTTTTTTGATAATGCGATGACGGGGCTTGCTCAAATTTGCTACCTGCTTCATAACTTAGTGTTTCAAATATTTGCAGGCAATAAGGACTTTTTTCGTCAGGATGTAACTGCATAAAATTAGCGCTGTGTAGTGTTGCCCATTGGCATTTTGCCGTGAGTGCGCATGCAATGGTGCTTACATCAGAGAACCCAACTAACCATTTAGGCTTTGCTTCTTTAATTGCATTAAAATCAAGTAGGGGCAGTATTTCCATTGCAAGCTCGCCACCAAATGGAGGCATAATTGCATCTATCTCATCATCTAATAAAAAACCCATTAACTGCTGAGCGTGCGCTTTAGCGTTAAGCTGTCCATGCGGTTTGCTTTGACGTAAAAACTCTCCTTCAACAACATCATACCCTCGATGTTTTAATCCATTAATAACAATGTCTAACCGTGCATGGTACTTTTCTTTAAGGCCTGATGAAAGTGAACAAATTGCTATTTTTGATCCTACTTTTAAAGGCGCTGGGTAAAGTATATTAGGCATATATTTTCCTTTTTAGAGAATACGTTAATACCAATTACATTAAATCAGCGAGTTATTTGATGCGCTAAATGCTCATGCTTTTAATAAATTGATATAAGTACCTACTATACCAACATAGACCATATTTATAGAATATGAATACTGTACAAACGCGCCTACCATTAAAGGTTAAATTACAGACATAAAAAAACCGATGTAATTACATCGGTTTTTATTTAAAAACGTTAAAGTGAGTTATGCGTTAAAGATACTCAACTTCAATGATTTCGAACTCAACAATACCTTTTGGCGTTTGAATAGACACTGCGTCGTCCATTTGTTTACCAATTAAGCCACGTGCAATCGGTGAGTTAACAGATATTAAGTTGTTTTTAATATTTGCTTCGTCATCGCCCACAATACGGTATTTTACTTCAGCATCGGTTTCTATATTTACAATAGTTACCGTAGTGCCAAAAATAACTCTACCGGTATTTGGCATTTTAGTTACGTCGATAATTTGAACATTTGAAAGTTTAGCTTCAATTTCTTGAATACGCCCTTCACAAAAACCCTGTTGCTCACGCGCAGCGTGGTATTCAGCGTTTTCTTTTAAGTCACCATGTTCACGTGCAACCGCAATATCACTTACGATTTTAGGACGGGTAACTGTTTTTAATTCGTTAAGCTCTTTACGCAGTAAATCTGCGCCACGAACTGTCATCGGAATTGATTGCATACTTTTCTCACTTAACACCAAGGCCCTAGTTGGCCTTGGCACATTTCCTTAGTTCAATCGCAGATGTAGCTCTTGAACTGACGTCACTTTGCTGCGGTCATCTGCTTTATTAGCAGTACAGTTAGCGAATGCCGCGTTCAAGGTTGTCGTATAGTTGGTTTTATTTTGCAATGCACCACGACGTAACACCTTCGAATCTTCGATCGCTTGGCGACCTTCGGTGGTATTAACGATATAGCTGTACTCTTTATTCTTGATATAATCAAGAATATGCGGGCGGCCTTCATATACTTTGTTTACACGTCGTACTTCAATGCCAGCTTCTTCAAGAGCTTGTGCCGTGCCACCAGTTGCGTCAAGTTCAAAACCTAAGTCGGTCATGATTTTGGCTAATTCAACAATACGTGGCTTATCGCTATTACGAACAGATAATAGCGCGCGACCACCGCGTGGTAAAGTGTTGCTTGCACCTAATTGTGCTTTTGCGAATGCTTCGGCGAAAGTATCACCAACACCCATCACTTCACCTGTTGAACGCATCTCAGGACCACGGATTGGATCCACACCCTGAAACTTAGCAAATGGTAAAACAACTTCTTTAACGCTGTAGTAAGGAGGGATCACTTCTTTAGTAATACCTTGGCTCGCTAAAGACTGCCCAGCCATACAACGTGCAGCTACTTTTGCAAGCGCCACACCGGTTGCTTTTGATACAAACGGTACAGTACGTGCAGCACGCGGGTTAACTTCGATTAAGTACACTTTGTCTTCTTTAACTGCAAACTGTGTATTCATCAAGCCAACAACACCAAGTTCAAGCGCCATGTCGGTTACTTGCTTGCGCATTACATCTTGCACTTCTTGTGATAAAGAATGTGCTGGTAATGAACAGGCTGAGTCACCCGAGTGAACACCCGCTTGCTCAATGTGCTCCATAATACCGCCGATAATTACTTGCTCGCCGTCACAAATTGCGTCAACGTCAACTTCAATCGCGTTATCTAAGAAACGGTCCAGTAATACAGGTGCTTCGTTTGATGCTTGTACAGCTTCGGTCATGTAGCGACGTAAATCATCTTCGTCGTATACAATTTCCATTGCACGACCACCTAGTACGTACGACGGGCGTACAACTAATGGAAAGCCAATTTCAACTGATTTAAGTAAGGCTTCTTCGGTTGAAGTTACTGTTGCATTTTCTGGCTGAAGTAAGTTTAAACGCTCAACAAGTTGTTGGAAACGTTCGCGGTCTTCTGCACGGTCAATCGCATCAGGTGAAGTACCAATCACTGGTACGCCATTGGCTTCAAGCTCACGCGCTAGCTTAAGTGGTGTTTGACCACCGTACTGTACGATAACGCCTTTTGGCTTTTCAACACGTACGATTTCGAGTACGTCTTCAAGCGTAATTGGTTCAAAGTATAACCTGTCAGATGTATCGTAATCGGTAGATACCGTTTCAGGGTTACAGTTAACCATAATAGTTTCGTAACCGTCTTCGCGAAGCGCAAGCGAGGCATGTACACAACAGTAATCAAACTCAATACCTTGACCGATACGGTTTGGACCACCACCAATAACCATGATTTTATCACGATCTGTTGGGTTAGCTTCACACTCTTCATCGTAAGTTGAGTACATGTAAGCAGTGTCTGAGCTAAATTCTGCAGCGCACGTATCAACACGTTTGTATACTGGCACGATGTTTAATAAATGACGTTTTTTACGAATTTCAGCCTCAGATACACCTGCAATTTCTGCTATACGCGGATCTGCAAAGCCTTTGCGCTTAAGTTTACGTAGGAAGTCAGCATTTAAACCCGCCATGCCTACTTTCGCTATTTTTGCTTCGTCTTTTAAAATGTCTTCTATTTGTACTAAGAACCAGCGGTTAACTTTAGTCAGCTCGTAAACATCATCAACGCTCATGCCATGGCGCATTGCATCAGCAATGTACCAAATACGCTCAGCGCCTGGCTCGCGTAGTTCACGAATTATTTTTTCTTTTGCTTTAGGGTCATCAAGCGCAACTATCGGGTTAAATCCCGTTGCACCCACTTCAAGACCACGTAATGCTTTGTGTAATGATTCTTGTTGGTTACGACCAATTGCCATTACTTCGCCAACTGATTTCATTTGCGTAGTTAAACGGTCGTTTGCACCGGCAAATTTTTCAAAGTTAAAGCGAGGAATTTTTGTAACAACGTAATCGATTGAAGGTTCAAAAGACGCGGGAGTTTTGCCACCAGTAATGTCGTTTTGAAGTTCATCAAGCGTGTAACCTACTGCTAGTTTTGCTGCAATTTTAGCAATTGGGAAACCCGTTGCTTTTGATGCTAATGCAGATGAACGTGATACACGTGGGTTCATCTCAATGATAACCATACGGCCATCTTCAGGATTAATACCAAACTGCACGTTAGAACCGCCAGTTTCTACACCAATTTCACGTAATACTGCCATAGAGGCGTTACGCATAATTTGGTATTCTTTGTCGGTTAGCGTTTGCGCTGGTGCAACGGTGATTGAATCGCCAGTGTGAACACCCATAGGGTCAAAGTTTTCAATGGTACAAACAATAATACAGTTGTCGTTTTTATCACGTACAACTTCTGTTTCGTACTCTTTCCAACCAATCAGTGATTCATCAATTAGTAATTCGTTCGTTGGCGATAAATCTAAGCCACGTTCACAAATTTCTTCAAACTCTTCTAAGTTATACGCTACACCGCCGCCGGTGCCGCCCATAGTAAAAGAAGGCCTGATAATACATGGTAAACCAATCCGCGTTATGATGTCTTTGGCTTCATCCATAGAGTGAGCAATCTCAGCACGAGGACATTCAAGACCAATATTTTTCATTGCTACGTCAAAGCGTTCACGGTTTTCTGCTTTGTCGATTGCATCAGCTGTTGCACCAATTAGTTCAACGCCATGTTTAGCCAATACACCGTGCTTGTCTAGTTCAAGCGCACAGTTTAATGCCGTTTGACCACCCATTGTAGGCAGTACTGCATCTGGCTTTTCTTTTTCAATAATTTTTTCTACCACTTCCCAGTGAATTGGTTCGATGTATGTTGCATCGGCCATATCAGGGTCGGTCATGATAGTTGCAGGGTTTGAGTTAACTAATATAACTCTGTAGCCTTCTTCTCTAAGTGCTTTACACGCTTGAGCACCAGAGTAGTCAAATTCACAAGCTTGACCAATTACAATTGGGCCTGCGCCTAAGATAAGAATGCTTTTTATGTCGGTACGTTTTGGCATTATTACTCCAGTTAAATTAGTGTTTACGCGCTTGCATCAAATCGATGAAGTGGTCAAATAATGGGGCTGCATCGTGCGGACCAGGGCTTGCTTCAGGGTGACCCTGGAAGCTAAACGCAGGTTTATCTGTACGATGAATACCTTGAAGCGTTCCATCAAATAACGATTTGTGCGTGGCACGAAGCGTACTTGGCAGGCTTGACTCTTGAGCTGCAAAACCATGGTTTTGAGCTGTGATCATAACTACATCGCGGTCTAGGTCTTTAACTGGGTGGTTAGCGCCGTGGTGGCCAAATTTCATTTTTTCTGTTTTAGCACCTGAGGCAAGGGCTAATAACTGATGACCTAAACAGATACCAAAAATTGGTGTGTCGGTTTCTAAAAAGGTTTTAATTGCATCAATAGCGTAAGTACATGGCTCAGGATCGCCAGGGCCATTAGATAGGAAGATACCATCAGGGTTTAAAGCCAGTACGTCAGCGGCAGAGGTTTGCGCTGGTACTACTGTAAGTTTACAACCACGGTCTACAAGCATACGTAAAATATTACGCTTTACACCGAAGTCGTAGGCAACAACATGAAACTTTTCATCAGCAGCATCAAGGGTTTTAAATCCTTCGCCTAATGTCCAGCTTGATTCGCGCCACTCAAAATTTTCCTTGGTTGAGACAACTTTTGCTAAATCCATACCTTTTAAGCCTGGGAAGGCTTGCGCGGCTTGTAGCGCTTTATTTTCGTCTAGCTCGTCGCCAGCAATAATACACCCGTTTTGTGCGCCTTTATCACGCAAAATTCGAGTTAACTTTCTGGTGTCGATGTCCGCAATACCTAAAATATTACGTTCTTTTAAGTAATCATCTAACGATTGCTCGTTACGAAAATTACTTGCTAGCAGTGGCAAATCACGGATCACTAGGCCTTTAGCCCAAATTTGATTCGCTTCTTCGTCTTCGCTGTTGGTACCCGTATTACCGATATGTGGGTACGTCAAAGTTACGATTTGTTCCGCGTATGATGGATCAGTCAAAATTTCTTGATAACCAGTCATAGACGTATTGAATACTACTTCACCGACTGACATGCCGTCAGCGCCGATTGCAGTACCGCGAAACACTGTGCCGTCTTCTAGGACTAACAGAGCGGATTTAGTCAAGTTAAACCTCCTAACAGTAAAAAACGGGAGTAAGCAATTGCTTAACACCCCGCCAATACCCAGAGGGATCGTCAAAACCAGATTTCTGTGAGCTTAAATTGTTTTACGCAGTCTTAAATGATGCAGATGTAAAGCATTCAACCTTCAATCATTTTTTCTTGCCTAAAACTATTTTTATTCCCACTGAAACCCCGGATTTACTAGCCACTTGGGTATAATTGGAAACACGCATTTAGTAATTTTTGGCAAATTGGCTGCATATTACATTAAGTTAGCTTTTAGGTCTAATATTATTTAGTAAATTGTTACAAACAAGTCACTGTAGGCAAAATTAGACCCAAACAGTTAAAAAAGTAACTAAACTACTTCAGATCTAGTACATCTTGCATATCATAAAGTCCTACAGGTTTGTTTTTCAACCAGCTTGCAGCCCTTACAGCACCTAGAGCGAATGTCATTCTTGAACTTGCTTTATGGGTTAATTCGAGCCTTTCGCCCATTGTAGCGAAGTATGCGGTGTGTTCACCTACTATATCGCCCCCTCTTAGTACCGAATAACCAATTTCATTTTGCGATTTAGCTGTCTCCACTTGGCTGCGGTCGTATACGGCAACCTCGTCGTGGTCCCAGCCTTTAGCCTGTGCAATTGATTCGCCAATGGCTAATGCTGTGCCCGATGGCGCATCGATTTTATGACGATGATGCGCTTCAAATATTTCAATATCTAAATCGTCACCAAATTTGGTCGCTGCGGTTTGCACAAGGTTCAGTAGTACATTGACTCCTACACTGTAGTTTCGCGCAAATACAATAGGAATATGCTTAGCGGCATCGTGTAAAAGTGCCATATCGTCGCTTGTTAAGCCCGTTGTACCAATAACCATAGGAATTTTTTGTGCTACAGCGGTTTTTAAATGGTTTTTCATACCAGCGGGAAGCGTAAAGTCGATTAAAACATCTACATTATCTATTGTGGTTTCTTCGCTAAAGCTAACACTGTTATCGGCGGCGCTATTTACTTGATTTACATTAATACCTAATAACGATGAACTGCTACGAACGTATGCACCTGTAAGTTGTGTTTGCTCTTTAATTGTCGCGGCTTCTAATAAAGCTAAGCCCATTCTGCCATTAGCACCAAAAACGCCTATTCGATTTGTAGTCATTGTTTTTACCTAATTTAAATTTGGATCCGTTTTTTACTAATCTAAGTATATATCCGGTGCATTACAAATACGCGCTTAGGTATTTTTATGCAGTTGGACAAATATTAATCGCTGAAAATAGCGTTACTTTGTAGATATTATCTAAAAGTCATGCAATAGTCAGGTGACCTTTTAATTTAATAATAATAACAATACCAGTTTACTTTAGCCATCTATACATTTAAACTTCTCTTTCGCGTCGATTTGGTCTTTGGCTTGCGGGCGCTGCACTCTCCTAATTTTGTTAATGATTAACATAGTAGGTAGATTTGCTAAATTCAGCTAAAAGAGGAATTTTTGGCTGTTGTAAATTAACTGGTTTCGAGGATTATGATGCAGCCATCATTTAACAAAAACAAAGCAATACTTTCTTTACTACCCCTTTTAACCTTTGTAGCACTATTTTTGGGCTCTGGTTTATATTTACAATCGCAAGGGGTTGATTACGCTTTTTATCAACTTCCTGCTCCAGTGGCTATATTACCCGCTATTATGCTTGCGTTTATATTAAATAAAGGCACAGTAAACGAATGTGTAGAGACCTTTATTAAAGGTGCCGGACACAACAATATTATTACCATGTGTTTAATCTACTTACTTGCAGGTGCGTTTTCTGCCGTTGCCAGTGCAACCGGTGGTGTAGATGCGGTAGTAAATGCTGGCTTATCACTTATTCCACCTTCGCTATTACTTCCTGGTTTATTTTTAATTGCAGCGGTTGTATCTACTGCAATGGGTACGTCGATGGGAACAATTGGTGCTATTGGTCCTATTGCTTATGCAGTATCAATTAAAACAGGTATAGATCCAGCATTAATGGCAGGTACGATTGTATCTGGCGCTATGTTTGGCGATAACTTATCAATTATTTCCGATACCACTATCGCAGCTACGCGAACGCAGGGCTGTGAGATGAAAGATAAGTTTAAAGAGAATCTTAAAATAGCAGTACCCGCTGCAATACTAACTATTGGCTTGTTGTTTTATTTAACACCTGCAGCACAAGTAGTTGAAACCAAAGATTACGATATTTGGTTAGTACTTCCTTATGCCTTTATTTTAGTGTTAGCGGTTGCTGGCTTGAACGTATTTGTAGTATTGTTTAGCGGTATTATTTTTGCTGCATTAATGGGCTTTACAGGAAGTTATGAAGGCGCAAGCTTTGTAAAAGATATTTACAAAGGCTTTACCGATATGCAGGAAATATTTTTACTATCAATGTTTATAGGTGGCTTATCTGAATTTATTCGCATTAATGGTGGCCTTGATTATATTGCTCATAAGATTCAGGCAATTACTAAAATCATCGCAAAATGGCACCGTAAAGTGGCCGATCAATTAGGTATTGCAGCATTGGTTATGACAAGTAACATGTGTATTGCCAATAATACCGTATCTATTATTGTTGCTGGCCCTATTGCTAAAAAGCTGGCAGATGATGGTGAAATAAGCGGTAAACGCTCTGCAAGTTTGCTTGATATATTTGCTTGTGTAACGCAAGGCTCACTTCCTTATGGCGCACAAGCGCTACTGTTAGGCGCTACGTTTAAAATTAGCCCGTGGGAAGTATCAACGTCTTCTTATTACTGTTTTATTTTAGCATTTACGGCGATTACTATTATTTGTTTACGCCGTAATAAAGCGTAATAAATTGAGTCATTACATGTTGCAGCTTATTAAGTAGGCTGCAACATGTGTTAAATTAGCGATCAACAAATCAATCTCTTCTGCTATAATTGCCGCTTCCGCGTGTCACTAAAATTATAGTTATTAAACAGTTATGAAATTTAAAAAATTACTCCCTTTTATTACCCTTACTTCTCTCGCTTTATCATCGTCGGCTTTTGCTGCCAATTGGAGCAGTACAGCAGTACATATAAATAATGGCAGCCAAAAAAATCCATTTTCTAAGCAAGAGTCAGACACCACTGTTTACTCGCTTCAACATGCATCGGGCTATGACTACGGCGATAATTTCTTTTTTATTGATTACAGTAAAGACGATATAGATGACGGTTACCAAGATGCTGATTTTTATGGTGAGTGGTACTCAACGGTTAGCTTATCTGCCATCACTGGTAAGCAAATTGGCTCTGGCGCATTATTAGATGTTGGCCTAACGGGCGGTATTAACGTTGCTGGTGATGCAAAAGTAATGAAGTATCTACCAGGTGTTAAATTAAGCTGGGATGTACCTGGGTTTAACTTTTTTCAAACGCTGTTCACAGCCTACATTGACGACAGTGAAGGTGTAGCAAAAGGCGGCGCACCTATTGAAACTAATAGTTGGATGCTTGATGTAGCTTTTGAATATCCTTTCACTATTGGCTCACAAAAGTTTAGCTTTAAAGGCCACGCTGAATACATCGCAGAGCGTGAAGATGAATTTGGTAACGATGTACAAGCTTGGATACTAGCACAGCCTATTTTAGTGTGGGATATGGGTCACGCCCTTCAAATGAAAGAAAACACACTACTGCTGGGAATGGAATTACAATACTGGCACAACAAATTAGGTACTGAAGTCACTGAATCGGTACCACAAATCCATATTGAGTGGACATTTTAAGCTTCAACAATCAGCTCTTTACTCAGTAATAATAAGCGAAGCACTATTTTAGCTTCGCTTTTTTTCGTCCACGTAAAACATTTAATTGAACAGGTTTAAATACTTAGTTATTGTTGTACTTCTTTTTAAGCCAAGCGCTCGCCTTTAATAGGAGTAACTGAATGTCGTCGATTAAAGTTATTTGTTTCTCTACTTTATTAGTACTAACAAACAATGCCTTAGCTGGCCCTTCTCAAGATACATCCGCCCTTTCTTATGATGCACTATTAAGCAATTACGAATACGATTTTAAGGTAAATTATTTTGCACTTGAGTCGCAAAAACAATCATTAAAAATGGCTTATATTTACTTAAAGCCAACTAAAGCCGATATGCCTACAGTTACACTTATGCATGGCAAAAATTTTAACGCCGACTACTGGACTACCACTGCGCAATACCTGCAATCTTTAGGTTATGGGGTATTAATCCCTGATCAAATTGGTTTTGGCAAGTCGTCTAAGCCAACTAATTACCAGTATTCGTTTGCGACGCTTGCTCATCACACTCACGCGTTAATAGATTCACTTAATATTAAAGAGTCGATTGTACTTGGGCACTCTATGGGCGGGATGCTAGCGAGTCGTTTTGCATTAATGTACCCAAACGCCACTAAAAAGCTAATTTTATTAAACCCTATTGGGCTTGAAAACTACTTGCAGTATGTTGATTACAAAGATACTAATTTTTTCTATAAAAACGAGCTTTCAAAAACACCTGAAGGTGTAAAAAAATATCAGCAAAAAAATTACTACGATGGTAAGTGGAATACAACATATTCAGCCTTAACTGACTTTATAACAGGGCAAATACAAGGCCCAGATAAAGAACAAATGGCATGGGTGAATGCAAAAACATACGATATGATTTTCACTCAACCTGTAATAACCGAATTTAAAGATTTAACTGTGCCAGTTAAATTAATTATTGGTACACGCGATAGAACCGGTCCTGGCCGTAACTGGAAAAAAGAGGATGTTGATTACGAGCTTGGCCGATACGATAAATTAGGCAAACACGCTGCAACACTTATCCCTGACGCACAATTATTCGAACTAGATAACTTAGGGCACCTGCCGCACATTGAAGATTTTGAACGCTTTAAAAATGTATTACAAAAAGCGCTTACAACTAAATAAAGGTGAGTACTGAATACAAAAACCCCTGTAAGTAATTACTCACAGGGGTTTTTATTTAGTAATTAAACTAGATTACAGCTTACATTGTGGGTTTTTACCCTGTGCTTTAGCTGTACTTTGCTCACTAAGTGCTTTACTCATTTGTGCTTGTAAGTCTTTAATACGACTGCTTGGCGCTGGGTGAGTTGATAAAAACTCAGGTGTTGTACCACTACCTGCTGCACTCATATTTTGCCAAAGGGTTACTGATTCTTGTGGATTAAAGCCTGCTTCAGCCATTAAATCCAAGCCAATTTCATCAGCTTCTGACTCGTGCGAACGGCTAAATGGCAAAACAACACCATACTGTGCGCCTAAGCCTAGACCCTGCATAATTTCATTACGGTATTGAATGTTACCCATTTCAAGTGCTGCACTACCAAGTTGCATACCGGTATCTAAAATAGAGCTTTGTGAAACACGCTCATTAGAATGCTCAGCAATTACGTGCCCTACTTCGTGCCCTAGCACTGTTGCTAGTTGGTCTTGATTGGTGGCTATTTTTAATAAGCCCGTATGAACCCCAATGTAACCACCAGGTAGTGCAAAAGCGTTAGCAGATTCATCTTCAAATACAACTACTTCCCAATTTTGCGACGCGTATTCTTTTGGTAATACAGCCACTACTTTTTCAGCAATGCAATTTACATATGCATTTGTTTTTGCATCTTTATTAATTGGTTGGCTTTTTTTCATATCTGCAAAACTAGCAGTGCCCATTTCACTCATTTGTTGATCTGAGTAAAGCGCTATTTGAGTGCGTCCTGTTGGTGACGTTTTACAACCGACTAAAACGGCTGTCGCTAATACTGCAAGTACTAGTTTTTTCATGATAATTCTCTTTAGTAATGAATTTTTTATTGCTTGTAGAATAGCAAACACAGTACCAATTTAAAATATTTGCTTTATATACCTTTATATTAAAAGGATGCGATAAGACGATAAACTTAGCAGGCAAACTAAGTTTATCCAAATACAATGCCCTGTTACACTATAGCCCTTGTTTTTAGTGATTGTTGAGTTTACACATGGACGCCTCAGCCTCGTCTTTTAATACCCGTATTTTATTGCCTTTATTAGCCAGTATCGTGGCGATTACTCCTTTGGCTATTGATATGTATCTGCCCGCCATGCTGGTAATTGCAAGCGATTTACAAACTAATATGCCAAATGTACAAATATCGTTGAGTATTTACTTAGCGGGTTATTCATTGGGGATGTTATTTTTTGGCCCTATTGCCGATCAAATTGGCCGCCGTAAGCTCGCACGTATTGGCTTAACCCTATTTGGCGCAAGCTCACTTGCACTCGCATTTACAACCGAAATCCATGCGTTTTGGACTCTTAGAGCAGTGCAAGCATTTACGGGAGCTGCAGCAACCGTAGTCGTACCGGGTATTATTCGTCATATTTATCAGCAAAATACAGCTAAGGGAATGTCGTATGTGTCGATGATCATGATGGTAGCACCGTTAGTAGCCCCCTCTGTTGGTTCGTTTATTTTAGGATTTTCTGTTTGGTCAACCATATTTTTGGTTCTTGCTGGATATAGCTTTTTAATATTAGCGTTTGTACAAGTGTATTTAATAGATATACCTATTCATAAAAATGAGAAAAAAGGCCTCGCTCTGTTTTTTGACAGCTATAAAACTGTACTGAGCAATAAAGACGCACGTGCGGATATACTCAGTTCTATGTTTGTATCGTTTGGATTTTTTTGCTTTTTAACCTCAGTACCTTTTATATATTTGGATTTATATGAAGTATCAGAACAATTATTTGGTGTGTTATTTGCGTTTAATGTAATGGCGCTGATGTTTGGTAACTTTTTAAATACGCGAATTGTACCAAGGCTGGGCTCTCGAAAAATGCTCTATATTGGGCTTGTATGTGGGTTTGTATCGGGGCTTGCGCTGTTAACATTTAGCTTATTGCACTTATCACTTTATTATATTGTGGCTGCTATTGCGCCATTAATGATGAGTTTAGGTGTCACTGCAAGTAATGCTGATTCGCTAATATTAATGAAGTTTGAAAGAAACACAGGTACAGCAACGGCCGTAATTGGCACACTTCGTTTTGGTAGTGGTGCATTAGTTGGCCCGCTACTCGCCATTATGCACGCAAAAAGCGCAGTGCCATTTTCAAGTTTAATGTTTAGTGCTGTATTACTCACTATGCTCGTACAGCTAATTCACTATAAAAAAGACAAAAAAAATGCCTCAATATGAGGCATTTTTATCAAAGCTAATAATCTTAAATTAATTAAGCGTCAGCAGCTTTAGAAACCATAACCATTGCAGGGCGTAATAAACGACCATTCAATGTGTAACCTTTTTGCATAACAGCAAGTACTGTATTAGGTGTTACATCGTTACTTGGTTGAATTGACATTGCTTGATGAAAATCTGGATTAAACTGCTCACCTTGTGGGTTTACAATTTCAACACCAAATTTAGAAACAGCGTCATTAAAGCTCTTAACCGTCATATCGATACCTTCAAGCAACGGCTTTAGTGTCTCATTTTCTTTATCAGAAAATTCAATAGCACGTTCAAGGTTATCAATTACAGGTAGCAATTCGTTAGCAAATTTTTCTAGTGCAAATTTATGCGCTTTTTCTACATCTTGTGCTGCACGACGACGAATATTATCTACATCTGCTGCGGCACGAACAACACCGTCTTTTTGATCAGCAATTGTTTGCTTTGCAGCTTCAAGCTCTGCATATAACATCGCAATTTCTGCTTCAGGGCTTTGTTCTTGTTCTGCATGCTGATCAGCGGCTTCTACTGCTGCTTCTACATCAGCCTGCATTTTAGAAATTTCTTCGTTTAATTCTACTTCTTGCTCAGGGTTTTGTGTCTGCTCAGACATAAAATACGTGCTCCAATTCTTTACAACTGCGGTAATTATGGGGATTGAATAAAAAGATTCAAGAGTTAGATGCCTCAATTAATTTAAATTCTTGAATTATTTCTTCAATCTGCGCTGATTTAGGACAAATTATACAAAAACGGCTTTGATATTCTTGATTTTTAAAGTACGGCACGCTTATTACAATTAATTCATCGCACTCAGTAAAAGGTAATTTTTCGCTATTAAGTACCGATACACCATTTTTAAAAGCAAGCTTATCTTCTACATAATTTAAAAACGAAACACCAATATTTAAACTTTGTTCGCAATCGATTTGTTTGTAGAGGTAATTTTCACCAACAACAATACTATTATCTGAGCCTAATTTTTGGCTTAGTTGTCGCGTCCATTGATTAAGCGAATCATGACAATTTCGAGGCGCTGTATTTGCCATAGCTTGCATACGGTACAAACCTTCCATTAAGGTTTGTTGGCTAAATACAGTATTCAACCACGTGGCAAATTGATAACGAACAGAGTCTGACGAATCATGAGGTTTATCAATACAAATATTGTGACTCTGCCCTGCCCTATCTATTAATAAAATAAGCCAGTCGGTAGAATCAAAATCAAGCACTTCTACTCTAAACACTTGCTGTGAACTGGCTTGAGGTAAACCAACACAACAACATACTTGATATTTTTGGCTCAAACCATGCGCTAGCTCAACGAGTTGTGACTGCTGTGGTTGCCAATAATTAGCAATATCAGCAAGCACAAAAAATTCGTCAAACCAATAATCAAACCCTTCATTTGTCGGCACTCGCCCTGCGGATGTATGAGGTGAATACAATAAGCCCACTTTTTCTAAGCGAGCCATAGCATTACGAACCGTAGCCGAACACACTGCCATGCCTTTGAGCTTGGCAATTTTTGTTGATGGAACAGGCAAGCCTTCACCATTACAGTACATGTTCATAACAGCTGAAAAAATTTGCTGATCTCGTGGGTTTAGTTTCATGGTATCTACATCTTGTTGCATGAAAGAGATATCGGGGCGTTTAGTTCTTTTTCAAGTCGTGCAGCTAACTCACTGCGAATAAAATTGAAGGTTTATAATATTGCTATAATCTGTATTTTCAAACACTTCTGTTTTGAGTTACTCTACTATTATTAAATCTCTTTGTGCGTACATTATGGACTCTCCTTTTAACACCATAGGCCTAATTGGCAAACCTAATCACCCGGGAGCCGCTGCTACCCTTCAGCGTTTACATACCTTTTTACTTGCGCTTGGCTTTGAGGTAATAGTAGAAAAACGCACAGGGAGTCAGTTAGACGATATTCCGCATGACAAACTTGTTAAGTTAGTCGACTTAGGTGAACAAGCCGATTTAGCAATTGTTGTAGGCGGTGACGGTAACATGCTTGGCGCAGCTCGCGTACTTGCGCGCTTTAACATTGCTGTAATTGGTGTAAATAGAGGCAACCTTGGTTTTTTAACTGATTTAAACCCCGAAGGGTTTGAAGCGAGCTTAGAGCAAGTACTCAGTGGTGAGTATCTTGAAGAAAAACGTTTTTTATTAGAAGTAGAAGTATATCGCCACAACGAATTAAAAAGTGCAAACTCAGCCGTTAACGAAGCGGTACTTCATGCCGATAAAGTAGCGCACATGATTGAATTTGAAGCTTTTATAAATAATGACTTTGTGTTTTCTCAGCGCTCCGATGGTTTAATAGTATCAACCCCGACAGGCTCTACGGCGTATTCACTTTCAGGTGGCGGTCCAATATTAACGCCAGAACTAAATGCTATATCGTTAGTACCTATGTTTCCTCATACCTTATCTAGCAGACCTTTAGTGGTAGATGCCGATAATGAAGTTCGTTTAAAGCTAAGCCTAGAAAATACAGATAGCCTACAGGTAAGCTGCGATAGCCACGTAGTGCTAGCCGTATTACCCGGCGATGAAGTAGTAATTAAAAAAGCCGATAAACAATTGCGCTTAATTCATCCAAAAAATTACTCTTACTACAACGTTTTACGTACAAAACTGAATTGGGGTAGTCGTTTGTACTAGGGCCTGTTTATCTTTCGAGGTTAAATTTGCAGCTGTATATTTGGTATTTAGGCAAGGCAGAGCCTATGTAGTGTGGTTATTCCCCATAAATAAGCGATAACACAGCATAAAGGCCAAACATGCGCTGCCCTCAGGGTTCTTTCTAGGGGCGATTGACTCTTTGTTGTTCGGTTTTTACTTAGCCCACTAGGTTTCAAACCTCTCGCCGCGATTAAATCGCCCCTAGATTGAACAAATCTTAATCCTGAAAGGTCAACACGCCCTATTCTTATTGCCAAATTTGGTACTATAAAGCAAAATGGCGACTTAAAATAATAATCAACTAATTTAGGAACGAGTAGCAATGACTTATGTAGTATTCTTTGCTTTACTGCTATTAATTACACTTTTATACAGTTACCTCAAAATTGAGAGTAACCGTAAAAAAGCGATAGAAGCTAGAAAAAAGCTATTTAATGAACGTGTTTCGCATGTAAATACGCGCCTTAAAGCAAAGCTTAATGATCTACTTGATGCTAAAATAATTCGCCCAAAATACGTTCCTCGCATTCAAGCTATTGTAAATAATTTTTTTGTTGTTCAATCACATACAGACGAGAACTTGCAACAGCTTGAAGATACCGCCGACCTACTAATTAATACGTTGTCCAACGAGTTAATTAAAACCAATCAAACAAATATAATTCAACCATTGATCGATAATGTACAGTACTTTGTATCTGAGTTGCCCCAGCAAGGAATTTTATACAATAAGAGTTTTTATATTAATACATTACCTCCCCTCATTGCTCTGCTTAAAACCGAAGAGAGTATACAACCTACTGATATTGTTGATGATCAAATTGATGCATCTTCCCAAACTTCCGATACACAGTTTACTCAAGATGTAAGTGTTGCTTAAATAATAAAAAATTAATTTGCAAAAAACCAAAACACTGTATAAATTAACAGTTAATTGACTGGATGGATAAACAGTATGTTAATTGGTTTAGAAGTTAAAAATTTTGCAATCGTAAGTAATTTAAGCACCGAATGGCTCAGCGGTATGACTGCGATCACAGGTGAGACAGGTGCTGGTAAATCTATTGCTATTGATGCCCTATCGCTATGCTTAGGTGAGCGCGCTGAAGCATCAGCAGTTCGCCCAAGCTCTGATAAAGCAGAAGTATGTGCACAATTTGACTTAACAGATCTACCGCTTGCTCAAGCATTTTTAGAGCAACATATGCTAAGCACTTCTGACAACGAGTGCTTATTACGTCGTGTTGTTTGTAAAAATGGCCGTAGTAAAAGCTATATTAATGGTAGTGCAGTTACCGCATCACAATTAAAAGAACTTGGTCAATATTTAATATCTATTCATGGACAACATGCCCACCAATATTTATTAAAAGCTGAGCATCAGTTACAGCTTTTAGATGCCTATGCAGGGCATCACCACTTAGTAAACTCAGTAAATAAAAACTATAAACAGTTTGCTAACTTACAAAAAGAGTTTAAACACTTAGAACAACAACAGCAGCAACAAGCAGCGCAAAAACAATTGTTAGAGTATCAAGTTGCTGAGCTTGATGAATTTGCATTACAAGAAAATGAGTTTGATTTAATTGAGGCTGAGCATTACAAACTAAGCAATAGCCAAACAATATTAGAATCGTGCCAACGTGAGTTACAACACTTATATGAAAGTGATGAGCAAAACGCTTGCTCATTACTACAGCACAGCGCTCAACAATTTACCGAACTGGCTCAATATGACGAAAGTTTAGCAAGCGTAGCTGCTATGCTTAGCGAAGCCGCTGTACAAGTTGAAGAAGCAAGCCGCGAAGTGCGCAATTACACTGAGCAAGCAGATTTAGACCCGGCACGCTTAGTTGAAGTAGAAAATAGGCTAAGTGGTGCTATGGATTTAGCGCGTAAGCATCATATAAAACCACAGCAGTTAGTTGAGTTTCATCAATCGATTGCTCAAGAACTTGAGTCAATAAGTAATAATAGTAATCGTCTGGAGCAGCTTGAGTCAGAAATAGAAAGCGCGTTACTTAGTTACAAGCAAACTGCTGATGAATTAAGTAAAAGCCGCTGCGAGTATGCTAATACACTTAACACACTAATAAGTGAAAGCATGGCTAACTTATCAATGGAAAACGGTGTTTTTGAAATAGCCTTAACTCAAGAGAGTAATCGTACACCAAACAGCCTAGGCTTTGATAATGTCTCGTTTTTAGTATCAACTAATCCGGGGCAACCACTTCAGCCATTAGCTAAAGTAGCATCAGGTGGTGAGCTTTCTCGTATAAGTCTTGCTATACAGGTAATTATTGCCCAAAAAGTAACAACCCCAACGCTTATTTTTGATGAAGTTGATGTAGGTATTTCTGGCCCAACGGCATCTGCTGTAGGTAAGTTATTACGCCAATTAGGTAAGTCGACTCAAGTGATTTGTGTTACTCATTTACCGCAAGTTGCCAGTAGTGCACATCAGCAATTTTTTGTAGCTAAAGAAATAGCACAAGGCGAAACGTTTACTCATATGCTGCCTTTAAATAAAGATGGCCGTATTAATGAAATAGCCCGTTTACTTGGCGGCGATAACATAAGCAAAACAGCTAAAGCAAATGCTAAAGAACTAATAATGGCTCACGCCTAATGTGTTAGTAAATAACGTCTTCAAGGATTAAATAATGCACAGTACTTTAGTTGATTTTTGTATAATTTTAAGTTGGTTGTTATTAGTACTAAGCACCTGTTTAATTATATTTAGTAAATATAAACATACTTGTTTTAAACAACGTTTATTTAAGTTTTTAAATAGCTTTTTAGTTTTTCAACTAATCGTTGTGGCCTATTACTTTACTAGCGAAAAAATAAATGGACTAAGTGATTTAGGTGTTAGTTATTGGGTTTTAATTACAATGCAGATTGCGTGTATTGTAATATGCTACATGAGCTTAAAACACAGAAAGGCTAAAATAAGGCCATCCCTTGATTCGTTTTCAATGGATTAAAGTAAATAAACATTTAAAAAGAGCACGTTCTGTTTTTACCTTGCTCTTTTGCTTTATAAAGTAGTTCATCAGCATGCTTAATATCTAGGTCAATTGAGCGCTCAGCGTTTGCAGCTGTGATGCCAATACTTAGCGTTATATTTACACTATCTGAAAATAAGCTTACAGCTGAAGCTTTAAGGGCATTATGGATTTTTTCTGCAACGATCTCGCCCTCATCAACGGTTACATTTGGAATCACAATTAAAAACTCCTCACCGCCCCAACGTGAAGCAATCGCATTTTGCGGAATATTATTTTCAAATGTTTTGGCTAAATGGATAAGAGCTTCATCGCCAAAATCATGGCCGAATTGATCATTAATTTTTTTAAAATTATCTACATCAGCTAATAATATTACAAACGGAATATTATTATTTTTAAGCTCATTTTTAAAAGCTATAAGCTTATTCATAGTGAAACGACGGTTTGGCAGATTAGTGAGTGGATCTATAGTTGCTAAAAATTCATTTTTTTGACTTAAAGCAATTAATTTACTGCTGTATTTTTCTCTTGAAAATTCGTAATAACCACTCAGCGATGCAACAATTATAAAAGCGAGTATGATTCTGACTGGAAACTGCTCAGGATTGTAGTCATATATATTAAATGTATCAGCGCAATAGAAACCGAGAACAATCGCCGATAAAAATAAAACAATATCAAACGTCCCTCGTTTAAGCCCTCGAATTGAATAAGTAACAGGAGACACTATAAATATCCATATAGGCCCTGTACCTTGTGCTCCTCCTGTAAGTACCAGATAAAACATCAGTGCATACAGGTTATATAAAATTACAGTTGCAGACTTCTCTACACCTCTACCTATATTAAACGCCGATAAGTAAACAAACGAAGAAACAACCAAAGTAAATGCTAATAAATAGCTGCTGTTAATAAAGGCTAAGCTAGCCATCGAAAACGTTGCTATAAAGCCTATTGAGGAAAAGAACCGAACAATGAGCTTCCTTTCTAAATTGTTTGAATATTCGTACATAATTTCTATTTATTTATTAATGTATAAAAGCAAACTTATAGATATAAAGTAAGCAAACCGTAAACAGCGTGAAATAATGAACCTACTTTATATTTAAATCAACTATTAAGGTTAGTAATTAGCACTGACAATTGTGCACATATTTTTAGCCTCTTGCATTTATCTCAGGTAAGTACATTTTCACGATATTAAATTGCTTGGCACTAATACCATTTGCTAAATTATATAAGTACGCCCTTTTATTCCTGCAATAATCGAACTGACTGGTAGTCAAAAAATAATATAAACCTGCACAGTTAAAGATGGTAGTAACTATTCTATGAATTGTGCCTGGACCGAGTAAACAACACATTAATCAATAAAAGTGCCGCTACAAAAAAATACACGCATTATACCAATCCGCGATAATACTCAATCAATTTCAAGGATTGAACTTGGCGCTAACTGCGTTAAAACTTTCGAGATACGACTGCATGAATACAAAGCAATGTAGAGGTAATTGCCAAGAACACCTAAGTAGCGAAAATTTAGCCTCATTATCGACATAATTTTGTTATCTCAAAATAGATCACTTAATTAAGCGAATTGGTATTAGAGTATATAAACGACATAGAAGAAAGAAGTGTCGATAACGTTTATATATATGAAACGAGTCCTGAAAGCCGCTTAGTAGATACCCAAAGAAATCGCATTTGGCTTATAAAGAACAACCCATAATAACAAAGCAGTTTCTTTGAAAGTTACTATATAAGGTTACTACATGAAGTTACTAACAAAAGGTGTTGCTCAAGAAAGCCATACAAAAGGTGGTATAAATATAGCCCCATTTGTCACTAATTACGTTGACATTACATTTGGATAAAACAAATAAAAAAGCAAGCCACTTGGCTTGCTTTAAATATCGTTATTTTAACATGAAAAATTAAACTTTTAAGTAATCCATAATACCTTCTGCAGCGTTACGTCCTTCAAAAATAGCAGTTACCACTAAATCTGAACCACGTACAATGTCGCCACCAGCAAATATTTTAGGGTTAGTAGTTTGATGTGTAAACTCACCTTGTTCTGGTGCGTTAATACCGCCCCAGTTGTTTATTTCTACATCGTATTTTTCTAACCAATCCATTTTGTGAGGTTGGAAACCAAACGCCATAATAACTTGGTCTGCTTCAATAACATGCTCTGAACCAGGTACTTCTTCAGCACGGCTTCTGCCTTTTGCGTCAGGTTCGCCTAATTTAGTTTTAACCATTTTAACGCCGGTCACTTTACCTTTATCGTTCAATACAATGCCTTTAGGCTGAACGTTATACGTAAATATAACGCCTTCTTCTTTCGCGTTTTTAACTTCACGTTTAGAGCCAGGCATGTTTTCTTTATCACGACGATAAGCACACGTTACTTTTGCAGCATTTTGTCGAATAGACGTACGCACACAGTCCATCGCTGTATCACCACCGCCAAGTACAACTACTTTTTGATTAGCCATATCAATACACGGTTGTTTTGTCTCGTCGTAGCCCATTACACGGTTCGTGTTACCAATCAAAAACGGCAATGCATCGTGAACACCCGCTGCATCTTCATTTTCAAGACCTGCACGCATACTCTGATACGTACCAACCCCTAAAAACACAGCGTCGTAATCAGCTAAAATTTGATCAAGTGTAATATCAACACCTACTTCAACATTTAACTTAAATTCTACGCCCATTTCAGTGAAAATTTCACGGCGCTTTTGCATTACTGATTTTTCAAGTTTAAAAGAAGGAATACCAAATGTGAGTAGTCCACCTATTTCTGGGTGACGATCAAACACCACTGGTTTAACGCCGTTACGCACCAAAATATCAGCACACCCTAAACCTGCAGGGCCCGCACCAATAATGGCTACTTTTTTGTCAGTCCATGTTACATAAGACATATCAGGCTTCCAGCCCATTTTAAATGCCTCATCAGTAATGTATTTTTCAATATTACCAATTGTAACAGCACCAAACTCTTCATCGAGCGTACACGAGCCTTCACACAAGCGGTCTTGTGGGCAAACACGCCCACAAACCTCTGGTAAGCTATTTGTACGATGAGAAAGCTCAGCCGCCTCTATAATACGGCCCGTGCGTATTAACTTTAACCATTGTGGAATGTAGTTATGTACTGGACATTTCCACTCACAGTATGGGTTACCACAATCTAAACAACGGTCAGCTTGTGAGTTAACCTGATTCTCTGAAAAGGGTTCGTAAATTTCTACGAAAGATTTTTTACGTGACGAGATTGGTTTTTTGCGTGGGTCTACACGCTGCACGTCTATAAATTGATATACATTTTCGCTCATACTGCCCCCTTATTGCGCCTGAACACGTAGTTCGGCACTACTGCGAGCGCGATGCCCGAGTAAACTTTTTACGTCACTTGATATTGGTTTTACTAATTTGAACATCGGTAAGTACAATTCAAAGTTAGCCAAAATACTTTCTGCTCTGCACGAACCCGTAAGCTCTAAATGCTCAGCAATTAAGCCGCGTAAATGTTCTTGATGCGACGTTAATTCGTCTAGTGTTACTATTTCGACAAGCTCTGGATTAATGCGTTTTTCAAAATCATTTCGCTCATCTAAAATATAAGCAAAACCACCTGTCATACCCGCGCCAAAGTTAACGCCTACATTGCCCAGTACACATACAACGCCGCCCGTCATGTATTCACAACAGTTGTCACCTACACCTTCAACAACCGCTTGCACACCTGAGTTACGTACTGCAAAACGCTCGCCTGCACAACCTGCAGCAAACAGCTTGCCGCCTGTTGCACCGTATAAACATGTGTTGCCTGCAATTGTGGCTTTGTGACTTTCGAACGAAGAGCCAAGTGGTGGACGAATAACTAGCTTACCGCCCGCCATGCCTTTACCTACGTAATCGTTTGCATCGCCAACCAGTGTCATTTCAAGGCCACCGGCATTCCACACACCAAATGATTGACCGGCAGTACCGTGTAGCTCAATTGCTACAGGATCTGCCGCCATACCTTGGTTGCCATATTTATCGGCAATATAGCCAGAAAGCATTGCACCTACCGATCTGTCCGTATTACAAATACGACTTACTAGTGAAATACCGCTTGAAGCATCAATTGCCTCTTGTGCTTTAGCAAGCAAACTTTCGTTTAACTTACCTAAGTAATGCGAGCTATTTGGCGCGCTACAATAAAGCGTTTCGCCAGTTGGGTTATTTGGCTGAGCTAAAACAGACGATAAATCAATTTTCTTCTGTTTTGCTGTTTTGCCTTCAATTGCTTCAAGCAAATCTAAACGACCGATTAAATCAGTTAAGTTTACAACACCTAAGCTAGCCATGATTTCACGTGCTTCTTGCGCTATAAACTTAAAGTAGTTCATCGCCATTTCTGGTAAGCCGTGGTAATGCTTTTGACGAAGTGTTTCGTCTTGTGTTGCAACACCGGTCGCACAGTTGTTTAAATGGCAAATTCGTAAGTATTTACAACCAAGCGCAACCATTGGGCCGGTACCAAAGCCAAAGCTTTCTGCACCTAAAATTGCCGCTTTAATTATATCTAAACCTGTTTTTAAACCACCATCTGTTTGCAGGCGAATACGATGACGTAGTCCGTTTTCAACAAGGGCTTGCTGCGTTTCAGCAAGTCCTAGCTCCCATGGGCTACCTGCATATTTAACTGAAGTAAGTGGGCTTGCGCCTGTACCACCATCATAGCCAGAAATAGTAATTAAATCGGCATACGCTTTAGCAACACCCGTTGCAATGGTTCCTACGCCTGGTTCTGAAACCAGTTTTACAGAAATTAGCGCTTTAGGGTTTACTTGTTTCAAATCGAAAATTAGCTGCGCTAAATCTTCAATTGAATAAATATCGTGATGTGGTGGTGGCGAAATTAACGTAACACCGGGAACCGAATAACGAAGTTTAGCAATGTATGGGGTTACTTTTTCACCCGGTAATTGACCGCCTTCGCCTGGTTTTGCACCTTGCGCTACTTTAATTTGAATAACGTCAGCACTGCGTAAATAATGCGGCGTTACGCCAAATCGACCTGAAGCAACTTGTTTAATACGCGAGTTTTTCTCGGTACCATAACGCAGCTTATCTTCGCCGCCTTCACCAGAGTTTGAACAACCGCCTAAGCGGTTCATTGCAATTGCTAGAGCCTCATGCGCTTCTGGCGATAATGCACCAATACTCATTGCTGCTGAATCGAAACGCTTGTATAGGTTTTCTGCAGGCTCTACATCATCGATGCTAATGCCTTGCTCTGGAATTTTAAGCGCAAGCATGTCACGTAAAGTGGCAATAGGACGCGTATTAACAAGTTTTGCATATTCACTGTAATCACTATATTCACCAGAACGAACTGCTTTTTGTAGGGTTTGGATTACATCTGGATTATAAGCATGATACTCGCCACCATGTACGTACTTAAACAAGCCGCCGTGGCTTAATAATTTACGCTTACTTAGAGCGAGTTTGTGTAAGCTTTGCTGATCGTCATCAAAGTCGGTAAAGCATGCGCCCTGTATGCGACTTGCAACACCTTTAAAGCACATTTGTACAATAGCGTCAGATAAACCAACCGCTTCAAACAACATTGAGCAGCGATATGACGCAACCGTACTTATGCCCATTTTAGACATGATTTTGTATAAGCCCTTGTTAATGGCTTTACGGTAAGCAAGAGTTACTTCGCAATACGACTTATTAATAATTTTGCTGTCGCTCATTGCAACTAACGATTCATACGCAAGGTATGGATAAATTGCCGTAGCACCAAAGCCTAATAACACAGCAAACTGATGCGCATCACGCACGCTACCGGTTTCAATGATAATGTTTGATTCACAGCGAAGATTGTTATCAACTAATCGTTTTTGTACCGCACCTACAGCCATAGCTGCTGGAATCGGCAAATTTGCTTCATCAAAGTTACGGTCAGTTAAAATAAGCATGATACAACCAGCGGCTGCTTTTTCTTGTGCTTGGTCACAAATACGCGTTACCGCATTTTCTAAACCTTCTTCAACTGTGTAGGTAATATCAATTTTACAGTAGCTGTAATGCGCTTCATCAGCATTTAATAGCTGCTGCATGTCTGCATACATTAAAATTGGCGTATCAAACTGTAGGCGCTTAGCATGGCCTGTTGTTTCGTTAAATACGTTTTGCTCACTACCAATACATGTCGCAAGCGACATTACATGATTTTCACGCAGTGGATCGATAGGTGGGTTTGTTACTTGCGCAAATTTTTGGCGGAAGTAATCATACAGCGAACGATGCCCTTCACTAAGCACAGCAAATGGCGTGTCATCACCCATTGAGCCGGTTGCTTCTTGGCCGTTTTCACCCATTACACGAATAACGCTATCAAGCTCTTCGTTGGTATAACCAAACATTTTTTGATATTTAGCTAGCGTTTCGTCATCAAATGAGCGATTACCGGCGTCTTGCTCAGTAAGTTCTTCAAATGGAACTAAACGCTTAACGTTTTCTTCAAGCCATGACTTGTAAGGATGGCGAGATTTTAAATCTTGATCGATTTCATCTGAGTGCCAAATTTTGCCAAGCTTAGTATCAATAACTAATAATTCACCTGGACCAACACGGCCTTTTTCAACTACTTCATCGGCAGTGTAATCCCAAATACCCACTTCTGATGCAAGCGTAATAAAGCCATCTTGTGTAATTACATAACGCGCTGGGCGAAGTCCATTACGGTCAAGGTTACAAGCCGCAAAACGACCATCCGACATTACAATACCTGCCGGGCCATCCCATGGTTCCATATGCATAGAGTTAAAGTCGTAAAATGCACGTAAATCGTCGTCCATTGCACGGTTTTTCTGCCATGCAGGTGGCACGAGCATACGCATAGCGCGGAATAAATCCATGCCACCAGCTAAAAATAGCTCAAGCATATTATCTAGGCTTGATGAATCAGAACCGGTTTCGTTTACAAACGGCGCTGCGCTTTGTAAATCAGGAATAAGCGGTGACGCAAACTTGTATGAACGTGCGCGTGCCCACTGGCGGTTACCTTCAATAGTATTAATTTCACCATTGTGTGCTAAATAGCGGAAAGGTTGAGCTAAAGGCCAACGCGGCTGAGTATTAGTAGAAAAGCGCTGATGGAAAACACAAATCGCACTCGTCATACGAATATCAGCTAAATCCAGGTAAAAATTTGGTAAATCTGCAGGCATCATTAAGCCTTTATAGATAGTTACCAAACCAGATAAACTTGCGATATAGAAAGCTTCGTCATCAACAATGCGCTTTTCAGCGCGGCGGCGTGCTACATATAAGCGACGCTCTAAGTCTTTAGAACGCCAACCTTCTGGCGCGCTAACAAAAATTTGTTCAAAACCTGGTAATTGCTGTACAGCAATAGGACCCAACATAGATGGGTCAGTTGGCACAACGCGCCAACCTAAAATATTTAACGTTTCTTTTTCTAATTCTTCGCTAAGTATTTGTTTTGCAGCTTGCGCTAAAACAGGGTCTGAATTTAAAAATATCATACCCACTGCGTAGTTTTTGCCTAAGTGCCAGTTATGTTCACTAGCAATAGCACGGAAAAAGCTATCTGGTTTTTGTAATAATAAACCACAGCCATCACCTGTTTTGCCATCGGCAGATATACCACCACGGTGCTGCATGCGATCAAGCCCCGTAATAGCAGTACGAATAAGCCTATGACTAGCTTGACCATTAACTTGGGCTATTAAGCCAAAGCCACAATTTTCTTTTTCTAACTTTGAGTCGTATAACATAGACCCCTCCCCTTGCTGCACTGTTAGCGTGGATGAACTGCTCGACGATTTGCTAACAGACGGACAAAACTAGCCTCTATCTTAAATAGAGTCAATAGCACTTTGAATACATATTCACATTCTTGAATATTTCTCACTTCATAGCAAGATTTCTTTTTATCATTATTTTTAACATTTAGCGTTATTTTAACCACTATTTTTTCATGACACTGGTGTCAAGTTTAACATATTGTAAAAAACACGAGCCTCCAGCATGCCAGCTTACGTAAACGTAAAGACAACCGAAAGTGAATAAGTATTCAGCGCTAGAGGGGCTATTCAGTTAACATTTAGATAGTTTTATGCTATTTCATTACTTTAATGGCTTAACATCCCCGATTATTGCTGCTCATTAGTATAGTTATGAAAGTTCCTGTCATTTTTTGTAAGTTAATAGTGAATTTTTATTTAAAACTATGTCCGATGTAGGCATAAACTTTAAAGTCTAGAAAGCAAAACGCCTAAAATATATAGCCCAGAAGGGAGTTACAAATTTAAACGTAAAGTCTGGCAATACGCTTGCCCTATTATAAAGTTCTGAGTTGATAAATGAATTAAAGCAACAGGAGTCTCTGCTTATATAGAAAAAAGTAATACGAATTATCAGCTACGAAATAAAAATTCACACGAGTCAGGCTCCAACGCCAATGAAATACATATTCAGGTCGAATTTGTACCCCAAGCTTGTGTTATAAATGTGAGCGACTGCGGCAAAGGAATGAGCGAGCAAGTAATGGCAAATGCTTTAGTGCCCTTTTATTCTACAAAAAGTACGGGGAGTGGTTTAGGGCTAGCCTTATGCAGAGAAATAGCAGAAGCGCACCAGGGGCATATAAGTTTACATAACAAAATAGAGGGCGGCTTAAACGTACAAGTGAGCCTTCCTTATTCGTAAATTCACAAAAATTAAAAACAACAAAGCCACTTAAAAAGTGGCTTTGTGTTTAAAGAGCTTAATAACCTGATAGCAGGTTGAGTAATAAATTACTCTGCGTCAGCTACTTTATATTTAGCAGCAGTTTCTGTAATTAACGGCTGTAATTCACCGCGTTGAAACATTTCGATAATAATGTCACAACCACCAACTAATTCGCCATCTACCCATAATTGCGGGAATGTTGGCCAATTTGCGTATGCTGGAAGCTCAGCACGAATGTCTGGATTAAGTAAAATATCAACGTATGCAAATGGTTCACCACATGACATTAACGCTTGCGATGCTTGTGAAGAAAAACCACAATTAGGTAATTTTGGTGACCCTTTCATGAAAAGGATTATTGGGTTTTCTGAAATTTGCTGTTTAATTTTATCAATGGTTTCCATCTACAACCTCAAAGTAACGATAGCTAAATATATTTAGGTCTTGAAAATAACTCATCGTGACCACAAATATATAACTTAATATGGGCAAATAAAGCCGCAATTGAAATAGTCTTTCGCAATAGCATTGCTGTTTGCTTAAACTTGAGTAAAATACTCAACAATTATAGTAACACTATATTACCGCTTGGTATAGGTAACTGCTCTGTTTCAACAGACATTACGTATTACCAAATGGACTATCAACCAAAGAAGATGGAGATAAAAAAATGGCATTTGAACTACCGTCACTACCATATGCAATCGACGCACTTGAGCCACATATTTCAAAAGAAACACTAGAGTTTCACCATGGCAAACACCACAACACTTACGTGGTTAAGCTTAATGGTTTAATCCCTGGTACTGAGTTTGAAAACAAATCTCTAGAAGAGATCGTATGTTCATCAGAAGGCGGCGTATTTAACAACGCAGCACAAATCTGGAACCATACTTTTTACTGGAACAGCTTATCTCCAAACGGCGGCGGCGAGCCTACTGGCGCAGTTGCTGATGCAATCAACGCCAAATGGGGTTCTTTTGATGCGTTTAAAGATGCATTAAATGACAAAGCAGTAAATAACTTTGGTTCAAGCTGGACGTGGTTAGTTAAGCTTGCTGATGGTTCACTAGACATCGTTAATACATCTAACGCTGCTACACCATTAACTGATGATGGCGTTACTCCAATCCTTACAGTGGATTTATGGGAACACGCTTACTACATTGATTACCGTAACGTTCGTCCAGATTACCTTAAAGGTTTTTGGTCGCTTGTTAACTGGGAATTCGCGAACGCTAACTTCGCTTAATTAGCCTTTAAACGCTAATGTAAAAAAGACGCTTAGGCGTCTTTTTTTGTTTCTTATTTATCACACCCAAGCGCCTTACTATTTAATAAAACACTTTTAGTAACATGATCTTTTTTCACTTAAATTTTTAATTTTATTGCACAAAAATACACATTCGTGACTAGACTTTAAAAGGTAAGCACCTTTTTACAGCGGGTTTCGGAGGTTATTATGACGATTTTTGAGCATTACCAAGCACGATACGAAGCGGCACAGGAAGAAGAATACAGTATCGCTGAATTTCTTGAGATTTGTAAAACCGATAAGTCTGCCTACGCCAGCGCACCAGAACGCCTACTCATGGCAATTGGCGAACCACACATGGTAGATACCGCAACGGATGCACGACTAAGCCGGTTATTTTCTAATAGAGTAGTTGCGCGCTACCCTGCCTTTGCTGATTTTTATGGTATGGAAGACGCCATTGAGCAAATAGTCTCTTATTTAAAACATGCGGCTCAGGGGCTAGAAGAATGCAAACAAGTGCTTTATTTACTTGGACCTGTTGGTGGGGGTAAATCATCCATTGCTGAAAAACTCAAATATTTAATGCAACAAGTACCTATTTATTCAATTAAAGGCTCTCCGGTAAACGACCATCCTCTTGCATTATTTGACCCAATAGAGGACGCCGACGTACTAAAGCAAGAATACGGTATTAAACCGCGCTACTTAAAAACCATTATATCGCCTTGGGCTGGCAAACGCTTAAAAGAATTCAATGGTGATATTAGCCAATTTAGAGTGGTTAAGCGCTACCCCTCAATTTTAAACCAAATAGGCATTGCCAAAACCGAACCTGGAGATGAAAACAACCAAGATATTTCAGCGCTAGTGGGTAAGGTCGATATTCGCCAGCTTGAGCACTTTGCCCAAAACGATCCTGATGCATACGCCTACTCTGGCTCTTTATGTTTAGCTAACCAAGGGCTGATGGAATTTGTAGAAATGTTTAAAGCACCTATTAAAGTGCTGCACCCTTTACTTACCGCAACACAAGAGGGTAACTATAACGGCACAGAAGGCATTAGTGCTCTGCCTTTTAATGGCATGATCCTCGCTCACTCTAATGAGTCTGAGTGGCAAACCTTTAAAAACAATAAAAACAACGAAGCATTTTTAGACCGTGTCTATATTGTAAAAGTACCTTACTGCTTACGTGTAACTGAAGAAATTAAAATTTACGACAAATTACTTGAGCACAGCGAGCTATACAACGCGCCATGCGCGCCGGGTACACTTAAAACATTGGCGCAATTTACGACGCTATCACGTTTAAAAGAGCCAGAAAATTCAAGTATTTATTCTAAAATGCGGGTATATGATGGCGAAACTCTAAAAGACACCGACCCTAAAGCAAAATCGTATCAAGAGTATCGTGATTACGCAGGTGTTGATGAAGGCATGACGGGGCTCTCTACTCGCTTTGCCTTTAAAATTTTATCCCGCGTGTTTAACTTTGATACCACTGAGGTTGCTGCAAATCCGGTGCATTTGTTCTATGTGCTTGAACAACAAATAGAGCGAGAACAATTTTCAAGCGAAATAGAAGAGCGTTATTTAAGCTTTCTAAAAGGCTATTTAATTCCGCAATATGTAGAGTTTATAGGTAAAGAACTGCAAACCGCTTATTTAGAATCGTATTCAGAATACGGACAAAACATTTTTGACCGTTATGTTATTTATGCAGACTTTTGGATACAAGACCAAGAATATCGCGACCCTGATACAGGACAACTATTTGACCGTGAGGCACTTAATGCCGAACTTGAAAAAATAGAAAAGCCAGCAGGTATTTCTAACCCTAAAGATTTCCGTAATGAAATAGTGAACTTTGTATTGCGTGCCCGTGCGCACAACAACGGTAAAAACCCACTATGGACAAGCTACGAAAAACTACGCACGGTGATTGAGAAAAAAATGTTCTCTAATACCGAAGATTTACTCCCCGTAATTTCGTTTAATACTAAAACGTCTGCTGAGGATCAGCAAAAGCACGAAGACTTTGTGAACCGTATGGTCGAAAAAGGCTATACACAAAAACAAGTTCGCTTGCTTTCTGAGTGGTATTTACGGGTTAGAAAATCGCAATAACCTTCATAGTCGTAGTATATAGGAGGTCAATATGGCGCATTTTATAGATAGGCGTTTAAACGGAAAAAATAAAAGTACGCTTAATCGCCAGCGCTTTATTAGGCGCTATAAAAAACAAATTAAAGAAGCGGTTTCAGATGCGATTAACAAGCGCAGCGTTACCGATTCAAGCTCTGGTGAGAGTATTTCTATTCCACAGCGCGATATCAGCGAACCTACGTTTCATCAAGGACAAGGCGGGAATAGAGAACAAATTCACCCAGGCAACGATCAGTTTTCTACAGGTGATAAAATTGAGCGCCCTACAGGCGGACAAAGCCGCGGTGCCGGTGAAGGTGACGCCAGCGATTCGGGCGAAGGGCAAGATGAATTTGTATTTTCGATATCAAAAGATGAATACCTTGATTTAATGTTTGAAGATTTAGAACTTCCTAACTTACAAGAGAACCAGCTTGATAAGTTAGTGCAAATGAAAACCCATCGCGCAGGTTTTTGTAGCGACGGCATGCCAAGTAATATTGATATTGTCCGCTCATTACAAGGCTCGCTTGCACGGCGTGTTGCCATGAGTGCAGGTAAAAAACGCCGTTTAAAAGAGCTCGAAGAACAACTTGCTCTGCTGCTTGCTGGTCCACATAACGATAAAGCGGCAATTGCTTTATTACAAAAAGAAATTGCAGCATTAAAACTACAAATTAAATCGGTCCCGTTTATTGATAACTACGATTTACGTTTTCGTAATTACGAAAAGCGCCCTCACCCCACCAGCAAAGCCGTGATGTTTTGTATTATGGATGTGTCGGGCTCAATGGATCAGCCAACAAAAGACATGGCAAAGCGCTTTTATATTTTGCTCTATCAATTTTTAACACGCAGCTATAAAGACATAGAAGTTGTTTATATTCGCCACCACACACAAGCAAAAGAAGTAGACGAGCAAGAGTTTTTTTATTCTCAAGAAACTGGCGGCACTATTGTTTCAAGCGCACTTAAATTAATGAACGAAATAATAAAAGAGCGTTATCACGCAAACGAGTGGAATGTATACGCCGCACAAGCCTCTGATGGCGATAACTGGGCGGACGACACCCCGCAGTGTGGTGAAATTTTACGTAATAAGCTCTTAAGCGCAGTACGCTATTTTGCTTATATTGAAATAACCACTCGTGCTCATCAAAGCCTATGGCGCGAATATGAATCTATAACACACAGCCATAATAATTTCGCCATACAGCATATTCAAAGCGTTGAAGATATTTACCCAATTTTTAGGGAGCTATTTAAAAAAGGTCGTCAACAGCAAAACTCTGCATAGCCAAAAGCGAGGTAGCATTATGAATGATAAACGATTGAGTGATGGCCCAGATTGGACCTTTGATTTATTAGATGAGTACCAAGGTGAAATTGCCCGTGTTGCAGCTCACTACAGGTTAGACACCTACCCTAATCAAATTGAAGTGATAACCGCAGAGCAGATGATGGATGCTTATTCAAGCGTTGGCATGCCTATTGGCTACAGCCATTGGTCTTACGGTAAAAAGTTCATTCAAACAGAGCAAAATTATAAGCGCGGACAAATGGGTCTCGCTTACGAAATAGTGATAAATTCAGACCCTTGTATTGCGTACTTAATGGAAGAAAATACCCTACCTATGCAAGCGCTTGTAATGGCACATGCATGTTACGGACATAACTCATTTTTTAAAGGTAACTACTTATTTAAAACCTGGACCGATGCTGGCTCAATTATTGATTACTTGGTATTTGCTAAAAACTACATAAGTCGCTGTGAAGAAAAGCACGGTATTACACAAGTAGAAGCCCTACTCGACTCATGTCATGCATTAATGAATTACGGAGTCGATCGCTACAAACGTCCACAACAAATATCGCTATTTGAAGAGCAAAAACGCCAACAAGAGCGTGAAGACTACCTTCAATCGCAAGTAAACGAATTATGGCGAACTATTCCCGAGCAACAGCAAGAAACCAAAAAGAAAGTACGCCATTTTCCTTCTGAACCTCAAGAAAATATTTTGTATTTTATTGAAAAAAATGCCCCATTACTCGACTCTTGGCAACGTGAAGTTATACGTATTGTTCGTAAAATTTCGCAATACTTTTACCCACAAAAGCAAACTCAAGTAATGAACGAAGGTTGGGCAACTTTTTGGCATTACACCATCCTTAATCACTTATATGATGAGGGAAAACTCACCGACTCTTTCATGTTAGAGTTTTTACAAAGCCATACCAACGTAGTTTATCAGCCACCTTATAACAGTAAGTATTATTCAGGTATCAACCCATATGCTTTAGGCTTTAATATGATGGTTGATATTCGCAGAATATGTGAGCACCCAACTGAAGAAGATAAACGCTGGTTCCCTGAATATGCAGGCAGTAATTGGCTAGATACACTGCATTTTGCAATGGAAAACTTTAAAGATGAGAGTTTTATTAGCCAGTTTTTATCGCCTAAGTTAATTCGTGATTTTAAATTATTTACTATTATTGACCATACTAATAACCCCCATTTAGAAATTGGCGCAATACATAACGACAATGGCTATAAAGCAGTAAGAGAAGCGCTCTCAGCGCAGTACAACTTGAGTAATCATGAGCCCAACATTCAAGTATATGACGTTGATATTAGAGGTGACCGTTCACTAACCCTACGCTATGTACCCCATAACAACATTCCTTTAGCAAACTCGCACAAAGAAGTGCTTAAGCATCTTTACAGATTATGGGGCTTTAAAGTAAAACTAGAGCAAGAGTCAAATTCTGCTGAGGTTTCAATGATTGGTCAATGCCCAATAGATGATTCTAGACACACAACAGAATAATGAAGGGCAATAAAATTTTCATACTGATTGGGTTTGCTCAGCAGATCGTAAAAAAACACACTATTATTTAACCCTAAATTCTGGATATAAAAAATGACGCTCAAGCGTCATTTTTTATATCTTCGTAGGCTATTACTTTATTTCGCCCTGTATTTTTAGATTGGTACAGTGCTTTATCTGCAGCCTCTATCCAGCGCTCATGATTTTTAAAATCATTACTCCTACCAGCCAGCCCTATACTTACCGTCATTGTTATTTCAAAGTGTTTATACTTCACAGGGTTAGTTTCAATCAATACCCTTAAACGCTCAGCAAACACAAAAGCGCCTTCTTTATCTGTATCAAGTAATGTCACTGCAAACTCTTCACCGCCATAACGCCCTGCAACATCAGTTTCGCGCAGCGTCGTACGTAGTAAGTTAGATAAATGACGAAGCGATTCATCACCACAGCTATGGCCATATTCATCATTTATTTTTTTAAAGTGATCAATATCAAACATTAATAATGTACTACAGCCACCACTTCGCTTAACTCTTAAAAACTCTTGGCGTAGCGTACCTTCCCAGTGTCCACGGTTTGCAAGCTGCGTTAAGCTATCTGTTTGACTTACTTGTTCTAATTTTTTGTTTAACTCTTCAAGCTCTTTTTTATTTACCGCGACATCTGTTACATCATACAAAATAATACAAATATGGCTAACTTCGCCCATCGTATTTGTAAGAGGGATAAATGTCGCATTTTGATACATGTAATCAGCTTTACCAGTAATAGGTCGATAATTTTTAAACCTAAAAATGTATGGCTGCTGCTCCCAAATCGTAAAAGAGCGGTTTTTTAAAACAAAAACCGATTCTGATTTACTTCTAAACCATTTTTCGTCTATTGCTGGAAATAAATCAAATAGGTCTTTATCTTTTACTGCGCTTGGTAGAAGCCCTGAATGGTTTTCCATAAAACCATTCCATACACACACTTTATAGTCTCTATTAAGCACTACAAGGCCTACATCAACGGTATTGAACATATCCATTAACCAATGGATTTCAGTCATCTCTAAATCAGCAGCCATAACTTAATCTTCTAATAGGTAAGCAACTTTGTACTTCAAAGTTTTAAGTGAATCTTCAGTAAATAACAGCATGAGATCGCAATTTATATCATGGTTTTCAATACCGTAACTAATCTCTATAGCAAGCGTACGCTGCCAACGTGACTTATTTGATTTAACCAGTTCAGACACGTCTCGGTGTTGGCCAAGTACAATCGGGTGCCCTTGGCTAAATGACATATCGAGCTGCTTAGAAAGCCCCGTTAAAATAGCGCCTATCAAAATATTACTAATATCCATAAGCAGCTCAAGTTCAATTTTATCGTTTAACTCGCCGTCATAATTCATCAAAGAAGCTATTTCTTTAAAGCTTGAATCATTTAAAAGTAATAACGCCTCGCCCGAAATGCCACCGCCAATAAAGCCCTGGCACACACCCGATGTAGCTGCATTATTATCTATAGACTGCAGCGCCATATCGAGTTCATTAACTTCCAAAATATTCACATTAGGAATTGGTAGCTCTACAAACACATTAAGAAGGCGCGCAAGTAAATCCCCAGCCTGTCCCATAGCAACGTTAGTGAGTTCTTGGTATATATCCCGAACATCAGGGTCAACTTGCTCTCCAAGCGAATGAGAGAGACGCTCACGCATGGCTTTATCTTTAATCCCATGGTGTTCAATTATGCTGGCTAGTTTTTCGGGGGAACATGGTTTTTGAATGAAATCGATAGCACCAAGTTCAAGCACTCTTTGATGTGCACTTGGCTGTATATCACCAGAGACAACAACAGTGAGTATGTTTAGCCCCTGTTCTTTCATAGCGATTAATACTTCATACCCATCCATTTCAGGCATGTTTAAATCGAGAAAAAGTATTTCTGGTTCAATTAACTTTATTTGCTTTATGCAATCAACGCCGTCGAGTGCAAATTCAACTTTAATATCCCAATCTTCAGGTAATGAACGAGCTAGCTGACGCCTAGCTAATTTTGAGTCATCACATATTAGTACCGATGTTGACATATTATCTCTCTGTTTCTAAACCAGTAATGAGCATTAAAATCATTTTATGATGGTTTTTATTTTTATTATTGAAGATATATTTTGTAACTTCATGTTAATCAAAGTTTAGCACAGTTACAATTTTTATATTGCAGAACTAATCCCAACTTCATCAGAGCGGTATAATCTCTTGGTTACTATAGCGCAGTATAATACACTGACGCCCATTGCGTTAATTTAAAAGGAAATACCTTATGTTACGTTCACTTACCTTTGCTTTGAGCGCATTTTGCTCTGTGGCTATTGCAGCCGATTACCCAGAAAACACGCTAGACATAGGAAAAGTATCTGCACAAGGCAAACCAGTCACTTTATTAGGCAAAGGGATCTCTGTTGGAGATAGCGCGCCAAATTTCAAAGTAGTTGATGACAACTTCATCCCTGTAACGCTTGAGGATTACAAAGGCCAAGCTGTATTGATAAGTGTAGTGCCAAGTCTTGATACAGGTATTTGTAGCCTGCAAACTAAGCATTTCAATGAAAAAGTAGCCTCGCAATTTCCAAGTGTTGTAATGCTAACAATTAGTGCTGATTTACCATTTGCTCAAAAGCGTTTTTGCAAAGCTGAAAATATCGATAAAATCACTACGTTATCAGATTCTGTTTGGCGCGATTTTGGCCAAAAATACGGATTGATTATTAAAGATATGGGCTTATTAACGCGAACTGTATTTATTTTAGATGAAAGCCATAACGTCATTTATAAACAATTAGTTAGTAGCCTTTCAACTGAACCAGAATACAACAGCGTAATTGAGAAACTTAAAACGCTGTAAAGCCGATTAAATAGCATTGATTAAGCAATGCTAAACAGCCTTAAAACAAAAAACCGCCAATTGGCGGTTTTTTAATGTGCTTTTATAATTAACCTAAAAGCTCACCAAGTTGTGAACTAACAGCTTCAACAGCTTGTGTACCATCTAGTTTGTGGTATTGAGTATTACCAGCAGCAGCTTCTGCTTGGTAGTAATCAACTAATGGCATAGTTTGCTCGTGATAAATACCTAAACGTTTACGTACTGTTTCTTCAGTATCGTCAGCGCGAACAATTAAGTCATCTCCAGTTTCGTTGTCTTTACCTTCCACTTTTGGTGGATTATATACAATATGGTAAACACGACCAGAACCAGGATGAACGCGACGTCCGCCCATACGTTCAACAATCACTTCGTCAGCCACGTCAAATTCAATAACGTGATCAACCACTACGCCATTTTCTTTCATCGCATCAGCTTGAGGAATTGTGCGTGGGAAGCCATCAAGTAAAAAACCTTTCTCACAATCAGCTTTAGTAATACGCTCTTTTACTAAACCAATAATAATATCGTCAGAAATTAGTTGACCAGCATCCATTACTTTTTTTGCTTCTAAGCCTAATGGCGTGCCCTCTTTAATTGCTGCACGTAACATGTCGCCAGTAGAAATTTGTGGAATACCGTATTTGTCCATTAAAAACTGAGCTTGAGTACCTTTACCTGCACCCGGCGCGCCCAAAAGAATAATGCGCATATTATTGTCCCCTAGTATGGATATTTATTTTAAAGCCTGAATTCTTCCACAAGCGCCGCCGATACTCAAGCAACTTATACTAATTGATGAGTTGTTGATGTATTTACAGCGCATTAAAAAAGGGAACATACGTTCCCTTTTATTTAAAGTATATAATTTATACTTTTATTAACTAAATAGTTAACTGACTACTTGCTTAGTTCAAGCATTAGTTTGTTTAGGCGAGTAACAAACCCAGTTGGATCTTTAAGTGTACCGCGCTCTGCAAGTAATGCTTGGTCTAATAAAACATGTGACCACTGTGAAAATTTATCTTCATCTTGTTCGTCATTCAAATGCTTAACAAGTTGATGCTCTGGGTTTAGCTCAAACACAGGTTTTGCTTCAGGGGCTGCTTGACCTACAGACTCCATTAGCTTTTGCATTTGTGAGCTCATATCGTTGTCGTCGCTTACAACACACGCTGGAGAATCTGTTAAGCGGTGCGTAAAGCGTACTTCTTTAACGTCTTCACCTAATGCTGTTTTAATACGTTCAACAAGCCCAGCCATTTCTTTTTCAGACTCTTCTTGTGCTTTTTTAGTTTCTTCGTCGTCAAGTTTACCTAAATCTAGGTCACCACGTGTAATTGACTGTAGTTGCTTATCAGCAAATTCAGTTAAGTGGCTCATCATCCACTCATCAACACGGTCACTTAGTAGTAATACTTCAATGCCTTTTTTGCGGAAAATCTCTAAATGCGGAGAATTTTTCGCAGAGGTAAATGTATCAGCTACTACATAGTAAATTTTATCCTGACCTTCGTTCATGCGCTCAACATATTGCTCAAGCGACACATCTTGCGTTTCTGAATCAGTATGAGTCGAAGAAAAACGTAATAGTTTACACACAGCTTCTTTATTTGCCGCATCTTCAGCTGGGCCTTCTTTCATTACTTGGCCAAACTCGTTCCAAAATACTTGGTAATCGTCAGCTTTGTTTTTAGCCATACGCTCAAGCATTTTAATAATGCGCGATGTACACCCTTTACGAATAGCTTGCGTTACTTTGTTGTCTTGTAGAATTTCACGAGATACGTTTAGAGGTAAATCGTTTGAATCTAGTAAACCTTTCACAAAACGAAGGTAGCTTGGCATGAACTGCTCAGCATCATCCATTACAAATACACGTTGTACGTAAAGCTTTAAGCCACTTTGACGTTCACGGTTCCATAAATCGAAAGGTGCTTTTTTAGGGATGTATAAAAGGCTCGTGTATTCAGTTTTACCTTCAACCTTATTATGTGCCCAGCTAAGTGGATCTTCCCAGTCGTGGCTTACGTGCTTGTAAAACTCTTTGTATTCTTCATCAGAAAGCTCTGACTTATCACGCGTCCACAATGCAGTTGCACGGTTAATGCTTTCCCACTCACCTGGTACTGCTGGAATTTTTTCGCCGTCTTCGCCTTCAGACTCTGGTACTTCTGCTTTAAACATTTGTACAGGTGTTGAAATATGGTCTGAGTATTTTGTAACAATGCCACGTAAGCGGTAATCGTCAGCAAATTCTTTTTCTTCATCACGAAGATGTAAAATAATGTCGGTCCCACGGCCTTCTTTTTCAATTTCTTGAAGCGTGTATTCGCCTTCACCTTGAGATTCCCACTCGTAAGCGGTTGTTTCACCGGCTTTACGTGTACGAACAGTTACTAAATCAGCAACAATAAATGCTGAGTAAAAACCAACACCAAATTGACCAATTAATTGTGAATCTTTACTTTGATCACCCGTTAAGTTTTTGAAAAACTCAGCAGTACCCGACTTTGCAATAGTACCCAATGAGCTTATTACTTCATCACGTGTCATACCAATACCATTATCAGAAATGGTAATTGTATTTGCTTCTTTATCTGCGCTAATACGAACACGTAAATCGGCATCACCTTGGTAAAGGTCGCCTTGAGATAGCGCTAAAAAGCGTAACTTGTCTGCCGCATCTGATGCGTTTGACACAAGTTCGCGTAAAAATATTTCTTTATTAGAATAAAGAGAATGAATCATTAAGTTTAATAATTGTTTTACTTCTGTTTGAAAGCCTAATGTTTCTTTTTGTGCTGCAGTCATTTATATATCTCCAATTTGCAAAGTGTCTGCGTTATGCACTTAATATGGGGTGAGGTGTTAGAACTTCAAGGGAAAAATCAAAAAAAGGTGAAACGAAAAAATAGAATATCTCGTTTATCTAAAATGGGTGCGGACAATTAATATGAATCTTTTCACCTGTTGTTGGATGTTCAAAATATAAATCGCTGGCATGTAATTGTAAGCGTCCCGCCATGTACTCACTTTGCGCACTTTTATATAAATCACAGCCTAAAATTGGGTGCCCTATAAACTGGCTGTGTATTCGTAATTGATGGGTACGTCCGGTAACGGGCGTAAATTGCACTAAGGTTCTGCACGGTTGTTTAAGCCGCTCAAGCACACTATATTCACTCACCGCTACTTTGCCCGTCGTTTGGCAAATTTTAACTCGCGGAAAAAGCAGTTTATCTTTTGCTATTGGTGCAGTAATTTCCCCCTCATCAACAGCTAAGCTACCCTCTAACATGGCTACATAACGCTTTTGGATAGTACGCGCCTGAAACTGTTTATTAAGATGCTTTGATGCTTTGGCGTTTAATCCAACAATCATAATGCCCGATGTACCCAAATCTAACCGATGCGGTAACTTTGCCTCAGCAAATGCGGCTGTTAACTCTTTTTGACCATGTACTAAACGGTAATGTACTGAGTCCCAGTTAAGCGGATTCTTACCAGACAAACTTAATAACCCACTGGGTTTATTGATCAGTAAAATATCATCATCTTGATATAATATTTCAATAAACCCGTCGCACTTAGGCGCTACAAAGTCATCAACAATCATTTGTGACTCTACTGGTGTATCCAATATTGAGTTAGCCATTAAATTAATCAATATCTTTTGAATGAAGCGCTTTTAAAGCCAATACTTGCTCACGCAAATCGTCTGCTACTACTTTGTCAGCAGCAATCGGGGTACCTACTGCAACCGACACTAAAGAGCATTTTAATCGTGGTAGTTGCCACTTAGCTTTTCGGCTAAACATACTTCCCCACAGGCCCCCTAAATGCACAGGAATAACAGGCACAGGTGAGCGCTCAATAATGCGCTCGATTCCACGGCGAAAAATATCGATAGAGCCGTCACTGGTTAGTTTTCCTTCAGGGAAAATACCAACAAGTTCGCCTTTATTAAGCGCAGCAGCCACTTCGTCAAAGGCTTTTTTAAACGCTTCCGGATTGGTTTTTTCACTGTTAATGGGAATAGCTTTGGCCATTTTAAATAACCAATGTAGGGCTGGCGAATAATAAATAGGGGCAAATACCATAAATCGGATAGGCCTTGGTGATGCGGCTAAAATAAACATCCAATCGACAAAGCTCACGTGATTACACACTATAACGGCAGCGCCTTCATCTGGAATATTACTTTCACCTTTTGTACGCACTCTGTACATACAAATAGCTAAAATATATATAATAAATCGTAAAAAGAACTCTGGTACTTTGGTATAAATATAAACAGATATAAGTAAGTTTAGCCCAGCAAGTAACAGTAGCAACTCTGAAATACTCCACTGAAAAACAGACAGCGTTACAATACTTAAAACAGCACTGCCCACCATAAACAGTGCATTTAATACATTGTTAGCCGCTATAACTCGTGAGCGACTCGACTCTTCAGTACGCTGTTGAATAAGCGCATACAGCGGTACAGTGTAAAAACCAGAGCCAATACCAATGCCTGCCATCCATACAAAATGCCACAACATGTCGCCTGTTTTTAATAACTGATCAAGCGTCAATAATTCAAGGTTTTGAGGTAAATAAGAGCTAATGGCTGGCTCTTGGCTCAGTAAGTATAAAAACAAGGTAATTAAAATAGCGCCAAAAGGCACAATTCCTAATTCTATTCGAGAGCGAGAAAGCTTTTCACACAATAACGAACCAATAGCAATACTTAGTGAAAACACAACAAGCGCGCTAGTTACAACCAGTTCATCGCCGCCCATTGTGTGTTTTACATAATTTGGTAGGGACGTTAAAATAATTGCGCCAATTAACCAAAACCAACTGATCCCGAGGACTGATTTACCAACCGATTCTGTTTGCGAATTAAGTGCTGAAAATACATTTTTCGTGGATGAAAATATATTATAGGTAAATTTTAAGTTAGGCTCGTTTGCCTCACTAATGGGTATAAAGCGACTGCTCACATAACCCATAACAGCCAGTACTAATACGGCAATACTTATAAGCGTAGGCCCTACTGATTGAGTAATATAATAGGTGCCAAAAATTGTACCCATTAGTATCGCTACAAACGTGCCTGATTCAACCAAGCCATTCGCTTTTGTTAATTCGTTAGGGGCTACGTGCTGCGGTAAAATAGAGTATTTTAATGGACCAAAAAATGTACTTTGTACGCCCATTAAAAACACGGTGGCTAACATCAGCCAAACGTATTGCGTTAAAATCGAGACTGCCCCTACAACCATAATAGGGATTTCACATAGCTTTACGATTCTGATTAGTTTGGATTTTTCTGTTTTTTCAGCTAACTGCCCCGCTATCCCTGAAAATAAAAAGAAAGGTAGGATAAATAACCCAGCAGCAATATTTGAATAAAGTGCGCCATCAGCAAGCGTTGCAGCCTGGAATATCAATAAAATAAGCACTGATTGCTTATACACGTTATCGTTTATCGCTGAGAAAAACTGCGTAATAAAAAGCGGTAAAAAACGCTTACTACCCAGTAATGTACCTTGGTAGGGTTGATTATCTTTCATTGTATTCCTTACTAATTAGAGACATAGCCCAAAAATATATTATACCAATTTGTTTAATTAAATGATCTATTTTGAGGGCGGAAAAACGTGTTGATAGCTAGGCAAAAAATTCGCTATTTAGTTGTTCTAAATGAGAATTTTTTAACGCAGGTAGCGACACGTTTAGCCCCGCAAAATGATTAAGTATTATTGCGGATTGGTATTAGATTGTTTCTAAGCTTACCTTAAAAACAAAAAAGCCTACATAATTTAATCATGTAGGCTTTTATAATATCTTTTCAAATAGTGACTTAAAGTTAGTCTTGTGTAACTAAACGCCTGCCGCTAAAAGCATGCATAAGCGTTCTACCATCTACTAAATCAAGCTCGCCTCCCACAGGAATACCGTGAGCAATCCGCGAAGCACCTACTTTATATTTATGACAAAGCTGAGCAATATAATGAGCTGTAGTATCGCCTTCAACGGTAGGGTTAGTCGCTAAAATAACCTCATTAATACCGCCTTGAGCAAGTTTTCGCTCTAAAACGTCTAAGCCAATTTCTTTAGGGCCGATACCGTCAATTGGCGATAAATGACCCATTAAAACAAAGTATAGCCCTAAGTACTGACCCGTTTGCTCAATGGCAAGCACATCAGTAGGCGATTCAACAACACATAATATGCCGCTATCTTGGCGTTTTGTACTTAAACAAATATCGCACTGGGCTTGTTCGCAAAAAGTACGACAAGACTGACAATGCCCTATGGCTGTCATTGCTTTAGTCAATGCATTGCCCAGCTGAGTGCCTCCCTTTCGGTCGCGCTCAAGCAAGTGAAAAGCAATACGTTGCGCTGATTTTGGACCAATGCCCGGTTGACAGCGCAGTGCTTCTATAAGCTGATTTAAACTATCTGAAAGTTGCATTATTTACTTAAAACGGCATTTTCATACCTGGTGGTAATTGCATACCGCCAGTTACTTTACCCATGCGCTCTTGTGTTTCTTCTGCAACACGGCGTACAGCATCGTTACATGCTGCTGCAAGTAAGTCTTCAATCATGTCTTTGTCGTCTTCCATAAGGCTTTCATCAAGTTGAACACGACGTACATTGTGGTTACCAAGCATGGTTACTTTAACTAAACCGGCACCGGCTTCGCCAACAACTTCTAATGTTGCGATTTCGTCTTGGGCTTTTTGCATGCGATCTTGCATTTGCTGCGCTTGCTTCATCATGTTGCCCATTCCACCTTTAAACATAACTTTCTCTCTTTCTTTTAATACATTAATTAACATGAACATAAGGGCGATTGTAAGTAATTACAATGCCTGAATACTGTTTTCGTCAATTTCGGCGCTAAATACTTGCTGAAATTGTACTATGTTTTCGTCAGATGTGATCACATCGATTGCTTGTTGATGACGACCTGCATCAATTTTTTGCTGAATAAGATAAGGAGAGTCAATAACTCCCTTAGCAAAATTAATACTTAACGACACGTTATGCTCATAAATACTCGACAATGCGGCATCTAATCTTTGGCGAAGCATCGGTGTATCCAAATGCTTTTGTGATTCATCAACGTCTATATGTAAACTGTTGCCTTGCTTGGTAAATATTGAATGCAATGCAAATTGGCGCATACGACCACCCAGTCCCATACGTTTAATTAAATAAGCCCATTCATCTTGTTGATGTGCAAATCTAATTTCACTAATTGGGCTTTGAAAATCATCAGGGGCAGGAATACTTACTTCCTCTGGCACTATTTCAGGCGCTTTTTGAGGGTTTATTTGCTCAAGTAATTCTGGCGCAAGATTTTCAGTAATTGTTTGGTGCTTTGCTTTAAAATCAATCTTACTAGCTGGCTTTATGTTGGAGTGATTATGTGCCTGGGTTTGGCCCCCTGTTACTGGGAGCTCATGCTTTTTTTCACTCTCACCTTCGCTATCAGTTGCCCAAGGAGGGATATCGCCAGACGTAGTACTTGAAGGGCTATTAAGCTCACTTACACTTGTATCTGCACTACCTTGATGAACACTTTGGGCTTTAGGCATTCTTGGATGTTGTTCTGGCTTTTTAGCAGGCGCTTGGCTTGGCTGCACTGCTACATTATTTGCAGATGTACTTGTACTCTTGCCTGATAACCTACCCGCACCCGATATGTTTCTGTCACGTAAAATACGAGCAATGGCAGATTGCGCCTGCGCTTCTTGTTCAGCTATTGGCGTACTTGCATTGTGATTTGTTAAGGGCTCTGGTGAAAACTCTGAGTTTGCAGTAGGTGCAGGTTTAAAACCCTGATCTACAGCGCTACTCATTATATCGTCAAACTGCGAAGCTAACGTTTGCTCAGCATCACTATGTTGCATGTAAGCTTCATCTTCACTTTGGCGCTGGGCTTGAGCATCCGAAACAACATTGGTTTGTGGTTGTTCATTAGCTGAAGCCTGTTGTTCAAAAGCGTTTTCACTTTGTTGAACCGGTTGCTCTACTGCAACTTGGGCAGGCTCATTATTACTTTGTACGACGTTATTATTCGATGTCTGAGCAGCAACATTTGGTAAAGGCTCTATCTCAAGGGATTTAGTCTGCTCTGTATTGCTAACTGGCTTAGTATTATTTACAGGGACACTACTTTGGCTAGCTACAGTGTTTTGCGATGTTTTATTTAATATATCTCGCAGTGCATTTGCACGGCCTTGTTTATTTGGGGCCGGCTCTTCGTTTACTGTGTGTACAGTTTGTTGAGCGTCTGTAGGCTTAAATGCTAATAATCTTAGCATTATCATTTCAAAACCTAAGCGAGGCTCTGGTGCCCATTGTAAATCTTTTTTACCATTTAACAGTAACTGATAATAAATTTGAATTTGTTGTGGGCTCGTATGTTGTGCAACATGAGCAATATAATCTACATTTTTTTCATCTAGCCCTGCCGCTTCTGGCACTAACTGGGTTAGTTGGGTCAAATGCGTAAGTGCAATTAAATCATCAAGCAATGCCACATAATTAGGATTACGACTTGCCACCTGCGCAATCTCATCCATTAGCGCAGCGCCATCTTGTGCAAGTAATGCTGCAAGCAAGCTTTGGCTATAATGAGTATCCATTAAACCAAGCATTGTTTGTACTGCTTGATTATTAATATCACCATTTGTTTGTGCGATAGCTTGGTCGGTTAAGCTAAGCGCATCACGCATACTGCCATCAGCGGCTTTTGAAATAATGCTAAGTGCATCGGTATCAAAGCTAAGCTGCTCTTGAGTAAGTACGTGTTCAAGCTGTGTTTTAATTTCACTTTGCGACAAGGCATTTAAGTTAAATTGTAAACAGCGAGATAAAATAGTAACTGGTAGTTTTTGAGGGTCGGTCGTCGCCAATAAAAATTTCACATGCTCTGGTGGCTCTTCAAGCGTTTTTAAAAGCGCATTAAAGCTGTGCTTAGAAAGCATGTGAACTTCATCGATTAGGTATACTTTATAACGTCCACGTGTTGGTGCATATTGAACGTTATCGAGTATTTCGCGGGTGTCTTCTACTTTTGTACGAGAAGCCGCATCTATTTCGAGTAAGTCAATGTAGCGCCCTGCTTCTATATCTAAACAGCTGCTACATTGGCCACACGGATTTGCAGATATACCTTCGTCGCAATTTAAGCTTTTAGCAAAAATACGCGCAATAGTGGTTTTACCTACACCGCGGGTTCCAGTGAATAAATAAGCGTGATGCAGTCTATTTTGTGTAAGCGCATTTACAAGCGCTTGCTTAACATGAGACTGCCCAACCAATTCATGAAAGGTTTGAGGACGCCATTTTCTCGCTAGAACCTGATAACTCATCGATTACTCGCCTTCGAATTCAACCAATTTTAGGATTTTAATACCCATTTTTTTGATGCGCTGCTCGCCACCAAGCTCTGGTAGTGATACAACAAATGCAGCATCTGTGGCTTCGCCACCTAGTTTATGAACTAATTTAGCGGTGGCTTCAATTGTGCCGCCAGTTGCTAATAAGTCATCAACTAATAATACTTTATCGCCAGGTACAATTGCATCAACATGCAGCTCTAGCGTGTCTTCACCGTACTCAAGTAAGTAATCTTGACGAATAACTTCGCGTGGTAACTTACCTGGTTTACGAACTGGAATAAACGGAATGCCTAATGCGTAAGACAGTGGCGCACCAAAAATAAAGCCACGTGATTCTGTGCCAATTATTTTAGTAAAACCCTGATCTTTATATTCTGCGATAAACGCGTCAATAGTTGCTTTAAAGGCTTCTGGATTTGCCATTAAAGTGGTTACATCGCGAAACATGATGCCCGGCTTTGGATAATCAGCAATTGTAGTTATGCTGTTTTTGATAATTGCTGGTGTTACTTGAGTCATAATTTTAACTGCTCAATTGTTTATATTACAAAGCAGGTGATTATAACCTTAACTAACCTTTAATTGCGAGTTTGGCGTTACTATAAAAGAAGTATTAACTATGGGGGTGTAATTAAAATAAAGTGGTTCAAGGCTGAAGTAAGCAACAGCCTTAATAAACGCTATGCATTTTAAGTTAAGCTAGTGATCCAGCCTAATATTGCATTTAAACAACCAATCCCTGCAAATACAGCTAAGAAAGCAAGAAAATAAGTAGCATTGAACGGATCTTTAAAGTCTTTATCATCTGACATTGGTACAACCTTTTATTAAGCACGACAAATAAGGCTGCCATAATAGACGATGTAAAATCATCAATAAAGACCTTAATCTTGATTTTTTGTCACAATTACACCGCGTTCAACCATTGCATTAAGGGTAACCAATGCGCCTTGAGCAATTTGATCTGCATTAAATTGTGGTGCATGAGCGAATACCTGTTGGCAAACGTCGTCAAATGTCGCTCCATCACTTGCCTCAATAATTGATAGCAACAAAGCAGTCATCGCATTCGTAGCCAGAAATTGAACGTCATCATCTTCATCTCTATATACAACAAAATAATTAGGCTGAGGTGATGGCTCTTTTGGTATAAAGCGATTGCTAATATTTTGAACCGGAAATTGATAACTTAAATTTCTTGCCGTTTTCGATAAATGCAAAGCAGAACTAGTAAGCGCTGTTGTTTGTAATTTTTGCTCTTGCTCATCTTCGTGTGCAATCGATACATCTAGCTCTACCCACTCATAATGTGCAAGTTCTAGCATAAACACGGGATCGTATCTTTTCATTTTATAATCACTTGATAAGTAATTAATAAACTCCCCTGCTATATCTAAAAAGTACGGCGAATGACAATCATATTCGCTAAAAAATTTGCGTACAAGGACCAGCCATTGCTTGTCTGTATATAAGGTTTTTAATACCGGAAAACCTGATGATATAAAACCTTCAATGTTATTAAAAAATAGGTCGCGATAAATGGCCATACGTCTGTCTTCGATACCGCTGGGCTTTTTATTTTTTTTAGGCTCGCGAATATGCGCCATAAATTCGTTTTGTATTTCAATAAAGCTCATAACCAGGCACTCTTTTAATATTTATAAAGGCTTATATTAAGCTCGTTGTTTTAAAACAGTTGAAGTAATGTGTTTAGCTTGTAGCTCATGAATTATATCTAACTCTTTGGTTAAAATATTCATGGTAGGGATATTAAAATCGCGCTCAAGCAAGGTTGGAAATACGCCATGCACTTCATATGCTTTATCCAGTAGCTCCCACACAGGATCAATGACATCAGCACCATGTGTATCAACTATTAAGTCATCAGCCTCATTATAATGGCCTGCAACGTGCCCATAGGCGATACGATTAGAGGGTAACCCTGTTAAAAACTCTTGTGCGTTATAGCCATGATTAATCGAATTCACATAAATGTTATTCACATCCAGTAAAAGCTTGCAGTCTGCTTGCTCTAAAATGGTATTTGTAAATTCCAGCTCTGATAATTGCTGTCCAGGAGCGCCATAATAGGAAACATTTTCTATCGCAATTTGCTGCTCAAGTATGTCTTGTACTTGTTTAATACGAGGGACAACATGTGCTATTGCATCTTGTGTAAACGGAATAGGCATTAAGTCATACATATGGCCTGTACCGGAACAGTAACTTAAGTGCTCACTGAAAATTTTTATATTGTGCTCTTCAAAAAAAACTTTTAAAGATTTAACAAATTCAACATCCAGTGGTTCGGGTGAACCGATAGACAGTGATAATCCATGACACACAAAATTATTTGCATCTGTTAATGTTCTAAATTGCTTTTTAAAGCGTCCACCTAGTTTTAACCAGTTCTCTGGCGCAACTTCCAAAAAATCTACTTGATTAGGTACGTGTTCAAGCAGTTCATCAAGCATTTCTCGTCGTAGGCCAAGGCCCACCATCCCGAAATCTGTACTCTGGATTTGTGTCATAACTACCTCTAACTTATCAAAAAAGGGCCTTAAGGCCCTTTTAGCATAACTTATTTAGAATAAGATATTAACGACCGCCACATTTGCCTTCGCCGCACTTACCTTCTTTTTTAGTTTTTTTAGCATCGCCGCCGCATTTACCTTCACCACATTTGCCTTCTGTTTTAGCTTTTGCATCTTTTGCATCGCCGCCACATTTACCTTCACCACACTTGCCTTCTGTTTTAGCTTTTGCATCTTTTGCGTCGCCGCCACATTTACCTTCGCCACACTTGCCTTCTGTTTTAGCTTTTGCATCTTTTGCATCGCCGCCACATTTACCTTCGCCACACTTGCCTTCTGTTTTAGCTTTTGCATCTTTTGCGTCGCCGCCACATTTACCTTCGCCACACTTGCCTTCTGTTTTAGCTTTTGCATCTTTTGCATCGCCGCCACATTTACCTTCGCCACACTTGCCTTCTGTTTTAGCTTTTGCATCTTTTGCGTCGCCGCCACATTTACCTTCGCCACACTTGCCTTCTGTTTTAGCTTTTGCATCTTTTGCATCGCCGCCACATTTACCTTCGCCACACTTACCTTCTGTTTTAGCTTTTGCATCTTTTGCATCGCCGCCACATTTACCTTCGCCACACTTACCTTCTGTTTTAGCTTTTGCATCTTTTGCATCGCCGCCACATTTACCTTCGCCACACTTACCTTCTGTTTTAGCTTTTGCATCTTTAGCATCGCCGCCACATTTACCTTCACCACACTTACCTTCTTTAGCGTCTAGTTGGTAACCTGTCACTAATTGTTGAAACTCAAATGGGTTGGCTTGTACATCTGCAGATGCAAAGCTTGCAGAGCCAACAACTACTGCACCTAAAGTTAACGCGATTGTATTTTTTTTAACTGTATTCATTTTGTGACTCTCTTTAATCAAGTATTGTAAATCTCAGCAATGAAAATATATTTTAAATTGCTTGTATGCTTAAGTAGACCTGTACAAGAATAAAAACTTTCATTTATTTTCATAATATTTACTTTTGCGGTTTCTACATTAAATATGGTTGGTAATTACAGATTTATCAATGTGTGATTTACAGGTAAACTATGCGTCCAGTTTTTTATCAAAATTAATCACTTTATGAAACTTGTTTTAGCACCTATGGAAGGTGTCGTTGATTTTAAAATGCGCCAATTACTTACAGACATTGGTGGGTTCGATTTGTGCGTTACCGAGTTTGTAAGAGTGGTTGAAACATGCTTACCTGATAAAGTTTTTCATCGATTTTGCCCTGAACTACATAATAATGGATTTACGCGAGCAGGTACTCCTGTGCGTGTTCAATTACTCGGCCAAGAAGCAAATCCGTTAGCCGAAAATGCAGTAAGAGCAATTGCTTTAGGATCTCATGGGGTCGACCTTAACTTTGGTTGCCCAGCAAAAACCGTTAATCGTAGTCGAGGGGGTGCTGTACTGCTTAAAGATCCTGACCACATGTATACGATTATTAAAGCAGTCCGAGATGCTGTAGATGATAAACATGAAGTAAGTGCAAAAATTCGCTTAGGCTTTGATGACGACAGTAACAGCCAAGAAATTGTTGATGCTGTGGTAAGCGCAGGCGCAAATAGTGTAGCTATACACGCCAGAACCAAACGCGATGGTTATAACCCGCCAGCTTATTGGGAAAAAATTCCACCAATAATAAAAGATAAAAATATTGCCGTTGTTGCCAATGGTGAAATTTGGCAAGTTGAGGACGCAATGCTTTGCCAAAAACGAAGTGGATGTACTGATTTGATGCTTGGTCGTGGCGCCCTTTCGCACCCTGATTTAGCAAAAAAAATTAAAGCTCATGTAAATAATGAACAATATGATGGCCTTCAATGGGAGCATATTATTTATCACTTAATCCACTCTGCTATTCATCAAGACCCTGCAAAAGATGAAAAGTATTTTGCTTCTCGTACAAAGCAATGGCTAGGTTACCTTAAACGCCAATACCCGCAAGCGATCGATTTATTTGATGAAATCAGGCGTTTAAAAAGTAAAGAAGATGTGGCAAGCGTATTAAAAAAATACGCCAAAGCACCGCAACTTGATTCAAATCATAACGGCTAACCTAAAGCCTCTAGATAATATCAGTATAACGTGAAGCCAATTTAATAAGGTTGTACTGATAATGCATCATCAAAAAAGACTAAACGATGAAATAGCACAAATTAAATTAAATATATTAACTATGCTTTCTAAATCAGCCTACCCTACACATCAGCATTTAATACAAATTTTAGATAATACAGCAAACAATGAATGGTTAGACTGTGCAGCAGAGAAGCTAGGTCCTGAGTATGCGTTTTTGATCAGTCGCATGATCAAATTAGAAGCGGCGGTCAGCCAAATAGAAATTGGGCAATATGGCTACTGCTGCGACTGTGAAGAAAAAATACCAGCCAAATCACTTGAACTAGACCCCGCAACTCAACGGTGTACAAAGTGCGCACAATAAGCGCACTTTCAAATCATTATATAATGTGTTGTATAAAGCTAAATGATTGCCCTGGGTAGAGTATTATATCTTCAACTAAATATTGAGCCTCTTCTTGGGTGATTTCTAAGCGTTTCATAAGATTCACCTTTGCCTGTGGCAAAGTCCACGCATGGTAATGAATGCCAATATCTGATTCCATCATTGCAAGCATCAATGTTTTATCTTTATCAGACATGTTCATATTGCTCGCCATTGCAGGTAAGTCTTGATAATCAGCCTGCCAATCAAGCCCTTCAATTAATTTTTCATTCGATAGATACTGCACTAAAAACGATTTTTTATGAGAAATAGACAATTTACTGTCGAATGCAACACGATCTAATACTTTTATATTTTCATTTAAAATAGTAACCCACTCTAGCGGTGAATGTACTTCGCCACTAAAGTAATTTAGTTTGCTCTGATACCACTGTGACCCATTTGGCAGGCCTCTCAGACCAACACTACCTCTAGGCTTGTAACTAGCTAAATAATCGCTAAAAGCTCTTATATGACTCTTAAGCGCTGGTTGAACGTCATTACTACCTATCGCAATCAATACATAGCTTTGTAGTAGTGTGAGCTCAATTTTATTCAGCTTTAAATTGCTTTGTTTAGCACTGTCTAGCGTATCTTGGGTTAACTTAAGCCAAGTAATAATATTATCCGGCGTACTTTTTGAACCCTCAAAAGCAAGCATGTTTTTTAATACGTCTACTTGAGCCGGCCAATTAAAATAGCGCTCAGGAAAGCGCTCTGCAATAACCAAGTAGTTTACTTGTGCAATTTGATTGAGATTAAGCTCCATACCCATTAGGTTCTGATAAATAGTATGACGTTTAACTAAATACGCATCAGAAAAGACCAATTGCTCTTTAGTAATCCTATCGATTTTTTTAGCGTCTGGTTGTACAAGTGCCATGTTTAAAGTTTTTAAAGCAACTTGTGCGTCTTCAAATGACTCATAAGGTTGAGGCTGCTTTGAACATGCAGCTAAAAATAAGCACAGTAGTAATGAAAAAGAGAGCTTTTTATACATAGTAGTTCCAATAAAAAAAGCCCCAGAGGGGCTTTTTATAAGTTGCTTTAGCTAATTAAAATTAAATTTTAACACCGTTGCGAGCGGCTTTATCTTTAATATATGTAGACCAACCTTTTGCAAACTTACGTGTGCGAGGGTCATCCATAGCTTTAGTAATTGCAGCATATGCTTGCTTATACTTACCTTGATAGTAATACGCTTCAGCTAAATCTGAATAAATAGTACCTTTTTTGTCAGAGCCAAGCTCTAATGCTTTGTTCAAACGAACAACAGCAGCACTGAATTTTTCAGATTGTAAAAGTAATGAACCAGCTTTACGGTAAAGTTCAGCGTCGTCATCAAATTTAGCAGCTTCTTCGTAGTACTTAGCAGCTTTTTCTAGATCCTTAGAGCGATGATAGTTACTAGCAATCGCGCTAACATTCTGCTTTGTACGTTTTACTTTTTCACTCTTAACGGCCTTTTCTAGCGTTACAGCTGCTCTAAAAGGGATCTCGTTTAGAGAGTAAAAGTTAGATAAGACTTTATACTCAACTTCATTTTCAAAGTAACCGTTCTTGTAAGCAACTTCCATCGTTGCTAAACCTTTTTGATAGTCTTCGGTTTGTAGGTAATATTTACCTAAGCTAACCCAAGCTTTTTTATCATCAGGCCATACACGAACAATCTCTTCGCCAATCTTAACCATGTTTGCATAATCTTTAAGTTCAAAGTATGCACCCAGTTTTAATTGGTAAGGACCTTTATTAGGTTCTTTTTGAAGTTTAATTGCCTTATCTGCTGGTTCAAAAACATCACGAAATTGCTCTAACTGATAGTTAGCTTGGGCAATACGCGTGTAAACCGTAGGATCTTCTTCACCGGTAAAATCCATCCAAGTAACATAAGCTTTTTTGGCTTCTTGATACTTTTCTGTGCCAGCGTATAAATCACCTAACAGCTTTAGAGTTTGTTCTTGATCAGCAAAGTTTAAAACATCAGGGGCAACTGCTTGCTTAGAGTACTTAATCGCTTCGTCATACTTTTCTTTTTGAGCGTACATGCTACCTAAGTAACGATTTACGGTCGCTTTATCAAAGTCATTCGAAGGTTCAATCTCTCTAAGCAAAACAATTGCTTCATCAACTTTTTCTTCGTTGTACAAGTCAAATGCTTTAATTACCTTTTTACCAGTACGCTCGCCCATGATTTTAGTTTTTGCTTTTTTACGCTCTTCAATCTTTGCGTAATCTGGCGCTGCTAAAACAGATGCACTTAAAGTAGCACCCGACACAGACATAAGAATCGCAAGAGCAGTTACTTTAGAAAAATTTCTCATTACTCGCCTCCTTAGTTGCCTTGGTTAAGTTTAAAGTCTAATTGAACTTGTAAACCTGGTTGTTTCTGTGGTTTTCCGTCAATGATCTTAGGACGGTACTTCCACTTACGCAGTGCTCGTTTAGCTTCACGGTCAAAGATACGTTTTGGATCTGCGTCAATTACTTCAACGTCAGTTACTCCACCTAACTCATCAATTGTGAATGAAAGTTGTACCCAACCTTCTTTGCCATCACGTGCTGCTTGCGTTGGATATTTTGGTTCTATACGAACGATAGGTGTCGCATCACCATCTCGTCCAAATGCACCAGGACCACTTAGTCCACCAGCTGAACTACCAACATCAATGCTACCCATGTTAAATGACATAGCACCAGGGTTTGGATTATTATTTTCCGGCTGTGGCGGCTGCGGTTTAGGCGGCTGCTTTGGCGGTGGTGGAGGAGGAGGCGGTACACGCTTCCTCTCCTGCACCTTAGATTCAGGCGGATTCGTCATTATTTCGACTATGATCTGCTCTTTTTGTTCCGTATTACGGTCAGCCCCACCAGAGATGAGGAAGGCCATGAAGTAGAACAAGCCGAAAGTAACTGCCCCACCTGCAATCAGTGAAAACAGAAAACGAATCATTACTGATCTCCAGCTATTGAAATTCTAAGGTTGTCACCCGTCGCTTTAATCTGGTCCATAACTTTAACCACTGTGCCGTGTTTAGCTTCTTTATCAGCTTGTATAATCACAACTTCAGTAGGTTGTTCTGCTAATAAACTTTCGATTTTTGCTGAAATACGTTCAACATCAATTTGTTGTTTATCAACCCAGATTTCGCCGTTACTACGAATAGCAATAAAAATGTTAGCATTTTTTTGCTTAGTAGCTTGGGCAGCTTTTGGTTTATTGACCTCGATACCAGCCTCTTTAACGAACGATGTAGTTACGATAAAGAAAATAAGCATGATAAATACGATGTCAAGCATTGGCGTCATATCAACCGCTGCTTCTTCTTCTTCACGAAAACGTTGTTTACGTGCCATATTTAATTCTCTCTCTAGTGATGAGGCATACTATCAATAAGTTTGGCTTTCACCATTTTAGCTTTTGTCTCAAGACGTGAGCTAAAAAATACTCCAGATAGTGCCGCAACCATTCCAGCCATTGTTGGGATTGTTGCCATTGAAATACCTGATGCCATTAAGCGTGCATTACCCGTACCCTGGTTGGCCATGGTTTCAAAAACCGAGATCATACCAGTAACAGTACCAAGTAAGCCTATTAAAGGACAAACAGCTACTAATGTCTTAATCAACAACATACGCTGATCTAATTTTTCAGACGCTTCAGAAATCCATGCTTCACGGATTCTGTGTGCGTACCAAGACGTAGTGTCTTGGCGGGCATCCCACTTTGCTACAATTTCTTTCGCTGTGCGAGGAAACTCTGCAAGTAGAAACCAATAGCGCTCAATCATTAAAACCCACATCAGAAAGAGTGCTATCGCGACCACGTATAAAACCTGGCCGCCTGTGCCAACAAAATCCCTGATAGATTCCCATATCTCCATCAGGACTAGCATTAGGCTTTCTCCTTCTCCGCGTGAGTAGCAACGATACCCGCGCTTTGCTCATCAAGGATGTGTAATACCGACTTACTACGACCAGCTACAAGAGCATGAAGTAGAATTAGTGGTAATGCAGCAATTAGACCTAGCGCTGTAGTTACAAGTGCTAGAGAGATGTTACCTGCCATGATCTTCGGATCACCCGTACCGAACAATGTGATTGTTTGGAACGTTAAGATCATACCGATTACTGTACCTAGTAGACCTAGTAATGGTGCGATTGCAGCAAGAATCTTAATTATGTTGATACCAGCTTCGATGCGCGGCGTTTCACGTAGAATCGCTTCATCAAGTTTAAGCTCAAGGTTTTCAACATCTTGGTTCTTGTTGTCATGGTACACTTTAAGAATACGACCCAGTGGGTTATTTGTATTCGGTGTAGCAACATTTTTAAGCTGGCTCTTAATCTTACTAGTAGTAAGTGTAAGGTCAACAAAGCGAATTAGAGTAATTAGCATACCTAAAGCTAGTAAAGCTGTAATGATATAACCAACTACGCCACCTTGATGGAAGTATTCCATAAGTGTCGCTTTTTGAGTGTTGATACGTAAGATAGCACCACGAGTCGGATCGATATAAACACCAGCGTAGTTATCTGGTGATGTATTTTCAAGATCAGTGATACCGTCTAAGATATAGCTATCAGGCTGTTTACCTAGAGGCTGAATAGACTTAGTTTCTGGTGAATAAATTAAGTAACCATCGTCTGTAACTAAGTTAAAGTTACCGATACGCGTTACTTTCTTCATTGACGGGTTACCGTCAAGACCAGCAACTTCAGTTTCAAAAGTTGAAACTTTAGCTGATTCAGTCATTTCTGTTTGAAGTGAAATCCAAAGCTCTTCAAGTTCACGAACAGTTGGAAGTTCTTTAGCAGCAGCTAATGAACGTAAGATTTCTGCACGGCCAGGTTTCTCAGCACTAACTAGTGATGCTTCGATAGAACCGATAGCGTCTTGAGCTGCACGACGTACAACACCAAACATCTCACCCAAAGTACCTTGAGCACTTTGAAGAGCAGCTTCTTTTTCAGCTAACGTGTTTTCATTTTGTGCATATTGCTTAGTTAAGCTTTCACCACGAGACTTCTCAGAAGCAAGTTGGCTTTTAGCTTTATTAAGTAAAGATTGCTTGTCAGCACGATCTGATAAGAACTCTTGTTCACGTTTCTTATCGATTTTACCTTCAGAGATACGCTCTTGCTTTACTTGCTCAAGTATTTTATCTAGAGCTCCAGTATTTGCATGTGCATTTAACGCGGTACCTGCAGAAACAGTTAGTACTGCGGCAACAGCAAAACCTTTAAATAGTTTCTTCATTATTGATTACTCCGCGCCAAAGATAGGTAGTTTAACAAGTTCTAATGTCGCTTGCTTACGCGCCATACGAATAACTTCTTTAACAGGTTTTAGGTATTCTTCACCTAATTCTTTCCACTGTTTAGTGTTGTTATCCCACACCCAAGCATGTTTCAAGTCAAAAGACTGAGCAACGTAAGTAATACGACCTAACTGACCGATATCAACGTTAATACTTTTGCCATCAACTTCTAGTGTACCTTGTGAAGCAGATACAAGTGAGCTGTATGCTGTTTCAATAGTGTAAGCTTCAAGTACTTGACGGAATTTTTCAGACGTCGTTACAGACGCAGAAACCATGATTTCACGTAGTCTTTCAACACGTCCTAAACGCGTCTCTAGATTAAATGGAACGTCCGCTTTGATGAATTGCTCAAGCGTATCGATCATGCGATACATCAAAGGCACAACGTTTTGTTTCGTGTTATCAATCGTAGCGATTTGACGATCAAACGATTCAATAGACGCGTTTTGGCTATCAACCAAGCGCGACACGTGATCGTTATACACTTTCATAAGTTCAGTCTCATCAACAACGCTACGGTACTCAGCGATTAGCTCCTGAGTTTGACCATATACATTGTCAATTTTAGTTTGAGACTTAACCGCAGCCTTTTGAATTTGTTGACCTGCTTTTTGCACGTCATTCAAAGGATCTGCAATCACATTGCTGCTTGCAAATGCAAATGCGCCAACCAACGCAGTTGCTACAAGACTCTTTCTGATTTTAACAGACATAGTTCCCAACCAATTAAGTAATGTTACTTTTATAATTTAATTATCCTCCGAAGAGAACAACCCTGATATCTTTTAATAGATATCAACCTTCCAATAATGCTAAATGCAATTAGCGCTGTCAACTTGATGTTTACTAATCTCTGCAAATAAATAGCTAAGTTAATGCTTAAACAAAAGTACCAGCACACAACTGTTAACATTATTGCAACCAAGCTTTTGCTTAATATTTCGATTAAAGCCTTTTGAGGGGTGTATTTATTCGCATTGTACTGACATAAAACAACATTATTGCAACATTTAGCCAAAGCTGAATTCGCACTGAAAAAAAACAAAAAAAAATATAGATAGATATAACAAAAGTTATTTTTTAAACGATTTCAGCACATTTTATCTCCCCAATAACACTTCATCTGAAAAAACAAACCATTTGTCGCACAAAAAAACAACACTGGATAATCTACAATACCGCCCACCTTGCTTTATGCACGCACTGCCTAAAGCCATTTATAAAACGTGTTTCCCATAAATAGTAATAATAATCTTAATAATAAGTTCCTTTTAGCAAGGCCTGAAATAGCCAAATAGCTTTCGATAATTAGACGAGTTACATTTACCGCTTTAGAGTGCTCATTAATACTATTTAACAGTTAAATTTATTTAGTAACAAAGTTAATCACAAAAAGCTGCTCAACTTTAATAATAATGGACTATAAATGATGCCCAACGCTTCCATAATAAGCTATCAGAGGTCTATAGAGGTTCCCTTGCCCATTTATAGTTAAAGTACAAAACTTCAACCTGATTGCACTAGCAAGACTTACACTAAAATTTACACAGATTGTTATTTGGCATCATTTTTATGTATATAAGTATCAGATCAGTTGGATAAATTGTAAGGGATGTTTTAAATGCGATAGAAAGTGGTTCGATTGTATAAGTTATTCAGATAATTGAATTTTGGGTTTGTATTAAAATAGAAGATTTAAAAATATATGAATATATGAAATTTGTGTTCAAGGATTTAAAAAGAAGGATTTTATTAATTATGTACATAGAGAGGAATTATGGTGAAACAGAGACCTGCTTCACCAAGATGAACTAGAGTTCACATAATAAATTATGCTGCTTCTACGTTCTCAGCTTCAGGGCCTTTTTGACCTTGTTTGATGCTGAATGTCACTGCTTGACCTTCGCTAAGAGTGCGAAAACCAGAACCAGTGATTGCGCTGAAATGTACAAACACGTCAGGACCATTTTCTTGTTCAATGAAACCAAAGCCTTTAGCTTCGTTGAAAAACTTTACTTTACCAGTAACCGACATACTAAATTTTCCTGTAAGTCAATAATTAAAATTCAGCCATATTATTATGGCAATATCCTCCCTGAGTCAATGCTCAAAAATATGGAGGTACAGTACAGGAACAAGTAATAACCTAACCGGTAACCTTAAACGCAGCACAATATCCGTAAATTCAATACATAAAAACTCAAAGCAAGGTAAGATTAACACATTATATTTTTTTTCGCTCTATTAATTGGGAATTATTTATTAAAAATATAAATTTGTTTCAAATCGCCTTTAACTGACTAATTTCCAAGCGAAAACTATAAAGTATTATTGTAATATATATTGCTATAAACGCGTATAAAAGCCCTCTACAACAGCAATACTGTCAAATAACGCTTCAATAACATCAAAAATACAAACAAAAAAGCCGCTTTAAAAATTAAGCGGCTTTTGGTTTAAATATAGAATATTAACTATTTAACAGACCAATCAATAGTATCTTCTGCTTTTATAGGCACAACTTCAGAGTCGCCTAGGGTATAACTTGCAGGTACGTCCCATGGTTTTCTTTGTAATGTTATTGTATCGGCATTACGCGGCAACTCATAAAAGTCAGGACCAAAGTGGCTTGCAAATCCTTCAAGCATGTCCAAAGCTCCCGCTTCTTCGAATGCTTCAGCGTATAACTCAATAGCGGCATGGGCCGTATATGCACCAGCACAACCACAAGCAGCTTCTTTTTTATCTTTATAATGTGGTGCCGAATCAGTTCCTAAGAAAAACTTTTTATTTCCACTTATAGCTGCGGCCATTAATGCTTGCTGGTGAATGTTACGTTTGAGGATTGGCAAACAGTAATAATGTGGGCGAATTCCACCCGCTAACATATGATTACGATTATAAAGTAAATGATGAGCTGTAATTGTTGCTGCTACATTGCTAGGTGCATTAACTACAAACTCTACTGCATCTTTAGTTGTAATATGCTCTAGTACAATTTTAAGTTCAGGAAAGTCACTTACCACATCCCCTAAAATCGTCTCTAAAAATACTTTTTCACGGTCAAAAATATCAATTGATGAATCAGTAACTTCTCCGTGTACTAACAGCAACATACCTACTTCTTGCATTGCTTTTAAAACCGGGTAAATATTTTTGACTGATGTAACACCCGAATCAGAATTGGTTGTAGCGCCAGCAGGATACAGCTTTGCAGCTACTATTTTACCCGTTGCTTTTGCTTTCTTTATTTCATCTGGTGTCGTTTTATCAGTAAGGTAAAGTACCATTAAAGGCTCAAAGGCACCTTGTGGGCCTGCTGCCATAATACGTTCTCGATAAGAAAGAGCGGTATCAGTACATGTTGCCGGCGGAACAAGGTTTGGCATAATAATAGCGCGACCCATGTATCTGCTTATGTCTCGTACAGTATCCTTTAGCTGGTCGCCATCACGTAAATGTACATGCCAGTCATCTGGGCGAGTGATAGTAAGGGTTGTTACAGAGTTTGTATTATTGCTTGTCATTACTTTATTCCAAGGCTGAATTTATCCGATCATAGGCATATGATGTTTTCGAGTAAAGATTTTATTAAAAATAATGCATATGCTAATGACATTACCGAGTTGTGTAATTAAAGCTTAATACTCCAATTCAATTGGGATTAGCTATTGTTATTACTTACAATTAATTAAAGTCATTCGTCATAATAATTTACAGCCAATTAAAACCACTCATCGCTTTATTTTGTACAAAATCCAAGATTAGGTTAACTTAGCTACGTATTTAAAAATAAAAAGAATAATATAAATTGCCTATGTCTTACAAAAATGATTCCTCAAGAGCACTTGAGATAAAAACTGATCAACTGAGTATTATCAATCAATTTTCATCAAGCTTATTGCAACTAGACACACTAGACGAGCTATTTGAGTATGTTACAACGCACGTTGTTAACCGTTTAGGATTTGTTGATTGCGTTATTTACCTTGCCGATAACAATGCTTATACATTAAATCAAGTTGCCTCGATGGGTATTGCTCACGCCCGTGACAAATATCAAGCCGAACGTAAAGTAATACGTTTTAGTGAAGGAATTACTGGGGCTGTTGCAACTACTGGTAAAGCCGTAATTATCGATGATGTAACAAAAGATAGCCGTTATATCGCAGATGAGCGCCCTGCCCAATCAGAACTATGCGTCCCTCTTATATATAAAGAACAAGTTTTAGGTGTTATTGATTGTGAGCACCCTATTAAAGGCTACTTTACAAACGCACACCTTGAAATTCTTACAACAGTTGCCCACTTACTCAGTGCTAAAATTAACCAGGTAAATACGGTAAATAACTTACAAAAAACAGTTGAGCAACTTAACAACGCACAAAAATTAGAAAATAGCTTATTACAAATAGCCAACCTAACCTACAAAGCTAACGACTTAGATACCTTCTTTGAAGCCTTGCATTCAATTATCAATAACTTACTTCGTGCTGATAACTTTTTTATCGCTTTATATGACAAAAAAGTAGATATACTTGACCTTGTTTATATAGTCGAAGAAGGCATAAACACCAAAACACATCAAAAAATATCTAAAGAACAGCTCAAAGACACTGCTTCATATTACCTACTGCAAACAGAGCAAACCTTATTACTCAATAAAGATGCCTTTCAAAGTCATATAGATAACGGTGATTTTAAAATGGTAGGCAGACAATCAGAGTCTTGGTTGGGTGTTCCATTTAAAACAAGTGATCGTATAAGCGGTGTTATTGTTGTACAAAGCTACGATAAAACACTGCAATACAACGAACACGACAGCGCTCTTCTAACTTACGTAAGTCGCCAAATAAGTATGGCAATTGATAGACAACTAGCCCGACAAGAGCTCGAGCATAAAGCATTGCATGACGAGCTTACCGGCCTTGCTAACCGCTCATTACTCATTGAGAGAATAAAGCATGCTATTTTACGTTTAACGCGTGCTAAAAAAAGTACTAGCCATGCCCTGCTGTATCTAGATTTTGATCGTTTTAAAAGTATTAATGATTCGCTAGGGCATGAAGTCGGAGACCATTTTCTTATAAAAATATGCGACTTAATTAAAAGTACAGTACGAAGCACCGATACATTTGCTCGTTTAGGCGGTGATGAATTTGCTATTTTTATGGAAAATATCACACATAAAAACCAAGTTAATGAAGCTTTAAACCGAATTAAAAGCGCATTATCAAAACCTCTTAATGTAGATAGCCACTTACTTCAAGCCTCTACTAGTATTGGTATTGCCTATACCGACAACATAAACGATCAAGCTTATATATTACTGCAACAAGCTGATGCTGCTATGTATGAAGCAAAATCCACCGGGCGTGGACAAGTTAAGTTTTTTAATAACACGATGCGTAAAAAACTTAAAACCCATGCCGATATCGAAAACGACTTGCAACACGGTATAGAACACAACGAATTTGAACTCTATTTTCAGCCAATTTTTACAATTACCACAAGTGAGGTTATTGGTTTTGAAGCACTTGTGCGCTGGCATCATCCTAAAAAAGGATTTGTACCACCTAATGACTTTATACCGATAGCTGAAACTACAGGGCAAATTATAAATCTTGATTTACATTTACTTGATTTAGCCGCTCAGCAGATTTCTAATTGGCACCAGCAAGGTCATCGCTTTTTGAAAGTAACGGTTAATGTATCGTCACGGCATTTTGCAAGCCTCGATTTTGTAGCGCAAATACATTCTATTTATAATAAATACCAATTACCTCTGGGTTCTTTATGTTTAGAAATTACCGAATCAGGCTTAATAGAAAATCTAGAACTCGCCACTCAAATAATAGAAGGTCTTTCACCTTTAAAAGTAAAATTGTGCCTTGACGATTTTGGAACGGGTTATTCAGCACTCGGCTACTTGCACCAACTGCCTATTCATATTTTAAAAATAGATAAAAGTTTTATTGACCACCTACAAGATTCCACCAATCCACTTGTTGAAGCCATTTTATCACTTGCGCAATCATTAAAACTTGAGGTTGTTGCTGAAGGGATAGAAACACTTGAACAATTAGCCATTTTACAATCCACCGCGTGCGACTATGGCCAAGGTTTTTTAAAGTCAAAACCGGTCACAGCCAAAGAAGCCATATTACTTATTAATAAGCCCTTATAAAAAAGCCAGCGAGTAGGTCGCTGGCTTAAGTATTATGTATATACTCATCCATTGACCTAAACTAAAGCTAAAGGGCAAAACGACCTTAGTTTTTAAACCACAATCTAAAGTAACCATTCAACAACCCCCCACCTCACACAGTTATTTACATGGTCAAAATTCACACTGAGGTGAAGCACACCGCAATCGATATACTTAAAATACAACATGAAGCAAACTCATCTAAAACTCATCAAACCAGTTTTTGAATGACTTTTATCGTTACTAATTCTAACATTTTCGCGATTCATAGCAATAAACTGCAATAAACCACAATAAATCGCAAGCTTTTAGCCATCTAGACGTTGAAACGTTTTTTATATAGGCGTATTATGTGGTTAATCTGAGCTGAACTCACTTTTCCCATGAGAATTTTTAAAGATGATTGGTATTAAACATTTAAAAACCATAGCAACCCTAAAAGAAACAGGATCTTTGGTTAATACGGCACGAGAGTTATTTTTGACACAGTCTGCTTTATCTCATCAAATCAAAGATTTAGAGAATAAATTAGATTGCCAATTATTTGAGCGTAAAACTCAACCAGTCCGCTTTACCCCTCAGGGAATGCTATTACTTGAGTTGGCTCACGAAATATTACCAAAAATGGAAGCGACTAAATGCCGTTTGAAAGAAAGCTTAAATCAGCCTATTTCTCAACTGCGTTTAAGTGTGGAATGCCATGCATGTTTTCATTGGTTATTGCCTACTATTAAAGAATTTAATAACTTTTGGCCTGATATAAAAATTGATTACGAGCGCGGCTTTAGTTACGACGCTATTCCTGACTTACTAAGCGATGAGCTCGATTTAGTTTTAACATCTGACATACGTGAACCCGACACATTAGAGTACGCGCACTTATTTGATTTTAAATTGAAGCTTATTGTGGCACCGGATCATGAACTTGCTAAAAAAGCGTATGTAACAGCGCTTGATTTAAAAAACGAAACTATTATTTCATACCCTATCCCGCGTGAACGCCAAGATATATTTAAGCATTTCATTCAAAATGCACGTTTTGACGGTACGTTAAAAACGGTTGACCAAGGATTACTTATTTTTCAACTAGTAAGTGCCGGCATGGGCGTTGCCGCTTTACCTGATTGGCTAGTTACACCTTATGAAAGCCAAGGCTTAATTAAATCAATTCCTTTGGGCGCTCTTGGCCTTACTCGTCCTATGTATTTAGCGATGAAAAAAGACATGAAAGATAACCCTGTTTATCGTCACTTTTTAAATACGTGTAAGCTAAATAACGGTCGATAATCATCAATATAATGAGTAATATCGCTGTAATTAACTCTACAGCGTTTAACTCTTATGTTTGTTATTAAAAAAATGATTGGTGGCTTACTTATGCCACTGCCTCTATTGGGTTTATTTGCGTGCCTGATGCTCCTACTCGCATTTAAAGGCCGCAAATCAGCTCTCTTCTTATCTACTTTAAGCTTAATTGTATTACTTGCATTGAGCACACCCTTTATCGCCAATTTAATTATCCAAAATAATGAACCTGCGTCGCTTGCATTTAATACCCTAAAGCATCCAAAAATAGACAAAATAGTTGTACTAGGTTGCGATATAAACCCAAACCCTGCACTCAGTGCTAATAATCAATTAGGTAATTGTGCACTAACGCGCTTAGTAGAAGGTGTAAAGCTAGCAAAGCACTACCCTAATGCAGAGCTTATAGTGTCAGGCGGGGGTTATCAAAATATCACTAATAGCGGGCTTATGTATCAAACGGCAATTAGTTTAGGCGTTAATAAGAGTCGTATATCCCAAAACCCAAAAGCAATGGATACAGGTGAAGAAGCTAAGTTACTGGCATCAAAATTAGTCGACTTTAAAGTTGCACTAGTAACATCTGTACTGCACATGCCACGCGCAAAAGACTTATTTAATGCTCAAGGTATTGAAGTCATAACCGCAGCCACTGATTATCATAATTTTGCTGCACTTCCATGGAGCAAACAGTTTATTCCCAATGCTCATGCCTTACTTGTGGTTACGCAATATAGTCACGAAGTAGTAGGAAACACATGGATAAGTTTGCGCCGCTGGATAGATCCAGAGGCACTGTAACTCATTTCGTCTAACTAACTTGAACTCTGGATAATAAATCAATCTCAAGAAGCGTTCAGGTTAACTAATAGATAGCCTAGTTAAACTGGGTTATCTATATCTATAAATGTCACATTAAAACCATGCTCTTGAGCAAGTAACTCACCCAGAGCTTTTACACCATAGCGCTCTGTTGCATGATGCCCTGCAGCAAAAAAATCAATGTTTTGCTCACGAGAACTATGAATTGTCTGCTCCGATGCCTCACCCGTTAAATAAGCATCAATGCCTTGCTCTGCAGCTAAATCAATATATCCTTGCCCACCACCGGTGCACAGTGCAATGGTTTCAATTTTTGTTGAACGTACTAAGCTTGTGAGCGGGGTTCGATTTAGCACTTTTGCAATTTTATCTGCAAAATCTTCACCACTTAATGGTGTTTTTAAACGCCCTTTCATTGCTACGCTATTTGAAGTTGGCTCTAGCCCTGTTTCAATTTCAATATCCAATAACTTTGCAAGTTGCGCGTTATTGCCAACTGCTGGATGAATATCGAGTGGTAAGTGATAGCCAAATAAATTAATATCGTGTGCTAATAACGCACCTATACGACGCTTTTTCATTCCCGTTATTGGTTGGGATTCCCCTTTCCAAAAAAATCCATGATGAACTAAAATAGCATCTGCTTGTTGCTCAATGGCAGCATCTATTAATGCTTGACTTGCGGTTACACCCGTCACAATTTTTTTAATTTCGTTTTTACCTTCAACTTGTAAGCCATTTGGGCAAAAATCTTTAATTAATTGAGGTTTTAAAATGTCATTTAGGAGTTGGTTAAATTCTCTACGTTGCATATAACTTACCTTACTTAGCACTGAATTTTGTGCAAATTTTGGCGTTTATAGCCCTAAAATGGAAGGAAAATCGCAAAAAATTGAAAAACTGTTTTAAAATAGGTATAAATACCTCTTCTTTATCTGTGTTCACAACGTATAGGGTCTCTGATGAGCAAACTAGACAAAACAGAAGTGTTATCTGCCTTTGAAGCAGCGTACGAAACTGCCAATGGTAAAAAACCTGAAATCACAACTAAACCTGGTTGGTACAGCATTGATGGCGGTAAAAATTTACGCCTAGCTGACGTAGCAGAGCTTACTAAAAAGTTAAACTCTGGTAAAACAACTAAAACGAAAAAACCAAAAGCAGCTGCGCCTGTTAAAGCACAGAAAAAAGCGCCATTCACTGTTGTTACCGAAAACGAAGAAGGTTACACAGCGGAAGAACTTTGGATTGTAATTTTAGCTCGTAAAGATCATGACTGTCGCTTACCGCGCGGTGTTGTTTAATCAACATTTATGATTTTTAAAAGAAACCGCGTTAAGCGGTTTTTTTATGTGCGTTATTTGCTAAAAAATATCTAAAAATTATATTAATTATCGTCTTCCAACCTTAATTGCACCATTTAATCAAAAAAATAGAGCCTTATAAGTTGAGTAAGACTAAAAAAGCGGCTATGTAGCCGCTTTCAAAAGATCAAAATAAATTATAACTTTTCGAAGTAAAGTGGTTCGCGCTCTTTTTTACCCACTACACTCATTGTCTCTGCATTGAATAATCGACCATTGATCATGGTGTAATCTACTTTATCCGAATCTCGAATATTTTTAAGCGGATCGCCATCAATAACCATTAAATCAGCAAGCTTGCCAACTTCAAGTGATCCTACGTTTTTATCAAGCCCTAAATACTTAGCCGGATCAATTGTCGATGCACGTATAGCCTCAAGCGGCGTCATTCCGCCTTGTGCAAACATCCACATTTCCCAGTGTGCACCTAATCCTTCACGCTGACCGTGTGCACCTAAGTTAACCAAAACACCTAAGTCTTGCAGTTCAGCAGCAACGCGTGCGTTATTAAAGTGGTTATAGTGATGATCGGGCGCTTTAATGCGGCGCATAGAACGCGGTAATAATTGGTTTTTAGGCACAAATTTACTTAAACGCGGATGATTCCATACATCAGTTTTATCGTACCAGTAATTTTCACCCCAAATACCACCATAAGCCACTACAAGCGTAGGTGTATAGCCAACATCACTTTGCGACCATAACTGCTTTATATCGTCGTATATGTGCTCTACAGGGATTGAATGCTCAATACCTGTGTGTCCATCTACAATCATACTTAAGTTATGTTGTAATAATGAGCCGCCTTCTGGTACTACCATCATTTCAAGCATCCGACCTGCTTCAATAACTTGTTGGCGCTGCTCTCGGCGTGGCTGGTTATACGATTTAACACTAAACGCCCCTACTTTTTTAAGGCGCTCTAAATGAAATTTAGCATCGTCTAACGAGTCAATATGCGACGTATAACCTGGCATATTTGCGCCATATAAAATAGTACCCGTTGAGAAAATACGCGGGCCAACAATCATGCCTGCCTTTTGCATTTCGCTTGCGGTAAATATTTCTGAGGTATCGTTTGATGGATCGTGAATTGTAGTTACACCCAGCGCTAAACCTGCAAAGTTTTTCCAGTTTTGCTGAGGTATAATTTCGTCACTTGCTTGCGAGCCATGTGCATGAGCATCAACAATACCAGGCATAATAGTTTTACCTGTTACATCAATAACCTCAGCACTTTTAGGAATGCTTATATCGCTGGCTGTACCAATTGCTTTAATATGCTTGCCATCAGTGATAATTACACCATTTTCAATAACCTTTTCGCCGTCCATAGTTATAATTTTTGCACCAGTGAGCGCAATCATACCTTTAGGCTCTGCCATTTTTTTACTGAAACCGATATTATCGCCACTTTTCACTTTAAAGTCGGCATCTTCGGCTTTGTTAATAGCAAACATCCCCTCAAGGCTTGCATGATAAAGCTCAGGCCCTAATGTCCAATAAAGTTTGTTGCTCTTAGCACTCCAGCTAATGTTTTCACCAGCACGTACCGATAACTGCTCTATTGGAAATTGACTGTCTTTAGGCCCAATATTAATTGTTTTACCACTTTGAACAAACGGCGTTACAAATACTTTAAATCGCTCAGCAAAAGCGAGATATTGCCCATCTGGTGATACTCTAAATTCTGTCGCATGTTCTGACTCGTACAGTTTACGAACTTTTTTACTTTCAAGCTCAACTACACTTAGCGTTGGTTTTGGCCAAGGACTCATTATAAAAACGCGATCGTTTGCATCTCCAAATTGTGGTTGATAACCACTTTTTGAAATAAGCTCACTTTTACCGCCTTTTGCGCTTACGCTATATATACCAGGGTTAAGTGACCATTTAGGGTTTAAAATACTGCCCCCCGTGGCTTTTCGATAAACAACCGTTTTCCCATCTGGACTAAACGCAGGCTCTACATATTTCCCGGGCTCTTTAGTAATTGTATCGCCACGACCACTGCGCGCAGAAACCACTCTTACAGACCCTTGTTTGTTATCATCCCATGTGGTGTAAACTATTTTTTTACCATCGCGAGAGTACTGTGGAAATAATTCGTAATGATCAGTTTGCTTTGTTAAACGCTTAATTTTACCCGACTCTAAATCACGTTTATAAATATGCCCAAGCGCTTCAAAAATTGCAGTTTCGCCATCTGGGCTTACTTGCACATTACGCAGCATTTTTACATCAAACTCATCAGTATCTAAGTTTTGTGTAAAGCGCACCGCTTTTTGAATTTTTTTAGTAGTTTGCACTTTAAAAGGAATGGTTTTAACGGATTTGTCTGCAACATCTAGCTTGTGAATTGTACCACCAGCCCAAAATACTAACTCTTCGTTATCGGGGGTCCATGCAATGGTTGGGTATACACCATGAATAGCCCATGTTTCTTGCATATCTCGCTCAAGCTTATCGTAAAGCTTAGTGTGCTCACCGCTAGTTAAGTCATATAAATACAAGCTAGTTTGAAAGTCATCACGCTTTATATAAGCAAGCTTTTTACCATCTGGTGATGGTGTAGGCCTAATAGCACCGCCCATCGTATCGATTACAGTTTCAATTTCACCCGTTTCACGGTCGTAGCGCTTAATTTTATAAATGCCCGCTACAGAATCCTTTGAATAATGAAAGGTTTTACCGGGTGTTGCATCATGCGAAAAGTATACATAACGACCATCAGGTGAAAACATTGGCTCACCTAAATCTTTTTGATCGTTCTCGCGTTTTGTAAGCTGTACGCCCTTGCCACCCGCTTTGTGATACAACCACACTTCACCTGCTCCCAATGAGCGGCTAGCTGTAAAGTGTTTACGCGCAACTAAGTAGTCGCCATCAGGACTCCATGCAGGACTATTTAGTAATCTAAAGGTTTCATCGGTAACAGCGTGTTGATTTTCACCATTTAAGTCCATTATCCAAATGTTATCGCCACCACCTTGATCGGAGGTAAACGCAATACTTTTGCCGTTAGGACTAAAGCGTGGTTGCATTTGCCATGCAATATCAGAGGTGAGCTTTGTAGCTGTACCACCACTCATTGGCATAGTGTAAATATCGCCAAGTAAGTCAAACACCACGGTTTTACCATCAGGGCTAATATCTATATTCATCCATGTGCCCTGCTCAACGCTAATTGCAGCGTCAACAAATTGCCCCTTAGGTGAATCTACTTGCCATTTTTGTTCGTCTTTTTCAGCGGCATTTACCTGCCCTATCGCTAATGACACCGACAGCGCCAATACTGTATGAAGCATTTTTTTCATGCGTTTCTCGCTTGTTATTGTTGCAGTAAAAACTATTTCACATGATTGCAACAAAAACAAACGCAACTTGCCAGCGTTATATGATAAAGCGCGGTTTATGTAGGTTTAATGCCAAACAATAGGGTCAAATTGATAGTAATTAACTAGCATACTATAAATTTCAGGATCGTATCGGCGCAGCTCTGCGGGTTTTTCGAGGAAGGTTTCGGTGAGTACAGCAAAAAACTCAGCTTCGTTAGTCGCACCATAGCTGTGAATAACATGCGGCATGCTATAGGCAACATGGCTTTTTAACTGGGTGAAGGCGCGGCTAAATACCCTGCCCCACTCTTTGTAATCTGCTGAGCTTTTTAAAATGGGCGTACCCGTTGTTTTACCTGTTTCTTGATCGAGTTGATGCGCAAACTCATGAAATACCAAGTTATGTCCATCGCTTGGTAAACGATTACCCTCAAGTACATCATGCCAGCTTAAAACGAGTGTGCCGCCAGGCCATGACTCGCCTAGTCTTACCGTATTATGGTAACTCACAAGTCCTGCACTATCGCGAGTTGATTGCGGAGCATAATAAGCACTTGGATATAATAAAATTTCTTTTACATTTCTATATAACGGCCACGGTTTATTAAGTACTAATACACACGCATCGGCGGCAACAATTAACTTCATTGCAGACGTTAGCCTTAAGCCATCACAACCGACAAAGCGTTTTTCGTTTAAAAACCACGTAATATGTCGCTCTAATTTTTCTCTGTCGGCGTCGGTCATTTTTTTATAGATGGGCATGCAACGCAGTAAAATATCTTTTTGCTGCGAATTTAAAGCAAAGTCTTTATATTTACTGCGCCATAATCGGTTTTGAATTGATGGCCAACGCCAGAAAATCACCACAAAAAGAATTAAAACAACAATTAACAGTCCATTTATCATGGGGATTTCCTGAGCTAAGGTATGGTATATAAATATGTCCAGCACACGTGCTTTTCAAGCATACAAGGTTATGTATTTGAATATAAAGTAATTCACATCGCATTGCTTATAGATTACTTATAAATTGTTTACTGCTTTGCACTGCCGTTACTGATGTGTTTAAAGTTAATTTTTGCAAAAGGTATCAAATGTACCCTGCAATGTGCTTATAAATTTCGCTACGTGCAAACCATCCATTAATGAATGGTGTACATCGATAGCTAAAGGCATTGTGCCTGTGTGTTTATCAAACTGACCAAATACAAATTTAGGAATGCCTAAACTCTGCCCTTCACTAAATGCATGCGAAAACGCACTAAAATTCAGCCACGGCAAAACAGATATATGAATTAAATCAGCCTGCCCTTCTGTTTGAGCAAATGCATCAGAAAATAACGGCTGTAATTTCGCTTTTTTGCTTACGTTACTTGCATGATTTACAAACTCTTTAAACTCGCCTGTGCTGTTAAAATAACTAAAAACAAACGTATCGTTTTCAGACAACTCAACCACACTTGCGCGAACACTATTAAGTAACCATGGCTTACTATCTATAATACGTAGCATTATTGAATCGTACTCATGGCACGCTTTTAAGGTGCAATATACATACGCTTGAAAAAAAGAAAATTGATTGGTTTTGCAATAGTCGTAAAGTGCTTGAGCATCTAAACGCACACACACATTAAAGTAAGGCTGAGAAAAGTGTTTAAATAATTCAAAGTGTTGCTTTCTAGGCCAATTATCTAAATCGATAGGCTGCATGAGAGAAGTTGAGGGAGTCATAATTTGCCGCACAATATTAAAAATAAAGTGTACCGCTGTTCAGTAATAATTGCATTAGGGTCTGTTGATCTTTCAAGGTTAAATTTGCAGCAGCCTGTTTAGTATTTAGGCAAGGCAGAGTCTATGCAGTGTGGTTATTCCCCATAAATGGGCTATAACGTAGCATTAATGCCAAACAGGCGCTGCCCAAAAGGTTCTTCCTAGGGGCTACTTACTCTTTGTTACTCGGTTTTTACTTAGCCCACTAGGTTACAAATCTCGCGCCGCGATTAAATAACCCCTAGTTTGAACAAATTTTAATCCGCAAAGATCAACAGACCCTAACTTACAGATAAACAAAGGGTGTGCACTTGCACACCCTTATATAAATTAGAACTTAGATCACAGACCGTTTTTAATGATCTCTTGCGCTAATTCGTCAGCAATTAAATGCGTTGATTTTTGCTCTTTTTCGCTACGGGCAAAGATTTCAGCTAACGTATTAAAAATACCTTCAACATGTTTATTAGACGCTGCTGCACTGTAACCTTCTGGCGCTGTTTCGTAATAAACATTAATAATACCACCAGCGTTAATTACGTAATCTGGTGCATATAAAATGCCTTTTTCACGAATAACTTCACCGTGGCGAGACTCTGCTAACTGATTATTAGCACAGCCTGCAATAATAGTCGCTTTTAAACGCGGTATCGTTAAATCGTTAATAGTTGCACCTAATGCACAAGGTGCATAAACATCAACATCTAAGTCGTAAATTTCATCAATGCCAACCGCAGTCGCGCCAAAATCATTAACTACGCGATCAATTGCAGCTTGGTTAATGTCAGTTACAAACAACTCAGCGCCCGCATCGGCTAAATGCTTACATAAACCATATGCAACAGCACCTAAACCTTGAACAGCCACTTTCACTCCTGCAAAATCTTGATGACCACGTTGATGCTGTAGCGCTGCTTTAATTCCTAAAAACGTACCATATGCTGTAAATGGCGATGGGTTACCACTTTTACCTTCAAGACCCAGTACGTAATTAGTTTCTTTATTCATAATAGCTACATCAGCACATGTGATGTTTACATCTTCTGCTGAGTAATAGCTGCCATTTAATCGCTCTAACTGGCGACCAAATGCACGGAATAATTGCTCAGATTTAATTTCTTTCGCGTTACCTATAATTACAGATTTACCACCACCAAATGGTAAGCGCGCAACTGCATTTTTATAAGTCATGCCCTTTGATAAACGTAGCACGTCGTAAACAGCATCTTCGTCGTTCGCATAATCCCACATTCTACATCCGCCAACTGCAGGACCTAGGTTGGTATTATGTACAGCAATAATTGCTTTTAAACCCGACTCTTCATCAGAACAAAAAACCACTTGTTCATGGTTATCAAATTCAACTCGATTAAACACAGCCACTTAAAATACTCCGAAATAGTTAACCCGTGAGAGGGTATGCGCGCTGGAAATTGCCGAGACTTTATCACTTCATATTCGAGTTCGCTATACTCGCAGAAGATAAAACCAATGAAAACATCAAGCTTAAATTAAATAACCGGATTAAAACTATTGTATAGATAAAAAATTCACAAAATCGTCATTTGTAAGTTTTAAAAACTATAAATAGAACAACCACACCAACTTACGTTTACGTGAACGTAACAAAGCGATTGCGTGTAAAGTTTAATATACAAGTGCTGCTTGCCCGCCACGTACTGCTGCCTATAGGTTTCCAGTAAAAAGTGAGCTTTTTCGCAAACTGGTCAGAGCTGTAAGCTTGATAATGACTCTATTTAAAAAACAAAAAAGCGAGCACTAGGCTCGCTTTTTAAAAACATAACGTACGTTATTTTAGCTTGCTATCAAGCTCTTCTATTTTAGCTTTCCAGATTGCAGGGCCTTGTGTATGCGCATTGGCGCCTTCACTGTCTACTGCAACGGTCACTGGCATATCTTCTACTTCAAATTCATAAATAGCTTCCATACCTAAATCTTCAAAAGCAACTACGCGTGCTTTTTTAATCGCTTTAGATACTAAGTAAGCTGCGCCGCCTACAGCCATTAAATAAACAGATTTATGCTCTTTAATAGACTCAACAGTTGCAGGTCCACGTTCAGCTTTACCAATCATGCCTACAATGCCTGTTTTTTCTAGCATCATATCGGTAAATTTATCCATACGAGTTGCAGTTGTAGGGCCTGCAGGACCTACTGCTTCATCACGTACCGCATCCACAGGGCCTACGTAATAAATAAATTTATTATCAAAGTCTACGCCTTTTGGTAAACCTTCACCTGAATTGATCATATCTTGCAGACGTTTATGCGCTGCATCACGACCTGTTAAAATAGTGCCCGAAAGTAAAACAGTTTCGCCCATTTTCCATTCTTGAACATCTTTTTTAGTCAGTGTATTTAAGTCAACACGACGTGTTCCTTCGCCCACTTCAAATGTTACTTGTGGCCAATCTTCTAGCTTAGGTGCTTTTAAATTAGCAGGGCCAGAACCGTCAAGTGTAAAATGTACATGGCGAGTTGCCGCACAGTTAGGGATCATTACTACAGGTTTTGAAGCCGCATGCGTTGGTGCTGTTTTAATTTTAACATCAACAACCGTTGTTAAACCGCCTAAGCCTTGTGCGCCAATACCTAATTTATTAGCACGGTCAAAAATTTCTAAACGTAGCTTTTCTTCAGTCGTTTCTGCGCCGCGCTCCATTAGTTCATGGATATCAACCGGGTCCATTAACGACTCTTTAGCCATTACTGCCGCTTTTTCAGCCGTACCACCAATACCTATTCCTAGCATGCCTGGCGGACACCAACCAGCACCCATTGTTGGTAGTGTTTTTTCTACCCATTCAGCAACATCATCTGACGGGTTTAACATAACCATTTTACTTTTGTTTTCAGAGCCGCCGCCTTTAGCCGCAACCATTACTTCTACTTTACCGCCCGCTACTAAATCGATATGCACAACCGAAGGCGTATTATCTTTCGTGTTTTTACGCGTGCCAGCAGGGTCTGCAACAATAGATGCACGTAAAGGGTTATCTGGATTCAAATATGCACGACGAGTACCTTCATCAACCATTTGTTGAACGGTTAAATCTGTTTTATCCCACTTAACATCCATACCTACTTTAACAAAACAGGTAATAATACCGGTATCTTGGCAAAGTGGACGCTTGCCTTCAGCCGACATGCGTGAGTTAATTAAAATTTGTGCAATGGCGTCTTTAGCCGCTTTACTTTGTTCTTTGTTGTAAGCTTTTTCGAGAGCTTGAACAAAATCAAGTGGGTGATAGAACGAAATATATTGCAATGCATCTTCAATGCTATCAATAAAGTCTTGCTGACAAATTGTACTCATAGTGGTTCCTTAAGTTACCGTTACGCGTTGTCGCGTAATCTAAATCAAACCGGTGACGGTGGTTTGCACTGTTTTTTACAGCTTAGTGCTGCCAAAAAATTTGACTTATGATACCCTCCCAGCCCGTTTCGAGCCAGTTCTTAAAGGGGCAGTAAATGCTAAACAATAAAAAAAATTGTATTAAATTAGGCATAACACAAAACTGCATTGACGTTTTTGCGCATTTTTCACATTTGCCTTATGCAATTCTATTAGATTCTGCAAATAGTAATCATATAAACAGCCGTTTTGATATTATTGCCATTGAGCCGCAAAGTACCCTTGAAGTAAAAAATAATAAAAGCTTTTTAAATAATATAGAAAGTAGTGATAACTGCTTTGAAATTATGAATAATGAGCTTTCGCATCTTGATAAAACAAAAGCCGGTTACGATTTACCCTTTAACGGCGGCTGGCTTGGCTACTTTGGCTACGACCTAGGCCGTACAATTGAAAACATCCCCACTCGTGCTATCGAAGACATTAACCTTCCCCAAATGGCTATTGGCCTTTACTTAGATGCCCTTATTTACGACAAGCAGCAACAAAGCTGGTTTTATGTATCGCAGCCAAACACCGATCGATTAGCGCTTTATCAGCAATATTTAAATAAACACGTTAACTCCCAAGTTAATACGCAGTCCTTTGCCCTAAACAGCGACTGGCAATCAAATATGAGCGAAACGGAATACGCTGCAAAGTTTGCCCAAATTGAGGAGTATTTAAAAAGTGGCGATTGTTACCAAATTAATTTAGCGCAGCGCTTTAACGCTCAGTGTGAAGGCTCCCCTTGGGCAGCTTATATTAAACTGCGTGAGGCAAATAAAGCGCCGTTTTCAAGCTTTATAAATCACCCTCAAGGGGCTATTTTATCAATTTCCCCTGAGCGCTTTATATCTGTAAATAATAACGTTGTAGAAACCAAGCCAATTAAAGGCACACTGCCGCGAAAAGCAGATGCACTAGAGGATCAACGCCAAGCGAAAATACTCGCAGCATCAGCTAAAGATCGCGCTGAAAATGTAATGATTGTTGATTTACTACGTAACGACTTAGGCAAAGTAGCAAAACCAGGCAGCGTTCACGTCCCTTCCCTTTTTGCTATTGAAAGCTTTCCGGCAGTGCATCATTTAGTAAGCACGGTAACCTCAGAACTTGATGAAGGTAAAACAGCGGTCGATCAGCTAAAAGCAGCTTTCCCGGGTGGATCAATCACCGGTGCACCCAAAATTAGAGCGATGGAAATAATTGAAGAACTAGAGCCGCATCGCCGCAGCATTTATTGTGGCTCAATTGGTTATTTAAGTGCGTGTGGAAATATGGATACGAGTATCACTATTCGCACCTTGGTGTGCCACAAAGCGCAAATTTACTGCTGGGCAGGTGGTGGAATAGTCGCTGATTCTAAAGTCGAATTGGAATATCAAGAAACTTACGATAAAGTAAATAAAATCCTCCCTTTATTAAAACAGTAGGTCGTTTTGAATAGTGAACACATTATGGCGCGGTTTCTGTTAAGCCCTACAGCTGCGCCAAATCAGTTAAAAGACACACGTAAAAAACGCGCTAGCGCTGTTATGCTGCCAATTATTGATATAGATAACCATGCACATATTTTACTGTGTAAACGCCCTACTTATTTACACCATCACCCTGGGGAGATTTGTTTGCCCGGAGGCAAGTTTGAAGTAAGCGACATTACCCTTCGCACCACAGCCCTTCGCGAACTAAAAGAAGAGCTAAATATTGCCCAAAGCAACGTTAATGTCTTAGGTCACTTACCTGAGTATTCAACCTTAACGGGTTTTAGTATTAGCCCCTATGTGGGTTTACTCAAAAAAAATACCACCTGGGAAAATGACTATAATGAAGTACAAGCGAGCTTTTTGCTCTCTGTCACTGAGTTAAATAACGAAGCTAACTGGCAACCCTTACCTTTTCAACGATTTGGGAAAACGGTTATTTTGCAAGGTTTTAAAACGCCGCATGGTTTACTATGGGGTGCGACTGCAAGCATTATAAAAAACTTTACAAAACAACTCGCCTTACCAGTTTAAATCTTCGTTATTAGTAGTTACACAATCACAATTCCACGTTATCATGCTCGACCGTTCAAAGAGCAGCTTCGTGCTGATAAAACAAAGTAGAGACACACACATTATGATCAGTGCATTTGATATGTTTAGTATTGGTATTGGCCCTTCGTCATCACACACCGTTGGCCCAATGCGCGCATCACGCTTATTTGTTAATGACCTACAAGAACAACAATTATTAGCAAATGTTACCGATATTAAAGTAGAGCTTTATGGCTCTCTTGGTCAAACAGGTGTTGGCCATGGCTCGGGTAAAGCCGTAATTCTTGGTTTAGCCGGTTACGATCCTGAAACAATTGATGCCGATTTAGTCGACGACATTTTAGCGACCATTGAAAAAGATCAGGTTATTTATTTAAACAAAACACACAAAGCCAAATTCCCAAAACAAGGTGCTATTGTTTTCCATCGTCGTAAAACACTGCCTAAGCATTCTAATGCAATGGAAATTATCGCCTCAAACAACGGCGAAAAAGTTTACAGCAAAGTATATTACTCTATTGGCGGTGGCTTCATTGTTACCGACGAAGAGTTTGAAAACGAAAAACAGGCGGCCCTCGATATTAGAGAAGAAAATCCAGCCCCTTTCCCATTTGGTAGCGCAAAAGAACTACTAGAGATGTGTAAAGAGTCTGGGTTTAGTGTTTCTACCTTGATGATGAAAAACGAAAAAACACTGCGCACTGAAGACGAAGTAAAAGACACATTGTTCCATATTTGGAAAGTAATGATGGCTTGTATTGACCGTGGTATGCGCACCGAAGGTATTTTACCTGGCGGCTTAAAAGTAAAACGCCGTGCGCCCAGCTTATACTTAAAACTAAATATAGAGGTCAGTAACGACCCGCTTCGTGCAATGGACTGGGTTGATTTATTTGCCCTTGCCGTAAACGAAGAAAACGCTGCAGGTGGCCGTGTAGTTACCGCACCAACTAATGGTGCTGCGGGTATTTTACCGGCTGTGCTTATGTACTATCACACATTTGTGAAAGAAGTAGACCGCGATATAGCCACGCGTTATTTATTAACCGCTGCTGCTATTGGTATTTTATATAAAAAGAATGCCTCTATATCGGGTGCCGAAGTAGGTTGCCAAGGTGAAGTGGGCGTTGCGTGCTCTATGGCTGCAGGCGCATTAACAGAAATTGTTGGTGGCAATGTTGTGCAAGTAGAAAACGCAGCAGAAATTGGTATGGAACATAATTTAGGCCTAACGTGCGACCCTGTTGGTGGCTTAGTACAGGTGCCGTGTATTGAACGTAATGCAATGGGCGCTATTAAAGCAATTAACGCTTCACGTTTAGCTATACGTGGCAGTGGCGAGCAAAAGGTATCACTTGATAAAGTGATTAAAACCATGCTTGAAACTGGTAACGATATGAAAACTAAATATAAAGAAACCGCTCGCGGTGGATTGGCTGTTAATATTATCGAATGTTAATCAGCTCGCTATAAAAAGAAAAAGCCGCCTATTTTTAAAATAGGCGGCTTTTTTATTATTCGTTTAATGTAGTGACATTATTTAACGGGTAACTCTATATCTGCAAATAACTTATCTACGTCATCTTGGTTACGTAATAAGCTTGCTCGCTCTACTCGCTCTTTAGTTAAGTGCGGTGCAAAACGTTCGATAAAATCATACATATAAGTACGTAAAAAGCTGCCCTTTCTAAAACCAATTTTGGTCGTACTAGCTTCAAATAAGTGGCTTGCATCAATACACACTAAATCGGTATCGCTTACTTGATCTATCGCCATTGAAGCAACAACACCAACTCCTAAACCCAGTCGTACGTATGTTTTTATAACATCAGCATCGGTTGCGGTAAATACAATGTGTGGTTCAAGCCCGTGTGCGCTAAACGCTTTATCTAACTCTGAGCGGCCCGTAAAACCAAATACATATGTAATGAGTGGATATTGAGCAATATCAGCAACGGTTAAACTATTTGCCTTTTTAGCCAACGGATGGTCTTTAGCGACAACAATACTGCGATTCCAATGGTAGCAAGGCAGCATAACTAAATCTGAATACAAATGCAGTGCTTCTGTTGCAATAGCAAAATCGGCATCACCGCGTGCTGCAGCATCCGATATTTGCTGTGGAGTACCTTGGTGCATATGAAGCGATACCGCAGGGTATTTTTTCATAAACCCTTGAATTACGTTAGGCAAAGCATAACGAGCTTGGGTATGTGTTGTAGCAATATTTAACTTACCTTGATCAGGTAGCGTATGCTCATTAGCAACGGCTTTAATACCTTCTACTTTAGAGAGTATTTCACGAGAAATATTAATAATATCTTCGCCGGCACCGGTTACATGCGTTAAATGCTTACCACTGCGACCAAAAATTTGCACACCCAACTCATCTTCTAACATGCGTACTTGTTTAGAAATTCCTGGCTGCGAGGTAAATAAACTCTCAGCAGTCGCTGAAACATTTAATTTATGATTTTGTACTTCTACGATGTATCTGAGTTGTTGTAATTTCATGGCTGCAAATTTTAACGTTATTATTCATATTATTTATAAAGGCAATACCGCTTAAAACCAAGTGTTATTTACGTAAAATAGCACTTTAGGTCTTTAGGTGTGCAATTATCTGATTAGAGCTCAAGGCTAGCATAATAAATATGCTTCAGGTAGCGATGATTATTCAGCTTTAGTTTATAAGCCCTTAGGCTTACTGCAGTTTATAAAGAGCTCAACCTATCAATTTTTTGGTATATTTTTTAAGTTAATCGGCGCAAAGCTACCCTGTTAACGTATATTTAATGTAAGATTAAATAATTAGGTTATATATCCGAGAATTACACCATGATCGTTTCTATTATAATAGTGCTTATAGTTGCATTGATTGTGATTGCACTTTGGGTAAGTGCTGTACAACAACACAAAGAAAAACAAGAGGCAGAACGCCGTAAAGAGCTTACAAAACAAAAAGCTATAATAGAAGAAACAGAAGAGGCACTAATGAATAGTGCTAACATCCCCCTTTCTGAAAATCTAATTCGTACGTTACAGCGCCGTATTTACGAAGCTTTAAATACAATGGTTACTAACTCGCAAACATCTAAAGCACTTAAAAGCCGCTTAAGTGAAGCAAAAACGCACTTATCTAATCCAGTTCAAGATAATAGCAGTGAAGCTTTAACGCTACCGAGTAATGACAAACAACTTGTAGGCCTAATTCAAGGCATTAAAAAATTACGCTCAATTTTACGCTCTGAACACAGCAAAGGTCGTATTGATAGCCAAGTTTTTGTTTTAGAAGATAAACGTCTCGAAAAACTACAACTGCGTATTAATATTGAAAGCCAAATAAAACGTGGCCTATCTGCCCGCTCAGCCAGTATGGTTGGCTCTGCAAGACAGTACTTTGAAAAAGCGCAGGCAACACTCAGCGCAGTTACCTACTCTGACGAATACGTAACAACAAAACGGCTAGAAGTTGAGGGTTACTTAGAAGCAATTAGTGTTGAACTGCGAGCTTCTAATGCAAGCGCACTTAAAAAGAAAACAGAAGAAGAGCAAGACGACTTAGATATACTGTTTGCTCCTAAAAAGAAATGGTAGTGCTTTTATAAAAGCATTAAAAAAGCCTGCACAAATTAAAATTTGTGCAGGCTTTTTTGTTAGCTATTAAGACAAAAATGCAAACTTGAAAACAAACAAGGCTGTTAATATCCAAACACTAATACTGACTTGATCTTGCTTGCCGCACAAGACTTTAACCGCCGTATAAGATATAAAACCAAGTGCAATACCGTGCGCAATCGAAAACGTTAATGGTGTCATTAGTAATACCACAGTAACAGGAATTGCATCGGTCATATCATCCCAGTTTACAAACTTTAAATTTTGCAGCATCAGAACAGCGACATATAAAATAGCGCCTGCCGTAGCATAAGCCGGTACCATTTGTGCAAGCGGTGCAAAAAACATCATTAGTAAAAAGCAGATGCCTACAACTACAGCTGTTAAGCCAGTACGTCCGCCAACAGATACACCAGCAACCGATTCTATATACGATGTAGTCGTAGACGTACCTAGCATCGCACCTGCAATTGTTGCTGAGCTGTCAGCACTTAATGCGCGCCCTAAACGAGGCATGTTACCTTTTTCATCAGCTAAACCTGCTTTTTGAGTTACCGCAACTAATGTACCCGAAGTATCAAAAAGATCGACAAACAAGAAAGCAAAAATAACACTCATCATTGATATATCAAAAGCGGCTGCAAAATCTAGCTGCATAAAAGTAGGCATTATTGATGGTGGCATAGCCATAACACCGTGATATTCAACAAGCCCCAAACTTAAAGCAATGCCAGTCACTAATAAAATACTAATAAGTACGCCACTTTTAAAATCGCGATATAAAAGCGCTGCAATTACAAAAAAGCTTAATATAGCCAATAACGGTCCTGGAGAAGTAATGTCGCCCAACTGCACTAATGTTGCCGGGCTTGAGACAATAATGCCTGCATTTTTAAGGGCAATTAATGCTAAAAAAGCACCTATACCCGTTGCGATTGCTCGCTTGAGCACCAGAGGTATGGCATTAATAATCCACTCTCTGACTTTAAATAAGCTTAAAAACAAAAATATACAACCCGACATAAATACAGCCCCTAAGGCGGCTTGCCAGGTATAACCCATTCCTAATACGACACCATACGTAAAAAAGGCATTTAGCCCCATACCAGGCGCTAATGCTAATGGATAATTAGCCCATAAACCCATTATAAAACAGCCTATCGCAGCTGCTATACATGTCGCTACAAATGCAGCCCCTTGATCCATCCCAGCCTCTGCGAGCATAGCCGGGTTTACAAATACAATGTATACCATAGTTATAAAGGTAGTTAGGCCAGCAACGCATTCGCGTTTAACTGTTGAATTATTTTCGCTCAGTTTAAATAAGGCTTCGAACATAATAAACTTGTGATAGTAAAAAGTGGCGAGATTTTAACATAAAAATTATCTTTTACAGGACATTTTACCTTGCTATATACTAAACTGTTAAAGTAGTTAAAATAATAAATGAACCAATATGCTTAAAACAACACCTTGTGAGCAAGACTTAGAGCAACAGCTAGATAATATTTTAGGTTTTGTTACTCAACCCGAAAATACCTCTGTGCCCGTTGATAATAAAAAAGATGAGCAAAGTACGTTAAATAAAGCCCTATATTATTTAAAAAATAATCAAGCTCCATTGGCTGCAAAATGGATGCGACTTGCTGCAATGGCGGGAAACCATAGAGCACAGTTTTATTTAGGTTTATTTTTTGTGAAAGGTGAAGGCGTGCCACAAAGTGTATTTCATGCTGTAGCTTGGTTAAGCTTAGCAAGTAGCCAAGGGTACGCCCCTGCCACTGCAGCGGTTACAGATATACGCAAACATATCGAAACTAAGCGATTTAAAGATGCTCAATGTTATGCGGCAAGTTTGTACGAACAAATCCACCAACTCCAGTTTTCTCATATGATCCCTCGCACGATTGAAAACACATAAGCTAGCTATGGCAGAAGTACTGTATGCAGTGTAAAAAAATACTGTATATGGTTACAAAGATAATCCTATACAGTATAAAACCCCAAAATGAAGACACTGCTCAAAAATTTATTTTTAGAATACCTTCTCAAAAATAATTCCATAACAATCTGATTAATAAAGAATTATAAATTAAAAAAATAAAAACAATGATCAAAAGCTGAATAACTGTACAAATAAATAGCATAAAAGGCTTGCACGAAAGCACTGTATAAACTACTGTATATGAATACTGTATAAAAACCCAGTGAGTGAAATTATGTTACAGCCTATTACCGTAAGAACAGTTAAAAGTTACCAACAAGATGAGCAAAGCGATTGCGTGAATTTGATTCAAATTGAAGATGAAATTTCAGCGACCTTTGAGCTTTTAAAAGTATTACACCAATACAATAGCTCTAATGCATGGACGTTACTAATTGCTCCAGATCACGTACCTAGCAAAGCTTTACTTGACTCATGCTCTATTGATACAAGTAAATTACTTGTTATTAGACAAAAGCACCTAGTAAATTTAGAGTATGTATTAAATTCTGCATTACATAACGGAAACTTTGCAGCGGTAATTACCTGGACCGATATAGTTAATAACCAACTACTTACGAATCTATCGTTCGATTTAAGTAAAACGAATACAAAACTATACTGTTTTACTAAAAAGTCTCAAACAACAGAGATATCACTCGCCCAATAAGCTTGTTAAACTAATGTTTTAGACTTTGTATTATTATTATGACTTCACTCAATACCACATTATGTTTTTGCAGCAGTGGGCACAATTATGCCGATTGCTGCGAGCCGCTTCACTTATCTGTTAAGCAAGCTGATTCTCCTGAACAACTTATGCGCTCACGATTCAGTGCTTATGTTATTAAAAATGCAGAATATGTTTATCAAACCTACGCAAAAGAAAAACAAGCTGAAAATCCGGTTAAAGAAATCAATGATTTTGCTAACAGCTGTCGATTTATAAATCTTGATGTAATTGGGTCAAGCCATGATGGAGATACCGGCACTGTAGAATTTAAAGCCCAATATTTTTATCAAAACTTATTTTGTGAGCTTCACGAAAAATCGCAGTTTATTAAAGAAAACACTCAATGGCGTTATTTAGATGGCACTATATATCCTGTTGAAGATATTAAAGTGGGCAGAAATGATAACTGCCCATGTGGTAGCAATAAAAAGTACAAAAAATGTCATAGCGTGTAATAAATAATCTTATTTAATGTTTATCACCTACAAGGTGTTTTTAAGTGGCAAAGTGATTTATTAGCTAGCTAAACTTAAAAACACACTTGGTTACGACCTTGCATTTTGGACTCATACATTTTTTCATCTGCGATCTGCAAGGTGTTTTTGTTATTTACGTACGGTTGTAGGGTTGCACCGCCAATACTAATAGTCACAAAGTCATATTCTGAATATCTGTGTAATATTCCTAAATCGACCACATTTTGTTTAATTTTATCAGCAACACAAATCGCACCTTCAGTGCTTGTATGCGGTAGAACAACTACAAACTCTTCGCCGCCGTAACGCGCAACAAAATCGGTTGGCCTTTGCAAACTATTAGTAATAGTTTGTGCAACAAGGTTTAAAACCGTATCGCCTTGCACATGACCATAAAGATCGTTGTATTGCTTAAAGTAGTCTATATCGATGAGTAATAGTGCGTAGTCGACTTTTTCTCGTAAGGCGCTTCGTTCCATTTTAGAAAAATGCGCATCAAAATAACGACGATTGAATACCTTTGTTAAATCATCTAGAAATACTTTTTGATTGAGTAAGTCATGTTGAAGTTTCATCGTAATATGGGCGCGCACTCTTCTATATAAAGTTTCCGAGTTAGTTGGTTTCTTTATAAAATCTACAGCTCCGGCTTCCCAGCACTCTTCTTCTTGATTTTCAGATGAGGTTACAAAAATAACGGGGATATCTTGTGTTTCAGATATATTTTTTAATTTTAGACATGTTTCAATACCACTCATTCCTTCCATATTAATATCGAGTAGTATTATATCTGGCGGATTATGTTTACAAATTTCAATCGCATCCTCACCACAGCTCGTTGTTGTTACACTAAAATGCTCTGATAATATTTTTTTTAATACAATTAAGCTTAATAGCTGATCGTCAACGACAAGTACCTTAGAGCTCTTTAAGCTTAATTTCAATTGGTGGTCAGAGTAATTTATAGGCATGGTACAACTGTTTTGTTTTTTTAATTAAACACACCCTATATCACTACATTTTGTTATGCAAATGTTAATAAAGTGAAATTCTACTTATTAGTTACTAATAAAAATGATTTAAGGTGAATCTTTAATGCATAAAAACAAAAAATGAGCCACTTGGGCTCATTTTAAAACTTCTAACACTTAATTAAATTAAGTGTTATTCGTCATCATCTAAATCTAACTGTTGACGTTGAGCAGGTCGAGCTAAAATCTCTACATAGAAAGAGGTCAAACCTTGCTTTTCAATTTCGCCAATTTGGTTACTTAATTCAGCAACGTGCACAACTTGCGCATCTTCAGCTGTGTTACCAAACTTACAGTCAAATGCCCAATAGTCAGCATCTTCAGGTAGCGTTTTATTACGCTCTCTTTTCAAATATTTTTTCACTTCGTGCTTTGCAGCATCAACCATACGAGGGTATTTGATTTTCTCGTGATTTAGCGTGAATGTTTTCTTCATTACGTTCCTAATTACCTTGGTTTAATGATAATGGCATTTCATGTCATACCATTTGACGCCATTATAGCAATTGCATTTAATTTTTGGATGCTTTTTTTTCATTAAATCAATTATTAGCAAATATATAAAGCAGACCCGTTATAAAGCATATATTAACTGGTGATTATTACAATCATATATCACACCGCAATGAGCTGAAGTGGTTGATGTAATGCATCATTATTAAGGCTGTCGTAAAAAGCAGCTGCATCTATAGGGGGATTAGCTAGTTGGGTTTGTCCGCTTTTAATTCTTCTTCTGACGGCAAGCTCACAGTTATCTATTACATTAAGTGGAATATGCTTATCATCATTTCTAATCGCAAGTGGTTCAGGGCTTAAGCATTGTCTTAACTTAATACTAGCCATACCACAGTGCTCTCCTTCTTGAGATATTAATGATGCATTAAATTGTCCAACCAACATATTATATGCATCAGGGGCTAAAAGTTGCTTTGGACCTGCGCCAAATTGCTTTCTTAACGCCTCTTCTTCTATAACTAAATTATCTGTTTCAGTTTTTGGTAAATGAAATTGACTAAAGTCGAGTGCGTCATGTGACAGCATCGCTAATAATAGTGCAAATTCGCCACGGCGATTTTCATGCACACTATTATTGAGTCTACTGTTTAACTGACTCTCTGTGATTAACAAATCATCTATTTGCATAGTCTTTAGCCGATTGTGGTAACTGATAGATATTTATCGGCTTTATTTCAATTTTCTTTAGCTTTTTTCTTTACTTAAATACGCAATTTGCTATTATCAGCGCCGTTGCATTGGAGGGGTTCCCGAGCGGCCAAAGGGATCAGACTGTAAATCTGACGGCTCAGCCTTCGCTGGTTCGAATCCAGCTCCCTCCACCACTTTTCTTACCGCTAAGTTAAGTGGGGCCAAATGCAATAAAATTAGTGTGGAGGGGTTCCCGAGCGGC
>NZ_WTKT01000030.1:0-29240 GCF_011378685.1 Pseudoalteromonas sp. C8
CTTAACTGAATGGTGTTAGCTTTATAGCGGCTTTTTATTCTCTGTATTTTCATGCAGTTCGAGTTTTGGTGCACTCATACCTTTGAGTAACCGACCAAATATATCAGCGCCGGTAATAATGCGCTTCACATCACTCCACACTAACACCACGTCGTGATCAATGGCCCCATCAAACGATTTATCTAAAGAATGACTAGCCCGTATTTTTAAAATAACTTCACTCAGGCGCATCGCTTCATCAGCAACAATAATAGGTCTGTGACAATAATGATAAGGGTCGAACGTCTCTGGTTCAAACAAGGCCGAACGTAAAAAGCCGTCAGCATCTACCACTAATAAAGGCCAACCGTCTTCATTGGTAATGATCACCCAGTTATAACCTGACTTATGTAGTTTTCGTAAAAACTCATTATCAGTCGTTAATGTAAGGTCTGGGAAAATAGGCAAATCAAGCTTAGTAGGCAAAGCAATAATAGAGTCTGGATCAATTACTTCACCCTCTTTGGTTACGCTTATTTCATCTAAGCTAAAAAAGTTAAGCGCGCCTATTCCCTCAACGTGCTGAACATCAGCCTCTTCTGCTTCTATGTGTTTGCGAATAATACCTCTGAGCTCACTTTCAGCAAAGTACGTAATCCCCTCTTTACCTAACCATGCATCGAGAATTAAAGCCGTTGGCTTAGCAACTACATAAAACAGAATCTGATAAAACTTAATTAGCGGCGAAAGTAGGCTCGCCATTTTTAGCGCATTACGCGAAAAATAAGCCTGCGGTGTTATTTCACCAATAATAGTAATTGCAATAGTTGAGAATAAAAACGAACTTGCGCCCATTAATACCGAATCAGAAAGTAGTGTAAGTAGTACGTTAATACCTACGTTGCCCCACAAAATAGTCGATAATAAAAAGTTAGAGTCGTTTCGAAGGGCCATCACTTTTATGGCCGCCTCGTTCCCTTTTGCACTTTCCATTTCGAGCTGAAGCCTACTTAGTGAAAAAAACGCTAAGTTTAAGCCCGAAAATATTGCCGATTGTGAAATACACAAAGCAATTGCACACCAAATCATGACTTCAAAGGTCATTGTATTTTCCTGTTAGTAATACCAATTCACTTAATTAAGCGAATTGGTATAAGGCTTATAAAAGCAATAAACTGCCTAAACCTAAAAAGGTAACAAACCCAACAATATCGGTAACGGTAGTTAAAATTACCGAACCAGATAACGCAGGATCAATTTTCATTTTGTCTAAAATAGACGGAATAACAACACCTGCTAGTGACGCGGCCACTAAATTCAATAATATGGCTACCGTAATCGTAATACTAAGCATTAAGTCGTTAAACCATAAAAAGGTAAGTAGGCCTATTACAAACGCCCATACCAAGCCATTTACAGCGCCAACACGCAGCTCTTTTTTAAGCAACGCATTACGGTTTGAATCTGTAACCTGTCCGAGCGCTAAACCACGCACAATAACGGTTAATGTTTGACTACCTGCGATCCCGCCCATAGAAGCAACCACTGGCATTAATACAGCGAGTGCTACAACCTGTTCTATAGTTGCGCCAAATAAACCGATGAACCAAGACGCTAAAAAGGCAGTAGCTAAGTTAATACCTAACCATATACCACGGTTTTTAGCACTTTTTCGCACACTTGCGAACAGGTCTTCGTCTTCACGTAAACCACCGGCTTTAGCGGCAGCTTCATCAGCAATTTCTTGGCGTAATTCATACGCTGAGGCAATGGTTAATCGCCCAAGTAATTTGTTATCAGCATTAACCACTGGCAGTGCCATTTTTTCACTGTGGATCACCACTTCTGCCGCTTCATATAAATCATCATCAGCATGGAGCGATGAAAAGTCATGATTTGCCAATGTCATTAAGTTATCGGTGTCGCTGGCTTTTATTAAATCATTTACCGCAACCTCACCTATTAAACTACCCTTGCGGCTTACTAAATAAATAACTTCACTGTATTGCGGTAAACCTTTGTGTAGCAATTTTTTAGCACCACCGGCTGTTAGCTTCTCCGATACTTTTAAAAAGTCAAAACCTAACCAGTGACCTAATTGTTCTGGCGGGTATTGCTGCGCTAAATCATATTGTTTGGTTTGCGCTTCATCGAGTTGCTTTTTTGCATACTCAACAAATCGCTCTGGTATAACTTCTTCAAGTTCCAGTAGCTCTTCTACATTAACTTCATCAAGAAGTTTAAAAGCCTCAGTGTCTTCTAGCGTTTGCAGCAACCACAAACAACTATCTTCACTTAAATTAACAAAAATTTCGTGTTGCGTGTCTTCGTCAAGCAACTGCCAAATTTCAAGTCGTTGCTCTTTTGGTATCGCCTCAAAAAGTAATGACAGGTGCTCTGTTGAAAGCGTTAACTGCGCATCTGTTAATAATTTATTTTTGCGTTCTGTTGTATCGCATTGCAATAAATCATTTATGAGCTGTGGGAGTTGGTCTACCGGATACTCAATCATCTTAAAACCTTAAAATTTAAAAGCGCACATTATTTATAGTCTACTTGAACAATAAAAAATTGCAGAAAAAACGTGAACTTATTAAGCATGCGCAAGCTATTTTTGCGCATTGTATGGGCAAACTAAATGCAGTACTAATATTTATTTTAAAAAATTAAAAAAACAGTAAAAGGAATTGTTTTTGAGGGATTAAACAACAAGTAAGCAAACCAAAGGGATTACTTATAATAAAAAAAATCCCATATTAGCTAGGCTAATATGGGCAAAATCACACAATGAATTAGGTGTTTTTAAATTACGGTTTATGCTTTAAATTAAAGTCTATCAGTAATATTTCGTACTAAGTCAGAATCTACAAATTGAGTAATAAGTGCAGCGCCCCACGCATAGCCACGCTGTATTGGGTAACCTTTAAAAATCCAGCGTTTACGCACGTGATTAAAGCGCTCTAAATAGTCTTGCTTTTTTTGTGGCAGAGATTGCTCACCCAATTTATTCCATGCTTTATATACACCTGACATGTCAGACCCTCGCATAAAGCGTTGCAACCAGCGCGGAAAACGTGAAAAGCTAATAGTGGACTGAAAATCAATAAAATAAGGTTTACCGTCTGCGCCACATAAAATGTTACCCATATTACGCAAGTCTAAATGCACGATGCCTTTACGATGCATTTTTGCTACTTGACGCTCAAGCTCGCTAAAAAAGCTTACTGGTAGCGTTTTATCTTCATGAATTAAAGCGCGCAGTGGTGTGCCTTCAATATAGTTATAAGCTACGGCTATCGGCGATAGTCTACAAAAGCGGTTAGCGACTGCATCAAGCTCAGCTAAACGGCTCAATCCTTTATATTCTTGGTTTACAGATAGTCGCGCAAATGTTTTGCGGATAAATAACGGGCTTTGGCTAAAATCTTTAACAATTAAATCAAATTCATTATCTTTATATCGATACACAATCGCGTTAGCAAAACGTCCCTTATGGACAACACTTAAGTGATGTTGCATAAAAGTATGTTCTGGATATTGCTGCTGTAATTGTACTAACAAATTATTTTCAATCATAACAAACCTAACAAGATGATAACTTTAATTGCCTAGGCAACTATATTATCAAAGTTAGATTCTACGCACAATCAGATCAACTAATTAGCACGCTAACTTTCTGTTGAAACAGTATCGCTATTTTATTGATAATCTATTTGTGGGGGGGAATTTCGGGTAATGTATCTAGATTATTTATAGCTTTAAATAGTAAGTCTATTATTTGGTTTTTTTCTGACTCTGAAAAACCATTTAATGCTTGAGCATAGACTTCGTTTACTACAGGCATAATTTCAGGACAAAGAGCTTTACCTTTTTCACTTAAACACAAAATAGTTGAGCGCTTATCAAGCTCACATTGCGTTTTAATAATGAGTCCTTTTTCTTCAAGTCGGTTTAGTAAGCGGCTCATAGCGCCACGATCATAAACCATATACTCGCAAAGTCCTGCAAGCGTATTAACCGACTCTCTCGCAAGTAGTACAACCACAATATATTGCGCAGAAGTTAAGTCCATAGGAAGTAACTTGGCATCAACATGAATGGCTAATCTCGAGCGTAAAAAAGACACTAAACGCCCCAAGTCTTGCTCTGGCGCTAACTCTTCTCGAGTACAACGTTTAATTGATGGCATGTTTTGCATGGTTATTCCACTGTATAGGTATATTTGCATGCTGATAGACCTTAACACATACAAAAAATTCAATAATTTTTATAAAAACTAAGCAGCTAAAACTAAGCCACAAAAATAAAGCCGCTATTAGCGGCTTTTACTGTAAAGCTTTAAACTTTGTTAAATTTTAAACTGGCCAACAAGCTGGCCTAAGTTTTCACCACGCGCAGCTAAATGCTGGCCTACCGAAGAGGTAGTTTTGCTTGAAATAGTTAGTTCATTAACGATTTCTTGAATGGCAAATACATTACGGTTTATTTCTTCTGTAACGCTACTTTGCTCCAGCGCCGCTGTCGCAATTTGCGTACTCATGTCGTTAATTGATCTAACTGAGGTTGTTACCGCACCTAAACTTTCTGAAATAGCACGAGACGATTCTACTGAGCGATTACAACTATTCTGACTCGCTTGCATTGCGGCTACAGCATCCGATACTAAATTATGTAACTCACTCAACATTTCACTAATCTCTAATGTGCTAACTTGAGTACGACTTGCTAAGCTTCTTACCTCATCAGCAACAACAGCAAACCCTCGCCCTTGCTCACCTGCTCGTGCAGCTTCTATTGCAGCATTAAGTGCAAGTAAATTTGTTTGCTCGGCAATTCCACCAATTACGCTTAGTACACTATTAATCTTTTTAGATTGATCACTGAGTGAATCAACTTGTTCTGCGGCTAGGTTTATCTCGCCCATTAGGTTAGACACCTCACTGAGTGAAATATCAACACACTCTTGAGCTTTAGCAACTTCTTGCGTTGCCGCTTGGGTTGACTCTGCCACTTGGTTCGTATTTTGAGCCACCTCATGAGAAGTAGCCGACATTTCGGTAATAGCCGTCGCAACAAGGTCTGTTTCATGATTGTGATTAAGTAGTTTGTCTTCAATTAATCGTGTTTGTGTATTTATATCACTAGAGGCTGTTTTTACATCGTGTGTTACATCAACCACATTGGCAATAATGCCATGTAGCTTACTTACAAACATATTAAATGCTTCGCCAAGTTGGCCTATTTCATCGTTAGTATCAATATCTAAACGTTTGGTTAAATCGCCCTCACCTTTAGCAATGTCGTCAAGGCTTTGCGCCATGCGCTGTATTGGTTTTACCATTGTATTTGCGGCAACTAACGCACATACAATAGTTAACACAACCCAAAATAAAGCAATTAGCAATAAGGTCACTACCTTATCATTCATGTGCTCTTGCATTGCTGTTTGATATTTAAGTAGTTCTGCGTCTATATCATCCATATATGCGCCAGTACCAATCATCCAGTTTGTACCTGGGATCATTGCTGCATAGCCCATTTTTTCAACTAAGCCTGTGGTATTTGGTTTTTGAAAATGATAGTTAAAAGCGCCACCGCCTTTTCTAGCTTGATCTAATAAGCCCACTATTATTTTTTTACCGTTAGGGTCAGTCATCCCTATTTTGTTTTGCCCTTCAATAGCATCACCTAATAATGCATGAAAAACACTAACGCCATTTGTGTCGTATATAAAAAAGTAACCACCTTGACCAAATGTTAAATCTCTTAAAGCGTTTTTAGCATCTTGCTCAGAGCCATTTGCTATTTGATAGCGCACAATTTTACTGGCAATTTCCACCTCGGTGCTTAGCAACGTTTGTTTGTCACTTATTAGTTTAGTTTGAAATGCTTCAAAATTTTGTTGCTGATTTTTATTCTCTAAATAATAAGAACTCAGCATCAAGCTAATCAAAAGTAGCATTAAGGGCAATATAGCTAATAACAACAGTTTGTTTTTCAAGCTTAAATTACTCATTATTTCTCCGGGGTATATAAATGCATATATAGCGACAATAGCCAAAAATTAAATTACGGTTGTTTACATTGTTTTAATGGGTTTAAAAGCATAGTAAATAAAAACAAATTGGTGGGAGTAAACTCATACCATGCTCAATTAGCAGATATTATAGTCACAAGGAAGGTATTTGGACACTAAAAACACTGAGACCTTCGTATTAATTAATATATAATTTGCCACTCTTTCATTAGAGATTTAAAGTTCTAGCAGCTGCATTGATCTAAACTTAATTTTATAGCGTACTAAGACGACTAATCACCAGCTATGTAATGAGTTAACGCAGGACTCATGTTAGTATTGATTTTAGGTTCATATAAATAATGAACATATAGATATTAAACTTCCATTAACATATAATAACCCTATATTACTAATACCAAACAACTAGAAAATCGGAACGCATCACTTTGAGCCACAGTTATAATCTAATAAAAATGAATTATTAATGAAATATATTTTATACCTTGCACTTTTAGTGTCTGCTCATGCATTCTCAGCACCTGTAAATAATAGTATCGCTTTTTACTACTCAGCGCCGATGCCATTAGCCGAAATGACCTTTTATTCTCGCGTTGTAGTCCAGCCTGATCTTGTGACTGAGCACGAACTTAATTGGTTTAAACAGCGTAATATTGCTGTTTATGCTTATTTAAGTGTTGGTGAGTCGTTTAATCAAAGTGAGTCATCACTTAGCATAAACCCCAACTGGAATAGCCACATTGCAGATTTAACATCAGCACATTGGCAACAATATATTGCAAATAGCGCTGCGGCATTAAAAGCACGTGGCTTTAGCGGCTTATTTTTAGATACCCTTGATAGCTATCAGCTATTAGATGCTACACACAGTAAACCCGATCAACAAGCTGGGTTAGTCACCATAATAAGCTCACTATCTGAGACTTTTGACAAACACCTTATCCTCAACCGGGGCTTTGAGTTATTGCCTAAACTCGCTAATTTAGCCAAAGACTTAGTTGCTGAGGGTTTGTATAGCCACTTTAATCCGACCGACAATAGCTATAAACTGACCAACAAAAACGACCAAGATTGGCTAAGCGCACAATTAAAAACAGCACAAGACTTAGGCCTCAACGTCCAAGTTATTGATTATGCAAAGCCCGTTAATCGCCTCGCTATGGCACAAAATATTATAAACGCCGGTTTTAATCCATGGGTAACCGATGGTCACCTGCAAACATGGGGAACATCATCAATTACACCGGTTCCTAGGCGCATTTTGATCCCTTATAACAGTAACGTAAAGCCACTCATTTACACTACCGTACATTTAAAGCTTGCGACCATGATTGAGTATTTGGGGTATATACCTGATTACATAGATATGGCAAAGCGCGATTTACCTTTGGTTGACCCTAGCTTACATGCCGGTATTATTTCGTGGACCTCAAGCGACGCATTTTACACACCAACACTTACCAATTGGCTTGAAGCTAATTTAGGTGTGGTGCCAGAGCTTATTTTAGGCGAGTTACCACAATCAACTAAATTATTATTAAGCTTGGGTATTGAGTCGTTAAACACACTGCCTGAAGGTCCATATAAACAAGATAGCTTTGCACCTTGGCTCAAAGGAGAATCCACAACACCTCCCCCTATTGTTAAACCATACTTACTCAAATTAGCAACTGATGCGACTCCTTTAATTACAATAAAATCATCAGATGACACAATAGTTGTACAAGCTGCTAAAACTAAATATGGTGCAGTCGTCGTTGCTCCTTGGCTAATTGATACATTTCCGATGGAAGGCAGCAAATGGGTTATTGATCCGCGTACACTACTAACTCAGGCTATGGGACTACCACCTATATTAGTGCCAGATACAACCACCGAAAGTGGCAGGCGAATGCTTACGCTGCATATAGATGGAGATGGATTTACAAGTGTTGCCCATTACGAAGGTAAGCCTTATTCAGCAGAAGTGATTCGAGATGAAATAATTAAACGCTATAAACTGCCTTTAACGTCATCTGTGATCCAAGCTGACATTGAAGAAGGCGGTATTCACTCTAAACAAAGTGCCAAACTTGAAGGCATTGCACGTAGTATTTTTAACCTACCTTACGTAGAAGTTGCTTCGCATACTTATAGTCACCCCTATTTTTGGACAGCACTGTCTGGGCGAAAAAAAATAGATGAAGACGACACCGATTACGGTTTTCATCTAGATGTACCTGGCTACAACACTATCAGCCTTAAAAAAGAAATTACAGATTCAATAAAGTACATTGATGAAAAGCTCACACCTAAAAATAAAAAAACAGTGATGATACTTTGGTCTGGTGATGCAACTCCTGGCCCTAAAGCGCTTGAACTGGCCCGTGACGCTGGTGTGTTAAATGTCAATGGCGGTAATACTGATGTAAATGCCGATAATCCTAGTCTTACACATATATCACCTATTGGCCGACCTGAGCGTGATTTGCTGTATCAAATTTACGCCCCCATATTAAATGAAAATGTTTACACAAACTTATGGCATGGCCCTTATTACGGCTTTAGACGTTTAACCGAAACTTTCGAAATAACAGAAAAACCATATAGGTTAAAACCTTACACTATTTACTATCACTTTTACTCAGGCGAAGTTCTTGCGGGTTTAGACGCTCTTAAACACAACATAGATTATGTTTTAGCAAGACCAAATACGCCTGTGCATTTAAGCCATTATGCAAAAGTAGCAAAAGATTTTTACTTTTCTGCACTTGCAAAAAACAATAATAATGAATGGTTATTTAGCTCAAAGTACATTCGTACTCTACGGATACCTACCGATTTTGATGTGCCAAACATAGCTCAAAGTGAAGGTGTATCGGGTGTCACTGGAAAAGGTGACTACATACATATTATAAATAACATAGCTCGCCTTAGCTTTGATCACAGCCAAAATAGTAAAAAACCTTATTTAGCGTCTGCAAATGTTGTTATTAATAACTGGCAAGTTAACGGGCCTGTTAGTTTTAAAGCGTGGGTGCCCGCTTCACTTGATTTAATGAATGCACGCTCTTGCGAATTTGTATCTAATTTGGGTGAGCACTTTAAAGGTGTAACACGCGCTAATGTGACACACTTTAATCTGCCAAAGGGTCAATTTTATGGTTATCTTAACTGCAATGGAGTCGCTCGATAATGAATGCTAAAAAGCGCCCTCAGTTAATTTCTGTAAAAACAATATTAGCAATATTAGCTGTAAGTTGTTTTGCACTTTATGCATTATTTCCTCACACCTTATTTTTTGAAGATGATGAACTTTCACAAGATTATACCTTTGAAAAATCGTACCTTAATGCAGCGCTCAACACAGAGCCCGACAACGAAAAGCTACGCGCAAAATTAGTTGAGCTGCATATAGGGCTTAGTGAGTATTCACAAGCCACTAACGAGCTTGAAAAACTACCTAGAGGTGAGCGCAAAGCGACGCTTGAAATAAAGCTGCTTTACTCATTATGGCTAGCAAGCGGGGCTAATATTGACGACCGTTTTGAAGAACTATCTTTAAAAATAGGTGCTCATAAAAATTGGAACGAACAAATACTAACTATTGCAAAAGCAGTTGGGTTAAATGCAAAAGTTGCTCAGTACTATCAAAAAAATAAACAGCCACTCCTTGCAGCCGATTACTGGTTAAGCGCAGGCGAACCTGACAAAGCACTCGCAATTTATAAAATAAATATAAATGCTGACATTGCAGCTAAAGCGATTGAAACTGCACTGGGCGCAAATAACCCGATTCAAGCTTATGCATGGTGGAAAACCTATGGCGACCAAGCCGATGTTAAACGCACCCTTTATTTAGCTAACCTAGCTGGTAACACAGAAGATGCAGCTCAAGCCATTGAAAGCTTATTAAAAGCTGAGCCAAATAACACCGACTACTTAACACAAGCTATGCACCTGCGTTTAGCAAATGGAAATGCAAAAGGGGCAGAACAATTACTCGCACAGTTATTACTACAGAGCCCAGATGACAAAGAGCTACATTTATTAAATTGGAAGATAAAGCGCTGGCAAAACAAGCCTAAAGAAGCTCTTCGAGAATTTAAATGGCTAATGTCTAACAAAGCAGTAACTCCTGCGATGCTTACCGACAGTATTAACGATGCCAGCGCTTTATATTTATACCAAGATGCTAATGATATATACGAATACAAGGCGCAAAACAGAAGTCTGAAAGGCAATGGTTTTGCTAATTGGATGCAAGCTAACGAATTTATTGGTAACACAAAGCAAGAGTTAAACAATATTGAACGCTTTGAGCAAATAAATGGTAAAAGTGTATTATCACAATACTGGAAAGCAAAAGTGCTTCACGATACTGGTAATTTAAAAGCCTTAAGGGTCTTGTGGCCTACATATAAAGGGCCTAAAAATGAAGAAGATTTACTTTGGATTGCCCGCGCATTTTGGCTAGAAGATGACTTTGCTACAGCTCTGCAAGTACTAAAAAGCAAGCAAGAAAGTTCTGATGATGAGTTTTGGAGCGCCAATGTTGACATGGCAATGCGAGTTAAGGACAAAGCTCATGAGCTATATGCATTAGAGAAGTTACAAAAAATAAGTCCTTTGAGCGTAGGCGACATGCTGCACTACCAACAACTGCGCTTTGAAGGTCGGCCTCAGGAGCTTCTTGATTATTTATGGAAAAGTGAGTCGCAAACTGACCGTCAATTGATTCAAATTGCATTATTAAGCACACAAGTAAATGATGCTAAATCAGTTGCACGCATTCATGCTGAACTTGATAAGCAGCGCTACAATAAAGCTCTCTACCCTGCTTGGTTAATTCTTTCAAATTGGTATCAAAACCAAAGTGATTTAAATTCAGCTTATACAACTTTAAACCGCGCCGCAAAATTAAGTGAATATGACTCTGATGTTGTGCTTGCACAAGGTTGGTTAGCGCTGCAAATGCACGACACCGTGATGATTAGCCGCATTTTAGCTCGCTATTCTGAAAGTGATCCTTCCTATGCGTGGACCCAGCTATTAGCAAGCTTATCTATTCACGAGAAGTCATATAACAGTGCTTACTTTTATTTGCGTAAATTGGCCATTGCAGATCCAAGTGACTTAACAACACTGGTTAACTTAGCCGATGTAATGAAACAACTTGGCTACTATGCAAATGCTGCTGAACTTAATCACTATTTACTGCAACACTTACCTAAAGATAAATATGCATACAGAGGCCTAATGTTCCGCTGGGCGGGCGCGATGGCTGTTCCTCATTTAATGCAATTAAACACAATGGAAGAACTTGCCCCCGACACTATTGGTGAACCTCAAACAAACTGGTGGTTAGCGCGCAGGGCTGCACAAAAATTAGAGCCATGGCAAAAGCTACAACTTTATATGACCAACGGCGAATTTAATAAAGCGAAACAGCTTATAGCTGAAGGTTCACTAAGCAAATTAGATGAGCTAAACGCCCTACTCTATTTAAAACAACCCTATGCCACAATGCAACGTTGGTACGAAGAACTCACTGGCGAGGCAAATGAATCGCAATTGAGTTTACTCAGAAATGCACGCGCATCCTATTTTAGAGCGCTTGAAATAAACCTATCGCCAGAGGCTGGTTTAAACAGTAGCCAGTACGATGTAAACGTTTATTTTCCTTATGCTAATGGGCAATGGAAATTAAGTTTAAGTAATCAGCAAAATCTTGATAACAACGGATTACTGTTTGCGATAGAAGATAAGATGACATTTGGTCGTTGGTATTTTGATGCAAAAATAGATTCTCACCAAGGCAGCTTAGTTAGCCGTCAAGGTTTTAGCTTGGACTCTCGTTATCAATGGGATTCGCGTACACAGGTAGGTTTAAAGCTTGAATATAATGTTGAAAACCGCCAATCAGAAGCGCTACTTAGCTATGCTCAGCTAGATAAAGCCACGGCCTATGTTAACTACAATATTGATGGTAGACAAAACGTACAGCTATCAGCAGCAGCGATGTCTTTTTCTCGAAGAAGCGATGGAAGCTCACTAATAAATGGCCAAGAATATAATGCACGTTACCAATACAGCATTTTAAAAGACCGCCCAATTTGGAACGCTTATTTTAGTGCGCAATGGCAAGACTTTGAACGTGTAAATGCATTAATAAATACAGAATCAAGACCTCTAAGAGTTGACCTTCAACCATTTAGACGTTTTGCACTAGGGACCTCATTTGCTTCAACTGGTTCTTTAGAACCTCCTTATTTAGGCGCAAGCCCTTCATGGTTATTTGATATAAGTACTGGCTATCAAACACTTAACGATACAGTAGATGTATCAGTTTCAAGTGGCGCTGGTTGGTCTGTACTGGGCGATGATTTATTTAAATTACAGCTGGGTTACCAAAGTAGTAATAAAGTGGGTAACTCAGATACACAATTACAATTAGGTTATTACGTACATTTTTAATGTTAGGAGAGAGTATGTTTCGTTTAATTATACCGTGTTTGGTATTACTATTATCAGCATGTACCACCAGCAGAGTTGCTGATGATGTAGAGCTTAGCCCTTCAAAAATTGTGGCATTAATGCCACTTGTTAATCATGCTCAAACACCGCTTGCAGGTGAGCGTGCTGAAGATATTTTAGCCAGTATTTGGCAACAAAATAAATTACCAACTCTTATACGCGCACCTCGCGTAAACACCAAAGAGCTTCCACCACTGGACGATCAATACCGTTTAGACAATGCTATGCAGTGGTTAAGCACTCAACAAGCTGACTATGTACTAACAGGCAGCATTGAAGAGTGGCGCTACAAAGCTGGGCTTGACGGCGAACCCGTTGTTGCACTTACATTATCACTCACTGAAAATGGACAAACAACGCCGATTTGGACGGGTACTATTGCTAAAAGTGGTTGGGGCCGCGATAGCATTGCAGCAACAGCACAAGATGTGATTGCCGATTTAATTTCTTATATAGAGGTTAGTGAGTGAAAACACATTTCCTTAGACCAAGAGACGTTCCTGAGCTACAAATATGGGCTGAGGTATTTATATTTACCGCGCTTGCTTTAGGGCTGCCTGTATTATTTAACGCAGAGGACCCATTTTGGACTGAGGGAGGGTTTTCGTGGCCTGTACTTGGCCCACTTTTAGTTTCTCTACGTTATGGCTTTTCAAAAGGCTTTATTAGTATTTTATGTTTGCTTGTTGGTCAACTTTTTTTACTTCAAGCAAATATTTTATCACCACAAAGCGACTTCAATATTAACGCCATGATTGGCTACATTATTGTAATTATGATCACTGGCGAATTTAGGGATGTGTGGGAACGTACTAATCAACAACAAAGTATTCAGCTTGAGTACGTAACCGATCGCCTTGAAACATTTACTCGTCAGTATCACTTAATTAATTCATCTCACGATAGAATAGAGCAAATGCTTGCTGGCCATACGTTAAGTTTGCGTGAATCGCTACAAGCAGTAAGAACCTCTATCGGGCTATTAAAAGAAAGAAGGCTTGATAGCGCAGCGCAAAAAATAATCGACCTATTCGTTGAATATGGTTTATTAGAAAGAGCGGGTTTATATAAAGTTGAAAACGACACTGTTTTAGAGCCACCACTTGCCTCTATTGGCCAAATGGGTCAAATAGCTGAAAATGATCCTCTTATATTAGCGATGATTGAAGAAAAAGAATTAGTATCAGTAAAAGACGCAAAAACTGCGTTAGGTATAAGTAAATACCATATGGCAATCCCACTTATCGACGTAAATAATACAATTTATGGCGCTATTTTAGTTGAAAGAGTACAATTTTTTGCGCTTAAAAATACCACTCTTACACTACTTGCTGTTATGGCTGGGCATATTGGCGACCTACTGCGCCATGAAATAACAAACCCAGTAATGACGTATGAAGAGTCTCCGTACTTTATTCGCCAAGTTAAACGCGCGAATAAAGAAGCAAAACGATACAACATTCCATCGCAGCTGCTAAAAATAAAAGCCAATAATATTACTGATAAATCGACTCAACTTATGAGTTATTTAAGTGAAGCACGCCGTGGTTTAGACATTTATTTGTATGATAATCAAAATCAGGTATTACTGCTATTAATGCCATTAGCTGATGAACTTGAAAAAGCAGGCTTTATTGCCCGAATGAACACCTGGTGTAAAGAGCGTACGGGTAACACTTTAGCTGAGCTTGATATTGTTATTGAGCAACAACTTGCACTACCAATAAGCTCAGATGATATAAAGAGATTGGTTTCACTTTCATGATTATAATTATTGTAGCGGCTATTTTAGGGTGTATTTGCCAGTACTTTGCACTAATAGAAGTACTGGAAACACCTAATTGGTTTTTAGCTATATTATTGCATGCTATTGCTAGCATCCTTTTTGCTATTGTTAGTTATGTTTTTATACCTAAAAAATACAAAACGACTCCTTATAGCTCTTTTTTGCTCATGTTTTTATTATTGTTTACATTACCAGTACTTGGAATTATAGGTGTTGTAGTAGCGCTTACGTTTGCTCTTTGTAAACCTCTCAAAAACGACGAGATAGAAATAGAAGAGCATAAAATACCTGAGCTTCCTTTTGAAGCCAGAGCAATATCAGCAAACCCGACCTATTCTATTGGCGGACTTAAAGCAATTTTGAAGCACGCGAGTGAACCAAATAAACGTTTAAGTGCTGTAATGGCAGCTCGTCACATGAGTGACTCACAAGCTATTCCTATTTTAAAGCTAGCACTTAAAGATTTAGAAGATGATATTCGACTACTCGCCTACTCAACCCTTGATGGTAAAGAAACCAAACTCAACGAAAAAATCAGTTTGTATCAGCAAGAAATAGCCGTTACGACTAAGCAGCCTAAATTGAGCCATTTACAAAAACAGCTAGCCGAACTGTATTGGGAACTTAGCTATTTGGGTTTAGCCCAAGGTGCACTGCGTAAATATGTTTTAGAAAAAGCAGAAGCACTTGCAGAGCAAAGTATTGAGCACGTAAAAACACCTGCAACCTTTATATTTTTAGGCCGAATATCTTTAGCCTTAGACAAATACGAAATAGCCCATGAGTACTTACTTAAAGCAACTGAGTTTGGTATGGCAAGGCGTCATGTTCTCCCTTATAAAGCCGAAGTTGCCTTTTGTATGAACAAGTTTGACGACTGTAAACGCTATTTAAAAGAACTCCCAGAACAACCTAAAGGCAGTGAATTACGTCATTTGCAGGAGTATTGGCATGAGTAATAAAAATGCAGACATTTTACTGCTTTTGGAAGGTACCTACCCTTACGTACGTGGTGGTGTATCTAGTTGGGTTCATCAAATAATTGAAGGGTTACCTCATTATAACTTTGAGCTTGTTTTTATAGGTGGAGCACCAGAGCATTATGGCGAGATTCAATATACTTTACCTGAAAACGTTACCAAGCTGCATGTTCATTATTTAGTGGAAAATGATACTTCTGAAATAAAAGCCAAGCATGGGGTTAAATATAAAAAAGAGCTCTTTGATTTCTGGCAACAACTACAAAATTATTTTAGAGATTGTAACGAGCCTATCCCGACTGAATTGTTAAAATTTGCATTTGAAACTTTGGCTAAAAAAGACGGTATTAACGAAGCCGACTTTTTATATAGTGAATCATCGTGGCAAGTGCTCACTAATTACTATTCAACTTTTTGTGATGAATCCTCTTTTATTGACTTTTTTTGGTCATATCGCAATTTATATAAACCGCTATTTAAAATAGCCGAAATTGCACGTGGACTTCCAAAAGTTAAACTTATTCACTCAATATCTACCGGGTATGCTGGTATTTTAGGATCTGGTGCCAGTGTAATAAGCGATACTCCCTTTTTGTTGACCGAACATGGTATTTACACCAAAGAGAGAAAAATAGATCTTATTCAAGCCAGTTGGATCAAAGAGTCTGAACAAAGCCTAGGTAAAAACTTAAATACCGAGATGGGCTTTATTCGCCGAATGTGGATCAGCTTTTTTGAGCAAATAGGCCGAACAACATACCAAGAAGCAGATAAGATCATTTCGCTATACGATGGTAACAGACAGCGCCAAATAAAAGATGGCGCAGCGCCAGAAAAAGCATTTGTTGTACCTAATGGTATTAAAACAGTGCGCTTTATTGAAGCGTTTGTTCAGCGTCCAAAACAGATACCACCGGTTGTTGGGTTAATTGGACGTGTAGTGCCTATAAAAGATATTAAAACCTTTATACGTGCGATTAAAGAAGCGCAATCGATATTACCAGAGGTCGAAGGCTGGATCATCGGCCCTTTCGAAGAAGACCCACAATACTACAAAGAGTGTGAGCTACTGGTAGGCAGCCTTGATTTACAAAACAGTGTTAAGTTTTTAGGTATGCAAGATATTACCAAAATTTTGCCTAAGCTCGGAGTTGTTGCTTTAACCTCAATTTCCGAAGCGCAGCCTTTAGTACTTTTAGAAGCAATGGCGGCCGGTGTGCCTGTACTTGCTAGTGATGTTGGCTCGTGCCGCGAAATAATCGAAGGCGGAACCGATGAAGATAAAGCATTAGGTAAAGCCGGTGAAGTTGTCTCAATTGCTTCACCTAGCGAAACAGCACAACAAATATCAAACATGCTAACAAATGAGCAAGCTTGGCTTGAGTATCAAAAAAGTGGTTTAGACCGCGTACAAAAATTTTATGACGAGAGCCACATGTTTGCCCGCTACGATAAACTTTATAAGGATACAATAGCATGGCCGGAATAGGTTTTGAGATACGAAAAATTCTCAAAAAAAATACCCTGCTCTCAGTTTTTGAAGCATACGGCTACGCAGGTTTAATAGGCTCGGGCCCTTGGCTGCTCTCTATTGTAGCGTTAATGCTTATTGGTATTTTAAGTTTAGGAATTGTATTACCTAAAGTACTTATTATTCAATTTTTAACGCTTGTTACCTACATGATGGCCGCCTCACTTATTTTAACGGGTGGTTTGCAGTTATTACTAACTCGATTTATTGCCGATTTATTTTTTCAAAAAGAAGAGGCAAAGGTACTGCCTAATCTACTCGGTGCACAGCTTATAACAACAATAGCCGCGCTATTGGTGGGCTTAGCTGTATGGCCTATGCTCCCTATACCCGTTGTTACTAAGATTATAATTTTAGGTGCCTTTGTAAGCTTATGTAATCAGTGGCTTGGCGCTATTTTTCTATCAGGTATGAAAGAATACCGGTTAATTTTAATTACCATGCTAAGTGGTTACGCCTTTATGGTATTGCTTGCATATTTATTAAGAGACTGGCAGTTAGACGGCTTATTTTTTGCGTTTTTTGCTGGCGAAGCACTGCTCTTTTTTAGCTTTTTATTTATGATTATTCGCCGCTACCCGGGTGAAAAACTTATAAGTTTTGACTTTTTAAGCAATAAAAAAGTGTATTACAGCCTATTCTTTTGTGGTCTGTTTTATAACATTGGTGTATGGGCTGATAAAATCATTTTTTGGTATTCTCCAAGCACATCAATACAAATTATTGGCACGTTGAGAGCCAGCCCAATTTATGACTTACCTATATTTTTGGCTTATTTGTCTATTATCCCCGGTATGGCGGTATTTTTAGTAAAAATGGAAACCGACTTTGTAGAAGAGTACGACCGTTTTTACACCGCTATTCGTGGTGGCTCATCTCTTGAAGAGATCTACATATTAAAAGACAGTATGATCCAAACTGCGCGTGCCGGTTTATACGATATATTTAAAATTCAGGGTATTACCGTTGCCTGCTTGTTATTATGGGGTGAGCAAATACTTACCTTTATTGGCATTGATCCAAACTATAAAACGCTTTTATTTATTGATGTAGTAGGTGTAGGCGTACAAGTTATATTTTTATCTATTTTAAATATTTTGTTTTATTTAGATAAACGCTCAACAGTGCTATTTTTAGCGGGGTTATTTTTGGTAATAAACGTTGTTTTAACTTTGTTATCAATTGCTTTTGGACCGCAGTTTTATGGCTATGGCTTTGCATTAGCAACCATTATTACCTCGGTAGTAGGATTATTTTGGCTTTCAAAACAATTTGAAGATTTAGAATACGAAACGTTTATGCTGCAATAGCATAATATAAAAACTTAGCATAAAGGCTGTAAGCTACAGCCTTTATCGTTACGTTAAAAACTCTAATAAACCGCGCTCAAACCGACTAAGATACTTTGTTTTACGGGGTAATTTAAAATTGTCGCGCCAATGAGTTTGTTCTGATTCATTTTTCTTACAAAGCTCAATAACATCAGGGTGAATATAAGAATTACGCGCTATTGTTGGCGTATTCCCAAGCTTTGAAGACACTTCATCAAGCATTGTTTTTAATGTAATAGCGCCTTTTGCTTCATACACTTCTTTAAAAGCAATCACACTTGCTCGCCATGTTCTAAAGTGTTTTGCGCTAAATTCTTCACCCATTATATTTTGAATATACTGATTGATTTCAGTCGAAGTAACGTTAGAGCGCTCCCCCTCTTCTATATATTGAAACAAGTGTTGCCCGGGTAAGTCCTGAAGCTCCTTAATAACACTACTCAATGCTTTATCCGTTATATTTACTTCCCTTTCTTTACCTGACTTTGCACGGTATTTTAATCTAATATTTTTACCTGTTAATTTTGCATGCCTTGATCTTAGGGTTGTCGCACCAAAACTTTTATTTTGTTTTACATTACGTTCATTCCCCACCCGTAAAGCACCTAAATCCATTAATCTAACAATGGCTGCTAAAGTACGTTCATAATCGAGCTCATCACCTTGCAATGCTTCCTTTAATTGAGCCCTAAGTAACGGTAGCTTATGTCCAAACACACTACAAGCTTGATACTTTTTAGCATCTTGTTGTTGTGTAAATAATGGATGGTACCGGTACTGCTTTCGTCCTTTACTGTCGTAACCTGTTGCTAAAATATGCCCATTTTCTTCAGGGCAAAACCATACACTTTTATAAGCAGGCGGGAACGCGAGTGAATTTAAGCGCTCAATAACGGCCTTCTCTTTAATTATTTTTCCTATTGGGTCAAAATACTGCCAATGTTTGTTTTTTTGCTTTCGGGTAATTCCGGGCAAACTATCATCAACGTAAATCAATTCCATCATTCCTCCTCAAGCATTTAAAAGAGATATTGTTAACTCGCTTAAGCTTATATTTCAAAGCATAGAATGTACCACTTTAAAATAACCTTAAACTGAACGACTTTATTGATATATAATCAAAAATTGAGCAAAAACAAAAATACGATATATATAATGGTTATTATAACTACGCTTATATTCTCCCTTAATTGGGCATGCTGTTTAAAAGGAGCATTCAATGGCTTTTGATTATGGATCGATTGATCTTGGACTAAAAAACCCCTTCAAACTTGAAGGTAAAGTAACAGCTGTAAGAGGACTCATCGAGTCTATAGCGGGTATTAGTTTACTTGTTATTGCTGCGGGCTCAGTAAAAGAAGATACAACCGCTGGATGGATTTTAATGGTGTTTGGCATGCTTATTTTAGCATTCGGCATTCGCTCACTTTCAAGTGGTATTTATGCAACTCTTAAGTATTTTGTAGGCAGAAACCACCCTACTTCACTTGCTTATAACTACAGTAAATCACAAGCATCAACCGCCAAAGAAGAAGAAAAAGAAGTAGCCTACACCGCGCAATCACTCGAAGAAATGCTGGTTGGTCGTAAAAACAGTACGTTTAAAGAGCCTAATGGTTTTTTATCACGTTTACTTCACAGCTTAATCCCTAAGTTATTATTCCTACCTTATCCTATTCGTAATGTTGCTCAGCGCTTATTTGGCTCATGGGTAAGTACCCTTGTTGCACTTATTGCTTATGGCCTTGTGGCATTTGTATCTTTATCGGGTTTTACCGGTGAAGCAGGCGAATTAGCATTTCCTGTTTATAGTGCCATATTAATGTTCTACGTGCTTTTTTCGTGGCGCTCTACGGGTAAACCTATTTCTAGAAACGCTGAAAAAAATATTGAAGCACTTGGTACCGGTGCACTCGCTAAAATTATTTCTTTATCTTTTATTCTACCAATCGCTATTGGCCTTTCTATGTCATGGCTGATGAAAGAACAACACATTAGCAAACAAGAAATAGATGGCTGGATTGAGCAACTACCTAGTCTTCATGCTGGCATGTACTTAATTGCGATTATTGTATTAGCCACTCTGAGCTGCGCAATTGCTTTTATTATGATTAAAGCGCGTTTAAATGCAGTTACCCCTTCTGCTGAAGTATCAGAACTACGTGAAAACTGGCAAGAGTCTGTTCATCCAGACGAAATTTTTATAAACCTAGACAATCTAGTAATGGCTAACCGTCGTTATAAAGAAGTACCTAACAGAGTTTACAGAGAATTAGACCCTAAGCTTCAAGAACAAATTGAAGGTAAAGGCGGTTTTAAAGGTGAAATGATCCAAGAGATTCAACCTAAACTGCACTCAATAGACTTAGGTAAAAACTTTACGCTAGCACGGTTACTTGCTTTAGTAAGTGGTAACTTGCTTTATATTATAGCCTTAGCGTTTACTGTGTTTTTAGCGTATTCGTTTATTAATATTTATCATTACGTTGACGCTGCAAATATTAGTAGCTTTAAACAAGCATTTAATAACCAACATGTTATTCAATTTAGTGAGCTATTAATGACAAGCTTTCACTTATTGCTAATAGGTATACTTATTAAAGCATTTGCGCAATTGCTTACAAATACAGCTCATCTATTTTTTGCTGAAATGCAATTTGAATCACTACTAGTGTACTTTAAATGCGAAGGCACATTTACTGAGTCTAAAATATCAACAGGTACTGGTATTCACGATAGTACTCGCTCAGAAAATACTTTAGTACGCAGTAGCATAACGCCTTGGATTATTGTTTCTCGTGTTGTTTCTACTACGTTTGCAGCAACAGGTATGAAAAATCTTGAACATCCTCGCCATATTATGGAAATGCATAAAGACGAAGGACAATTACAAGCAATCAAAAAAGACGTTATCGCGTTCTTGAAAGACCGCGAATCTATTGCCTCAATCACCAGTGAGCGTGATTTAGGTAATGCGTCACAAATACATCAATTAAACCAGCAAACGCGCGCTATGCCTTCTCAGCAAGCTATAGCTAAAGATGACGAAGAGGCCGCCGGGTATTTAAGACAAGAAGAAAACTTATCTCCCGAACCTAAGGGCTAACTTACCTGAACTCTGGATAATTAGTATTAATGCCACCTTGTAAATTAGGTGGCATTTTTTTATCCTTTATTAACCTCTATTCAATACCTTTTAACTTTACTACCTCTTTTATACTCAACAACATGATTAATATTGGATTAGTCCACAAAGCCCTTGCTTTATGTGCCAAAACACAAATAATGAAGTATTAATCACAGGGTAAGAATGAGGACAATGAGCTATATACTAACCACCCAATGTGCTGACGACGTAGGCTTAATAGCTAAAATCACAGGGCTTTGTCATAAAAACAATTTAAATATTACGCGTAACAACGAGTTTGTAGATAAAGACGCACAGCGATTTTTTATGCGTACAGAGCTTACAGGCGAGCCACAAAGCGACTTTTTAGATCAACTACGCGCATTGTTGCCACAAGGCGCTAAACTTGCCCTACATTGCGGTGCAAAAACTAAAGTAGTTTTACTTGCAACTAAAGAAGCCCACTGTTTAGGTGGTATGTTACTAAAGCAATTTGAACAAACTCTTAATATTGAAGTATTAGCCGTTATTGCTAACTATGCTGATTTAGAGCCTTTAGCCAAAGGGTTTGATGTGCCGTTTCATGTTGTATCGCACGAAGGACTAACTCGTAGCGAGCACGATCAAAAAGTAGGTGATTTAATTGCCAGCTACAACCCTGATATTATTGGTCTTGCCAAATATATGCGTATTTTAAGCCCTGAATTTGTGGGTCGCTTTGAAGGCAAAATAATTAATATTCATCATTCATTTTTACCCGCATTTATTGGTGCTAAACCTTATCATCAAGCATTTGAGCGCGGCGTAAAAATTATTGGTGCTACCGCTCACTTTGTGAATAATGAGCTTGATGAAGGCCCTATTATTTTGCAGGATGTAACAAGCGTTACACATGCTAATACCGCCGAAATGATGGCTAAAATGGGTAAAGATGTAGAGAAAACAGTGTTTTGTAAAGCACTCCAACTTGCATCAGAGCATAAGTTATTTATTAATGGTAATAAAACTGTAGTGTTTTCTTAGCATTGTACCAATTCGCTTAATTAAGTAGTTTATTTTGAGGTAATAAAACAGTGTTGATAACAAGGTATGCATTTTGTTATTAACCTGAATTCTAATTGATTATTCTACACATAAAAATATGCCAGCATTGTTGCTGGCATTTTTTTGCTCATAAATAAGCAAGTGACTTTTTAAATGTAAATTATGCCTGCTCTATTGGCTCGAGTTTTAATTTAGCGGCAATTAAAACGGCTTGGGTACGATTGTACACGCCGAGTTTTCTAAATATGGCTGTAATGTGTGCTTTTACTGTTGCTTCTGATATGTGCAGTTCATAAGCAATTTGCTTATTAAGTAAACCTTCGTGCAGATATTGCAGCACTCGGTATTGTTGAGGTGTTAATGAGGCAACTTGCGCTGCTATTTCTCGGTCTTCACCTTCAATTTCAGCTACTTTGTTTTTTAACTCTTTTGGTAGCCATGTATCGCCTTCAAGTATTTGGTTAATTGCACTGGCAATATCATCAGACGATGACGATTTAGGAATAAAACCCATAGCGCCGTAACCCATTACTTTAGAAACTATATTAGCGTCTTCACTACCCGAAACAACGGCAATAGGTAAGCTTGGGTATTCTTCTCTAATACGAATAAGACCATATAAATCACCATTACCTGGCATGTGAAGGTCTAGCAGTAATATATCAAGATCCTCTTGCTCGCTTAACACTTGCAGTGTGCTGTCAAAATCGGATGATTCAAAAACCTCTAAACCTTCAAATTTTGCGCTCAATGCGCCCTTTAGTGCTTCACGAAATAACGGATGGTCGTCCGCTATTAAAAACTGACTCATGGTTCACTCCTAATAAATTCGGCTGCCAGTTAGGTATAAAACCCTTACTGACAGCCGATATACTACGTTTAGAATCAACTTGTAATCAAGTTTTTAACGCACATTTAACGATTTAATCTGTTCTCGATTAGTTCATCAACTACAGATGGATCAGCAAGCGTTGACGTATCACCGAGTTGTTGGTGCTCATTTGCAGCGATTTTACGTAAAATACGACGCATAATCTTGCCTGAGCGCGTTTTAGGTAAACCTGGAGACCATTGAATCATATCTGGTGATGCTATTGGGCTAAGCTCTTTACGAACCCAGTTACGTACCTCTTTGGTTAATTCATCGCTTACTGTTACACCTTCGTTAGGCGTAATATAAACATAAATACCTTGGCCTTTAATATCATGCGGGTAACCCACTACTGCTGCTTCTGCTACTGCTTCGTGCGCAACTAACGCACTTTCAATTTCAGCAGTACCTAAGCGATGGCCTGATACGTTAAGTACATCGTCCACACGTCCTGTGATCCAGTAATAACCGTCTTCATCACGACGACAACCATCACCTGTAAAGTAAACACCTGGGTAGGCGCTAAAATAAGTTTGTTCAAAACGTTCATGGTCGCCATAAACAGTTCGCGCTTGCGATGGCCAGCTATCTAAAATAACTAAATTACCGTCCACAGCACCTTCAAGGTTATTCCCCTCAGCATCAAATAATGCTGGCGCAATACCAAAAAATGGATGGGTTGCAGAGCCAGGCTTTGTATCAGTTGCACCCGGTAGAGGCGTAATCATTATGCCACCGGTTTCTGTTTGCCACCACGTATCAACAATCGGACAATTAGATTTACCAATACTCTCGTAATACCACGTCCATGCTTCTGGATTTATTGGCTCACCAACCGAGCCTAAAATACGTAAACTATCGCGATGTGACGAAGCTGTTGGCTCATCACCTTTCGCCATTAGCGCACGAATTGCTGTAGGCGCAGTATATAAAATAGTTACACCGTGTTTATCAACAATTTCGCCCATACGTCCTGCAGTTGGATAAGTTGGTACACCTTCAAATAATACTTGTGTACAACCGTTTACTAATGGCCCGTATGCAATATAACTGTGGCCTGTGATCCAACCTACATCGGCACTACACCAATACACATCGTCTTCTTTTAAATCAAATACGTATTCATGTGTCATTGATGAGTAAACTAAGTAGCCACCAGTAGTATGCACAACACCCTTCGGCTGACCTGTTGAACCTGATGTATATAAAATAAACAATGGATCTTCAGCGTTCATTGGCTCTGGTTCACACTTTGCTGGTAAATCAGCAACTAGGTCATGCCACCATATATCGTGCTCATTCCAATCAACTTCACCGCCGGTTAATTGGTGCACAATAACATGCTCAATTGAGGTTACAGTTTCTTGCGCTACCGCTTCATCTACATTTGCTTTTAATGGAACACAATTACCTGCTCTGCGCCCTTCATCTGAAGTAATAACAATTTTGGCACCCGAATCTCGAATACGATCTGCAATCGCAGAAGGTGAAAAGCCACCAAATACAACCGAATGAATAGCACCAATACGTGCACAAGCCTGCATTGCATAAACAGCTTGAGGCGTCATAGGCATATAAATCGCTACACGATCACCTTTTTGAACACCTAGCTTTTTTAAACCATTGGCAAACTTGGCTACTTCATCATGCAATTGTTGATAAGTAATATTCTCACTTTGAGATGGGCTGTCACCTTCCCAAATAAGCGCCGTTTTATCTGCTTTGGTTTTTAAATGACGATCGATACAATTGTACGAAGCATTAAGGTAGCCATCCTCATACCATTTAATATTTATATGGCCTTTGTCGAATGATGTGTTTTTAACTTTTGTATAAGGGGTAGACCAATCAAGACGTTTGCCATGCTCACGCCAAAAACTTTCTGGGTCATCAATAGATTGCTTGTAAAGCGTATTATATTTATTTTTATCTACAAGAGTCGCATCTTTAATATGCGCAGGAACTGGATAGATACTTTGTGACATCTTAGTCTCCATTTAAATTACTTGCCTTAAGCTTTTATCAAGGATTACTCAGCAGTGCTACATTAAGTATTAGACCTTAGTTGTACACCCCTTCAATTTCCTCATTTGTAGTTTATAATCCTTCTGCTTTCAATTTTTTACATAAATAATACAACGCGTTAAATGTAAGTAAATACAAACTAATCTGCTCTCAAACCTTAGTCTTATAGACCAATAGGTAATTGAGTAAATATTGCACATATTCAACAGTGTTCTCGTACTCTAATAAAGATATTTTGTTGTACTTACTAAAATGCTTTATTTAACGAATGAAAATAGAAAGTGAATTGAAAGCCAAATTAATAACCCTTTTTATTCGTAAGTAATACTCGTAGCAAGTAATACAAATATCTATGAAAAAAAAGTAATAAATAACAAGTAGCCTATAAAGGACACCACAATGAAATTTACCCCATTAAAAACATTGGCAGCAAGCGCTGTACTATGTGCACTATCAAGTACTGCATACGCGGCAACTGCTGCAAAAATTGGTGATACCGAATTTACTTACGGTGGATACATTAAACTCGACTCTATGTGGAGTGATTATTCAGCGGGTGCGCCTGCAGGTTCAAACGTAGGTCGTGACTTTTACGTACCAAGTACGCTAACAGTTGGCGACGATAACAGCTCAGATGCTGTGTTTGATATGCATGCTCGCGAGTCACGCTTTAACTTTGGCACAGCCACTGTTATGGATAACGGTAAGACCGTTAACACTAAAATTGAGATTGATTTTTTAGCCTCAGCTGCTGGCGGCAATGAACGTGTATCAAACTCTTATGCTCCACGTATTCGCCATGCGTTTGTGACATACGACGGTTGGTTATTTGGTCAAACATGGTCTAACTTTCAAAACGTGGGTGCCCTTGCTGAAACGCTTGATTTTGTAGGCCCAGCTGAAGGCACTATATTTGTTCGACAATCGCAAATTAAATATACCACTGGCGCATGGTCTTTCTCATTAGAAAACCCAGAAAGTACAATTTCTACTACTAGCGGTATGGTAGTAACTGATGATGCATCATTGCCTGACTTTACAGCTCGTTACACACACAAAGCTGATTGGGGTAACATTGTTGTTGCAGCGCTTGCTCGCCAACTAACTTATAAAGTAGGCAGTGTTGATGCAGATGAAACATCTTTTGGTATTAGTGCGTCGGGTAAAATAAACCTTGGTGAAGACAACCTTAAATTTATGCTTACTCAAGGTAAAGGCTTAGGCCGTTACGTAGGCTTAAACGTTGCTCACGGCGCAGTACTTAATGGCGATGAACTAGATGCCATTGATTCGACTTCTGGTTTTGTTGCTTACCAGCACAAGTGGACAAGCCAATGGCGTTCAACGTTCTTATACTCTTTCTTCTCTGCTGATAACAACACTGATTTATTAGCTATTTCTGGTGATCCGACTGAATCAAGCCAAAGCTATAGCGCTAACATTTTATATTCCCCTGTTAAACGCCTAACATTTGGAGCTGAGCTAAAACATGCTGAGCGTGAAACTGAAAGTGGCGTAGATGGCGATTTAGATCGTTTACAATTCTCTGTTAAATACTCTTTTTAATAACTAAAAAGCTAACTACTTTAAATTAGCGGCCTAGGCCGCTTTTTTTATAATTCAATTTAAGTTAAAAAAAACAATCATATTTTTATAAGTCATATTGCTTACCCTAATCATAATATTATTTACAGACTAAGTAATTTTCCCTAAAACAGCGTAAACGCGTTTGCAAATGATAATGGTTTTTGTTTGAGTTTGTTAATTCTAAATAGTAGAATGTCCCAATTATTTAAATAAACTCAAATAATATTAAATATTAATTAAGGGAAAACATGAAACTCAATCGCACTTTTGCACTTTCTTCATTAGTTTTAGCTATGGGTTTTTCAGCTCAAGCGCAAGAAACACCAACTAAGAATACAGTTGAAAATAACAATGAACAAATGGAAGAAATATTAATAGTAGGTGTACGCCAAGATCGAGTTAGCCAAGGTGCTACCGGTTTAACTATGGAGCTTAACGAAACACCACAATCTATTAGTGTAATTGGCGCAGAGCAACTTCAAAACTTTGCAGCAAATAGTATTAATGACGCATTGAAAATGGCTACGGGTATTACTGTAGAACAAGGTGAAACTAACCGCACACGATACACGTCTCGTGGTTTTGATATTAAAAGCACTCAAGTTGATGGTGTTGGTCTACCTAATAACTGGGGCCTTGTTACTGGTGCTATGGAAAGCTACGGTTATGAAAAAATAGAAGTTATTCGTGGTGCTAATGGGCAATTAACAGGCGTTGGTAATGCAGCTGGTACTATTAATTATGTTCGAAAACGTCCAACAAATGAGAATGAAGGTGAAATAGGTATTTCTGTAGGTACTTATGGTTTAAAGCGCTTACAAGCTGATTATTCATTTTTATTAACAGATTCTGGTAGCTGGGCTGCACGTGTTGTTGGGGCTGCAGAAAGCTCTGATTCATACCTTGATGGTTTAGAAAACGATCGTACTTACTTCTCTGCTGTAGTTGATGGACAACTTACTGGTAATTCAACACTTTCATTTGGTGCTTCACATCAAGATGCGAATACAGATGGAACCATGTGGGGAGGATTACCACTTTCATATGCCGATGGTACACAAGCGCAGTGGGATGTAAGTACAAGTACAACCCAAGAGTGGACTAAATGGGATACTCTTAATACCACAGCTTTTATTGAATATACTTATGTATTCGATAATAACTGGGAAATTAAAACAACTTATAATTACCAAGACTCAGAAGATCAAAGTAAATTACTTTACCTTTATGACGCTTATGGAATGTTTGATAGTGAAACTAATTTAGGTTTAGTCAGTATTCCTGGACGATATGATACAGAATTCTCAGCTGATTTATTTGATATAACAGCTAAAGGTGAGTACAGCTTGTTTGGTCAAGAGCATGAGTTAATGCTTGGTGGTAGTATTTCACAAAGTACATCTTACTCTTTTACTAACTCTTACGATGCAGCAACAACTGAAGCTTATGGTTTAGCGCCTGCTTTTCCATATGCATTAGATGCGATTGCTGAACCTATTTGGGGTGAACGAACTAAGTATGCTGATATTGATGTTACTTTGAAGCGTTTTTTTGGTTCTACTAAATTAAACCTAACAAGTGACTTATTTGTTATTGCGGGCTTTAACGCTATCGATTATGAGCGCACAGGCTTTAGCCAAGGCGTTGATATAGATAATGATGAAAGTGAGGTAAGCCCTTACCTTGCAACAACGTATGCAATTAATGATGATGTTAATGTATATGTAAGCTATTCCGATATTTATCAGCCACAAGAGCAGTACGATTACGATGGTAACTTTTTAGATCCAAGTAAAGGTGTTAATTACGAAGTTGGAGTGAAAACTCAATGGTTTGATGATCAACTACTTGCAACCTTTGCCGTGTTTAGTGCAAAACAAGATAATATTGCAACTTATGCAGGGCTAAACGCATCTGGATTTACTTACTATAAAGGAGCTGATCAAGATACCCAAGGCTTTGAATTAGAATTAACCGGAAACATAACTGATGATCTAAATGCTGTATTCGCATATACATACTTAGATATAAATGATGACGCAGGCGACAGTTCTCATGAATGGGAACCTGAAAATGTTGTTAATTTTTCATTAGATTATACGCTGCCTCAACTACCTAAATTTAAATTTGGTTTAGCCGGTAAATGGCAATCAAAAACAGAAAATATAGCCAGTAATGTTAAGCAGGATTCTTATTTACTTATGAACACATTTGCTCGATGGGATGCTAGCGAAGACTTATCAATTCAAGCTAACATTGATAACATTACAGATGAAAAGCATATTACTAGCTTAGCTAATGTCGGTTTTTATGGCTCTCCTATTAGTGGAAAAGTTAGCTTAACTTATCGCTTTTAAAGTTCTATTTTAATTAGGTCGCATTCTTTAACTATTAGGGCGTGTTTATCTTTGGTGGTTGAATTTGCA